>DATARI010000041.1:0-12746 GCA_036264255.1 Acidimicrobiales bacterium | reverse complement strand
GCAGCTGCCGCCAAGGCACCGACGGCCCCTGCCGCCAAGGCCCCTGCCGCACCCGCTCCCGCCGCGGCCAGCCCGTCGACCGCGCCGGCCACCCCGGCTCCGCCGGCCAAGTCGGATGAGCCGGCGACGCCAGCTGCCCCGACGCCCCCGTCGACCCCTCTGGCCCCGGCCGCGTCGGTCGCCCCGGCCGCGCCCCCCTCTGCCCCCACCCATCCACCCACCAGTGCCTCCGGCCGCGCCATTCCCCCGCCCCCGGGCGGGCCGCCCCGTTCGGTCACCGGCAAGCCGATTCCTCCTCCCCCCGGTTCGGGTGGGCGGCGTCAGCCGGCCGGCAGCCCGCGTCCGGGCAGCGGTTTCAGTGGACGCCCCGGCCCTGGCGGCCCCAGCCGGCCGAGTGGGCCCGGAAGCGCACGTCCGGGTGGCCCCGGCGCCGGCGGCGGCGGCTTCGGCGGTCGTTCCGGTGGCGCGCCGGGCGGCGGTAGCGGAGGATTCAGTGGACGACCGGGTGGCGGCCCCGGCGGTGGCCCGGGTGGCGGTCCCGGAGGCCCGGGCGGGCGAGGCGGCCCCGGCATGGGCCGGGGCCGTCCCAACCAACGTCGCCCACGCCGGCGTCGTCGCAACCTCGAAGAGCTCGAGCCGACCCAACTCACCGCCTACACCCCTTCCACCGCCCCGGTGCCCGACACCGAGGTGATCGTGGAGCGGGGTTCGACGGCCCGCGACCTCGGACCCAAGCTCAACCGGTCGGCCGGTGACGTGATCCGCTTCCTCATGATGCAGGGGGAGATGGTCACCGCCACCCAGTCGTTGACCGACGACATGATCGACCTGTTCGCCGCCGAACTCGGTGCCGAAGTCCGTCTGGTCGACCCGGGAGAGGAGCGGGAGGCCGAACTGCTGGCCAAGTTCCTCGATGACGACGACGAAGAGATCGATGAGGCCGACCTCCGGCCCCGTCCACCGGTGGTCACCGTGATGGGTCACGTCGACCACGGCAAGACCCTGCTCCTCGACCGCATCCGCCACGCCAACGTGGTGGCCGGCGAAGCCGGGGGCATCACCCAGCACATCGGCGCCTATCAGGTGGTCTGGAACGACCATCCGATCACCTTCATCGACACCCCCGGTCACGAGGCGTTCACCGCCATGCGGGCCCGTGGTGCCGAGATCACCGACATCGTGGTGCTGGTGGTGGCGGCCGACGACGGCGTGATGCCCCAGACCATCGAGGCCATCGACCACGCCAAGGCGGCCGACGTTCCGATCATCGTGGCCGTCAACAAGATCGACCGGGAAGAAGCCGATCCCAACCGGGTGCTCCAGCAGATCTCGGAGCACGGGCTGGTCCCCGAGGCCTGGGGTGGCGACACCATCACCGTCGAGGTCTCCGCCCTCCAGAATCTGGGCATCGAAGATCTGCTCGAGCAGATCGTGCTGGTCGCCGAGGTGGAAGAGCTGGTGGCCAGTCCGGAGGGACGGGCCCGGGGCGTGGTCATCGAAGCCGAGCTCGAGGTGGGTCGGGGCCCGGTGGCCTCGGTCATCGTCGAACAGGGCACGCTGAGGGTCGGCGATCCGATCGTGGCCGGCGCCGCCTGGGGCAAGGTGAAGGCCCTGGTCGACGAGCACGGTGACCAGATCAAAGAAGCTCCCCCCTCCACGCCGGTGCAGATCCTCGGGTTCTCCGAGCCTCCGGAACCCGGTGACGACTTCCGGGTCGCCCCCGAGCAGGCCCAGGCCCGCACCATCGGAGAGGCGCGCGCCCATCGCTACCGGGTGGCGGGCCACGTGCCGGCCGCCGGTTCGGCGTTGGGCGGAGCCAAGCTCGAGGACCTCTTCGAGCAGATCCAGCGGGGCGAGACCGCCACCCTCAACCTGATCCTCAAGGCCGACGTGCGCGGGTCGCTGGAAGCCGTGACCGAGAGCCTCCGCAAGCTCGAACGCGAAGACGTGAAGCTGAGCTTCGTCCACCGGGGCGTGGGCGGGATCTCCGAATACGACGTCCAGTTGGCCCAGGCATCGAACGCCACCATCATCGGCTTCAATGTGCGCCCGGACCGTCGGGCCCGGGAGATGGCGGCCAAGTCCCGAGTCGAGATCCGTACCTACGAGATCATCTACAAGTTGCTGGAGGACATCGAGGCGGCCATGCTCGGCCTTCTGGCTCCGGTCTACGAAGAGATCGTCACCGGCGAAGCCGAAGTGCGACAGGTGTTCCGGGTGCCGAAGCTCGGAGCGGTGGCCGGGTGCTACGTGCGGGACGGTGTCATCACCCGTGGATCCAAGGTCCGGTTCCTCCGGGAGGGCGTCATCATCTGGAAGGGCGCCATCACCTCCCTCCGCCGGTTCAAGGACGACGTCCGGGAGGTCCAGTCCGGCTTCGAGTGCGGTATCGGCCTGTCCGACTACCAGGACCTCAAAGAGGGCGACATCATCGAGACGTTCGACGAGCGGGAGATCCCTCGTACCTGAGAGGTAGTTCAGCCGCACCATCAGCAGCAGGACCAAAGGTTCGAACGGAAGTAGCTATGTCAGGTCGCCGTCATGACAACCGGGGCGCATCCCCCTATCCCCGGTCGCTGCGCGTCAACCAGGTGCTGCGGGAGGTACTGGCCGAGGAGCTCGAACGGCTGGCCGATGCCGACGAGCGACTCCGTCTGGTCACCGTCACCTCGGTCGACACCGCTCCCGACCTCCGCCACGCCACGGTGTTCCTGAGCTCGCTGTCCGACGACGGAGCCGACGCCCTGGCCGAGCGGCGGCCGCACCTGCAGCGCTCGCTCGGCCGGCAGCTCCGGATGAAGCGGACCCCGCTGCTCGCCTTCGAGGTCGACCCGGCGGTGATCTCCGGCAGTCGGGTCGAGGACGTGCTGCGCCGGATCCGGACCGCGGAGACCGACGCCGAGGCCGGTTCCCCCCGCGACCCCGACCCCGACCCCGACCCCGATTCCGACCCCGATAAGCACGACGCCGACTGATGGCATTCCCGGCGAGCGAGGTGACCACCGGACTGGTGGTGGTGGACAAAGAGGCCGCCTGGACGTCTCACGACGTGGTGGCCCGCTGCCGCCGCATCTTCGGTCAGCGCCGGGTAGGACACGCCGGCACCCTCGATCCCGACGCCACCGGTGTGCTGCTGGTGGGACTGGGCCGGGCCACCCTGCTGATGCGGTTCCTCACCGCCCTCCCGAAGACCTACGAGGGGGAAGTGGTGATGGGGACGTCGACCACCACCCTCGATGCCAGCGGGGAGGTCACCGGAACCTGGGACATGAGCCAGGTGACCCTGGCCGAGGTGCGGGCGGCGGCGGCGGCCATGACCGGTGACATCGAACAGATCCCCCCGATGGTCTCCGCGGTGAAGGTGGGTGGACGCCGGCTGCACGCCCTGGCCCGGGAGGGCATCGAGGTGGAGCGGGCCGCCCGTCCGGTGACCGTCCACCGGTTCGACGTCGCCCCCACCACCACCTCGGGGGTGTTCCGGATCGACGTGGAGTGCTCGTCGGGCACCTACATCCGGGTGTTGGCCGCCGACCTCGGGGCCGCCCTGGGTGGGGGAGCCCACCTCCGCAACCTGCGACGGACCCGGATCGGTTCGTTCACCGCCGAGGATGCCCGGCTGGTCGACGAGCTGACCCCGGCGGTGGTCCTCACCCCGGCCCAGGGGATGCGGGATCTCGAACAGGTGGTGGTGCCGGTGGACGTGGAGAAGTTGGTCAGCCGCGGTCTCGCCCTCGACAAGGTCTCCCTCGGCATCTCCGGGGACGGCCCGTGGGGGATCGTGGACGTCGGCCACAACCTCCTGGCCGTCTACGAGGCCACCGAGACCGACCGGATACGCCCGGCCGTCGTCCTCACCGGCGCCAGTTAGTCTCCCAGGGCAATGGAGATCATCACCGATCCGGCCGAGTGCCAGCCGCCCCCGGGGGGCTCGGCGGTCACCATTGGTGCCTACGACGGGGTCCACCTCGGCCACCAGGCGCTGCTGGGTGAGCTCCACGCCCGGGCCCGGGCCGACGGGCTGACCTCGGTGGTGGTGACCTTCGACCGCCATCCGGCGGCGGTGGTGCGCCCGGAGTCGGCACCGTTGTTGCTCTGCGACCTCGACCAGAAGCTCGAGCTGCTGGCGGCCACCGGGGTCGACCGCACGGTGGTCGTCCCCTTCGACGCCGAGCGGGCCAACGAGTCGGCCGAGGAGTTCGTCCGGGAGATCCTGGTGCGCGGGCTCGACGCCCGGTTGGTGGTGGTCGGCGAGGACTTCCACTTCGGTCACGGCCGCAAGGGGAATGTGGCCCTCCTCCAGGAGATGGGAGCCGAGGTCGGGTTCACCGTCGAGGGGGTGTCGTTGGAGGCGGCGCCGGACGGGTCGGCGGAGGCCGGTCACCCGGTGTCCTCCACCCGGATCCGGGGGCTCATCGCCGAAGGCCGGGTGGAAGAAGCCGCCGCCCTGTTGGGCCGTCCCCACCAACTGCGGGGGCCGGTGGTCCATGGCGACAACCGGGGCGGGACCGAGCTCGGGTTCCCGACCGCCAACCTGGACATCCCGGCCACCATCGCCATCCCCGCCACCGGGATCTACGCCGGTTGGTACGACCGGCCCGACGGCACCCGCTCGGCGACGGCCATCTCGGTGGGCCGGCGTCCGACCTTCTATGGTGCCGACGGCGACCTGCTGGTCGAGGCCTACCTGCTCGACTTCTCCGGTGATCTCTACGGTGAAGAGGCGAAGCTGTCCTTCGTGGGCCGGCTGCGGTCGGAGTTGGCCTTCGACTCGGTGGACGATCTTGTCGCCCAGATGCACAAGGACGTCGACGCCACCCGGGCCCTGCTGGCCCGGGACGACTAGCCCGCCGATCCCGGGCTCAGGAGTAGTCCGGATCCGAATCCGGGTCGAGGGCCCGCCGACGCCCGGTGGGAGGGATGACGACGGCAGGCCGCAGGTCGGACAGGACCGTCGGGGTCCGCTGAGGCGGTCGACGAGGGGCCACCACCCCGGAACGCAGATAGCGCCGGTTGCCGGACCAGGGTGCCGGAGGGGCGGTCAGCCGCTCGCACAAGCGGTAGGCGGTCGACTCGTAGTTGACCCGCCAGCCCCGGAAGTCGGGCCAGGCCGCCTCCGCGGTCCGGTCCATCGGGAACCCGATGCGCTCGAGCATCTTGACGGCTTCCTCGAACTCCTCGAAGGTCAGCTGGATGGGCCCCTCCGGATTGGGGTCGGGGTCGATCTCGAAGCCCAGGGCGCTGCCTATCCGGTTGAGCGCGGTGAAGCCCATACGCAGGCACAGGCGCGACTGGGAGGAGGCGCCGGTGGGATCGAGGGCCAGGTGCATGGCAGCACCGTCGAGGACGGCCAGCAGCCCCACCAACCATGAGAACCAGGGGTCGGGGGACCGGAACAGCAGCATCACCGGGTAGTTGACGTGGCTCTCGGCCAGATCGGCCGACCACGCCTCCCAGGCGGCGTAGAAGTCGGGCAGGGTGTCGATGATGCCGACCAGCTGATGACGGGCGAGCAGCTCGGGGCCCCAGGCCGGCACGCCGGCCCGGCTCTCCAGCATGGCCACCAGGCTCTCTCTCCGGTTGTAGGCCTGGTAGAGGGACGGAAGGTAGGCGATCTGGAGGGTGACGACGATCACCCAGCTGGCTCCGGCGGCGATGTCCACCGCCAGGTTGGCGGTCCCGCGGAGGTCGATGGTCCCGACGGTCAACACCGCCCCGGTGGCCTGGATCATCGCCGATCCGAGGTTGTGGGTGGTCCCCTCCAGCATCAGGCCGTAACCCACGATGAGGCACACCCCCCAAAACGCGAGCTGGACCACCAGGGCAACCGGGGCGATGGGGGCCAGCAGCGCATCCTTCCGTTCGTAGGTGGCGGCCAGCCGGGACAATCCGACGAACGCCAGCCGCACCCAGCGGTTGACCATCAGCCCGACCCGGCCGAACCCCCGGGGCTCCCTCGGGAGCACGATGGTGAACAGCACGCTGGCGCCGGTGGACACCACCACCACCAGACCGATGGCGAAGAGCAGATCGCTCATCGCCGGGCCCGGGCATTGGGTTCGGGACGGTCGCGCCCGGGTCGGCGCTTCCGGTCGGCATCCCCTCGGCTCGTCCCGGCTCGGCGCCAGGATCCCCGAGGGGACTTGTCGATCATCGATCCATTATTCCCCGGCCGGCCGACCCCTTGCTGAGTTCCCGCAGGTTACGGGTCGTTTCCCGCCGACGGACGGCGCGCCGGTCGGCCCCGGGCGGGAACTGGCCGGCCTGGCTACGCTGCCCGGGTGCGGCCGATCAGCCACCAAACCATGGGATGGCTCCGGACCGCAGTGGGGGCGGCGCTCATCGTGGCGCCCCAAGTGCCGATGCGCTTGTCGGGCCGAGAGGAGCCGACCGGCGCCTCGGTCTTGCTGATGCGCACCATCGGCATCCGTGATCTGGTGCTGGGCCTCGGCACCGTCACTTCGGCACGGTCGAACGAGACCGGCGGCGTCCGCCGCTGGACCTCGATGACGCTGGCCAGCGATTCGATCGACACGGTGGTCAGCGTGGCCAGCTTCCGGTCGATCGGTAAGCGGGACGCTGCCGCCGCCGCGGTGTTGGCCTTTGTCTTCGTCTGCGGGGACTTCTTGGCCCTCCGACCTGCCGAGTAACGCCGACCCCGGCTGATCAGGGCCAGGCCCGCCAGGCCAACGCATCGATGGCGATCACCGGGCCGGGGGGCGGCTGGCGCCTGTATTGCTCGTACTTGGCGGTCAGATCGACCAGCGCCCGATCGAATTCGGGACCCGAGGTGATGATCCGGGCGTTCCCGTCGACCCGTACCCACCACAGTGCCGACCAGTCCTCTCCGTAATGGTCGACCAGCAGCGAGACTGAGGGGTGGGCCGCGACGTTGTCGAGGCGCTGGAGCACAACGGTGGACTTGGGTTTGGCATCGACCGCCGAGTAGAGGGTCTCGCCGGTCAGGACGAAACAACAGGCGACGAGGTGGGGATGCCCGTTGACCCTGACGGTGGCCAGGTGCCCGACCCGGGCGGTTTCCACTCGGAGGCGCATCGTCGAGTCGTCCATGCTCAGACGGTAGACAATCCAGCCAGAGAGGTGGAACTCCGGGTTCGGCTAGTCGCCGACCGTGCCGTCGATCGCCTCCCGCAGGAAGTCGGCGTGCCCGTTGTGACGCGCCGTCTCCTCGATGAGATGGAGCAGCACCCATCGGAGCGAGAAGTGACGCCCGTCGCGCAACGGCACCACCGACAGCTGATCCAGGCTGGCGGCCTGGGAGACGACCTGGCGGCTCCGCTCACAGGCATCCCGATACCGGCTCTGCAGTTCCTCCGGCGGCAGGCTGGTGGCAGTGTGAAACTCCCAGTCGGGGTCGGCCCCCCAGTCGACGATCCAAGGCTCGCGCACGGGCAGACCCAGAAAACGCACCTCCATCCAGTCCTCCTCGACCAGGGCCAGGTGGTAGAGGAGGCCCCCGAGGGTGAGGGTCGACGGAGGGTGGACGAGGGCCATTTCCTCCCGGGTCAGCCCGTCAGTTTTCGACAGCAGGGTCTGGCGCTGGTAGTCGAGGTATTCCGTCAGGGAGATCAGCTCAGAACTGGCCGGATCGGGTTCGACTCTCACCGTGCCTAGTTTGCCTCACCCCATTCGGGAAGGGGGGCTCGCGGCTGGGGACGGGCACCACGCCGCCCCTCCGCCGAGGACGCGGGGTGCCCCGGGCATCAGCCCGCCGGAGACGGGCCCAACAGCTCGGTGCGGAGCTCGCGCTTCAACGCCTTGCCGGCCGGGTTGCGGGGGAGCGGCTCAGCCCGGAACCAGAACCGGGTCGGCACGCTGAAGCCGGCCAGGCGTTCCTTCACGAACCGGCCCAACTCGTCAGCCCCGACGTCCTCGCCCGGTCGGAGGACGACGACCGCGCCGACCTCTTCCCCGAGCACCGGGTGGGGGACCCCGATCACCGCGCAGTCGGACACCGCCGGGTGTTCGAACAGGGCGGCCTCCACCTCGACGCAGTAGACGTTCTCGCCACCGCGGATGATCATGTCCTTGGCCCGGTCGACGATATGGACGAACCCCTCCTCGTCGATGCGGGCCACGTCCCCGGTGTGCAGCCAACCCTGGCTGAAGGCCGCCTGGGTCTCCTCCGGCCGGTTCCAGTAGCCCCGGACCACATTGGGACCCTTGATCCAGAGCTCGCCGGTGCGCTCGGGGTCGACCGATTGGCCGACGGGCGGCTCGGCGCCCTCGTAGTCCTCCGGCACCACCGCCACGTCGCAGACCGGCGACGGGGGCCCGACGCTGGTGGGCTTGCGGATGTAGTCGTTGCCGTTGTTCATGGTGGTCATGGCCGAGGTCTCGGTGAGGCCGTAGCCGTTGCCCGGAGACCCCGCCGGGAAGTGCTCGGTGATCCGCCGGACCAGGTCCGGCGGGCAGGGGGCGCCGCCGTAGGAGATCGACTTGACCGAGGTGACGTCCCGCTTGGCGAAGTCCGGCGAGTCGATGACCTGCATCACCATGGTCGGGACCCCGCCGAAGATGGTGATCCGTTCCCGCTCGATGAGCTCGAGGGCCCGCTCCGGGTTGAAGTGGTGCATCATCACCAGCTTCCCGCCGGCGGCGGTGTTGGTCACCAGGGTGGCGTGGCAACCGGTGGCATGGAAGAGGGGGACCGACAACAAATTGGCGTTCTGGGTCCCCGGCTCGGTGTCGACCCCGCCGCTGCGGCGGGCCGAGCCGACCGTGGCCACGAAGAACAGGTTCATCAGGTTCGAAGCGCTGTTCCGGTGGGTGCCGACCGCCCCCTTGGGCCGCCCGGTGGTGCCCGAGGTGTAGAAGATGGTGGCGTCGTCATCCGGGTCGATGTCGGCGGGCGGAAGGGTGACTCCTTCGACCGGGGTGCCCACCGCCTCCGCGAAGGGAACCACCGGCACCGGATCCAGTCCGTCTCGCTCGACGACCGATCCCACCGGGGTGCGCCGCCCGCCGGTCTCGAGGTGCTCCTCGCTGGTCACGATGACCGCCCGGAGGTCGGGGAGCTCGCCGAGGTGGGGACGGATGCGGGCTTCCCGCTCCTCGTCCACGAACACCACCGAGCTGCCGGAGTCGAACAGGCCGTAGGTCAGCTCCGGCCCGGTCCACCAGGCGTTGATGGGGACCACCACCGCCCCCACCGAGATGGACGCCCAGAAGGCCATGACCCATTCGGGGAGGTTCCGCATGGCGATGGCCACCCGGTCCCCCTTCTTGATGCCGAACCGCTCGGCCAGGGCGTGCCCCAGCGAGGCGGCGATGCGGAAGTGCTCGGCGAAGCTCACCCGCTCGTCCTCGTAGACCAGGAAGTCCTTGTCCCCGTGGAGGGAGGACAGCTCGAGCACCGACCGGAGGGTGGCCGGGGCGCTCTTCCAGGTGCGGGTGGGGACGCCCCGGATGGTCAGTTCCTCCATCTCGAACATCTGCCCGGGGGCGGTGAGGGCGGCGGTGGCCTCGGCCAGGGTCGGGGGCGGGGCCGGCTCGGCAGCGGCGGCGGTGGCCTCAATGGTGTCGGCGCCCTCGGCGGTGTCGGTCATGGATGCTCCCCTCTCGGTTGACCGTCGGGCTCGGGCGGCACCTCGGCCACCTGGTCACCCTCCGGTGTTCCTCCCCCCGAGTCCCCCCGGAAGACACTTGTACGGTAATAGGCCAATTCGGCCACACTTTCACGGATGTCGTCCATCGCCCGGTGGCCCCCCGCCTTGGGGGGTGCGGCAGCCAAGACCTTCGGGTACCAGCGGCTGGCCAGCTCTTTGATGGTGGAGACGTCGACCGACCGGTAGTGCAGGTAGTTCTCGATCTCCGGGAGGTAGACCCACAGGAACCGCCGGTCGGTCCCGATGGAGTTGCCGGCCAGGGGCACCGTCCGGGGCTTGGGCACGTGGAGGCGGATGAAGTCGAGGGTGGCGGCGCCGGCTTCATCCAGGCTGAGGGTGGAGGCGGCCATCTCCGCCAGCAGACCGCTCTTAGTGTGCATCTCCCGGACGTAGTCGTCCATCTGCTCGAGGGCCTCGGCCGGGGTGGCTATCACAAGGTCGGGGCCTTCGGCCACCAGTTGGAGGTCGTCGTCGGTCACCAGGGTGGCGATCTCGACGATGACGTGGTGCTCGACGTCCAGGCCGGTCATTTCGAGGTCCATCCAGACGAGCACGGTGGGTGACGCTACCGGGTAGCTGGCCGGCGGCCCAATCTGACGGGCCATCACGGAAAATCAAGCCGACCCCGGAAGGTAACGTCGGGAGCAGGAAATGCGGGACCGAGGGAAGTGGTGGCGTTGACGGTGAGCACGGCAGGCGACGGGGTCGGCGGGGCCAGCGGGGTGGCCGACGAGGCGGTTCCGGTGCCGGTCCTGCTCCTGGATGCCGACCTCCCCCTGTTGACCTATGCCCGGGACGGGGACGCCGGTGCCGACCTGGTGGCCCGGTCGGGGGTGACCCTGGCCGCCGGCGGGGGTCGGGCGGCGGTGCCGACCGGGATCGCCCTCGCCCTTCCGCCCGGCTACGCCGGGTTCGTGCAGCCCCGGAGCGGGCTGGCCCTCCGGCACGGGGTGACCTGCCTCAATACCCCGGGGCTGATCGACTCCGGCTACCGGGACGAGATCGCCGTCCTGCTGATCAACACCGACCCGGAGGCCGACTACGAGGTCCACCGGGGCGACCGGATCGCCCAGCTGGTGATCCAGCGGGTGGCGGAGGGGGTCTTCACCGAGGTCGACGAGCTGCCGTCGAGCCAGCGGGGCATGGGTGGATTCGGATCGACCGGCCGGTAGTCCCGGGACCCAGCGCCTGACGGGGCTCGACGGGGCGTTCCTCGCCTTCGAGTCACCCACCACCCACCTGCACATTGCCGGGGTGCTGATCTTCGACCCGACCGGAGTGCCCGGGGGGGTGGGGTTCCGCCAGATCCGGGACATGGTGGAGGCCCGGGTGTCGCGGGTCCCGCCGTTCCGGCGCCGGATGGTCGAGGTCCCGTTCGGCCTCCAGCACCCGACCATGGTGGACGACCCCGATTTCGACATCGACTTCCACGTGCGAAGGTTGAGCTTGCCCCAACCCGGAGGGCATGGCGAGCTGGCCACCTTGGTGGGGGACATCGTGGAGCGCCCATTGGATCGGAACCGCCCGCTGTGGGAGTTCCATGTCGTCGAGGGCCTCGATCAGGGCCACGTGGCGCTGGTGACGAAGATCCACCACGCCATCATCGACGGGGTGTCCGGCGCTGAGATCATGGCAGCATTCTTCGACCTCGAGGCCCGACCCGATGAGCCAGACCCGGACTCGGGATCTCCCTTCCCTAAGGAGGGAGGGGCGGGTCCGGACGAAGGGTCGGCGGTATGGGCACCCGAGCCGATGCCCGGAGGTGTCGAACAGCTCCGTGACGCGCTGGGCTCGTTGGCGGGCCAGACCGACTCGGTGGCCCGGACGCTCGGAGCCACCGCCCGGACGGTCCGCAGCCTCACCGGTCGCAACCGCGAGGGGGAAGGGACGCCTCCGCCGTTGCTGTTCCAGGCGCCACGGACCTCGATCAACCGGGCGATCTCCCCTCACCGACGGGTGGCGTTCGCGGAGATGCCGATGGAGGACATCCGACGGGTCCGGGGGGTGTTGGGGGGCTCCGTCAACGATGTGGTGCTGGCCTCGGTGTCCGGCGCCATGCGGGAGTTCTTCTCCGGACGGGGTGAAACCCTCGAGGGCTCACTGGTGGCCATGGTCCCCATCTCGGTCCGGACCGAATCGCAGCGGGGGACGCTGGGCAACCGGGTGTCGGCGACGTTGGTGTCGCTGGCCACCGGCGTGGAGGACCCAGTGGCCCGGCTCGGGGTCATCGCCGACGGGATGCAGCAGGCCAAAGAGCAACAGGAGACGGTCGGGTCGGAATTGTTCTCCAATTGGGCCCAGGCGATCTTTCCCATGGTGTCCACCCGCCTGTCGAGGCTGGTGACCAACCTGCGGCTGTTCGACCACCTGCGACCGGTGTTCAATGTGGTCGTCTCCAACATTCCCGGCCCCGACGTGCCCCTGTACATGGCCGGGGCCCGGATGGTGGCCATCTACCCGATCGGTCCGGTGGCCGAAGGTGTCGGGGTCAACGTCACGGTGTTCTCCTATCTCGGCACCATGTACGTCGGCGTCCAGGCATGCTGGGATCTGGTGCCCGACGTGGAGGTCATCGCCAACGGGATGGTGGACGCGCTCGGCGACCTGGTGAAGGAATCCAAGCGTCGGAGCCGACGGGTCCCATGGTGGCACTCTGACCTGCCCCGATAGCCGACGGGTTTGAGTGTCCCGGCCTCCTTCCCGGCCCCTCTCGTCGCCGTCGTCGACGGCGTTCGGCCCAGGTCAGCCCGGTGCGGCTGCTACAGTGAGTCCCTTACGCGGACGTGGCTCAGTTGGTAGAGCACAACCTTGCCAAGGTTGGGGTCGCGGGTTCGAATCCCGTCGTCCGCTCCAAATGGGCTTGACCCCATCCAGTGGACCACTTCTTAAGACAAAGTGGCCTGCTGGGTGGTGGTTGAGTGTAAATCTTCGAATTCGTTCGGGGTGAGATACCCGAGCGAGCTGTGTCGGCGGGCCGAATTATAGAAGTGCTCTATGTAATCGGCCATGGCCAGACCGAGCTCCATCTTGGTCCGCCATTTCCGCCGATTCAGGAGCTCGATCTGCATCGATCCCCAGAACGACTCCATCGGGGCGTTGTCGTAGCAGTCGCCGACCGTC
>DATARI010000023.1:0-5994 GCA_036264255.1 Acidimicrobiales bacterium | reverse complement strand
CGGCGACTTCCTCCTGACCCGCGCCGTCCCCGGCGACACACCGGCGCTGGTCATCGCCGTCAACGCCAGCCTCTCCCACCTCCGACCCTGGATGCCCTGGGCCCAGGACCCGGCGACCCCGGAGTCGATCGGGGCCTTCCTCGCCACCGCGGTGCTGCAGTGGGACGCCTTCCAAGAATTCCAGTTCACCATCCGTGGGACTCCGTCGGGGCCGATCATCGGCTGCTGCGGCCTCCACACCCGGATCGGGGTGGGTGCCCTGGAGATCGGCTACTGGGTCCAGGTCGACCACACCGGACGAGGGGTGGCGACCGCCGCCGCCGGGGCCCTTGCTGACGCCGCTCTCCGCCTTTCCGCAGTGAGCCGGGTAGAGATCCGTTGCGATGCCGCCAATCTGCGTAGCGCCGCCATCCCCCCCAAGCTCGGGTTCCGGCTCGAGAGAACCGAATCCCGGCCACCCACCGCGCCGGGCGAGACCGATGCCCACCTGGTGTGGGTGCGCGACCGCACCGATAGGGCCAGCGTCGGTACCGCTTGACATGTGACCATATGGTCACCTATTGTAGCCAGCGTGGACGAGGTATTCAGAGCCCTTGCCGATCCGACCCGGCGCAGCCTGCTCGACGAGCTCTTCCGTCAGGACGGGCAGACGCTGAGTGAGCTCGAGGAGCGGTTCTCGATGACCCGCTTCGGGGTGATGAAGCACCTGAAGCAACTCGAAGAGGCGAGGTTGGTGGTGACCAAGCGGCGAGGTCGCGAGAAGCTCCACTTCCTGAATCCCGTCCCGATCCGGCTCGTCCACGACCGGTGGGTGAGCAAATATGCCGAGCCCTGGGCGGCGACGCTCAGCGGTCTCAAGACCAGATTGGAGAGTCCCATGGAGAAGGTGTTCGAGATCTACATCCGGACCACCCCCGAACGCCTCTGGGAGGCGATCACCAACCCGGAGATCAGGAGCAAGTACAACTTCGGGGCCGGGGTCACCTCCGATTGGAAGCCCGGCTCCCACCTGGAGATGGGCCATCCCGGTGGCGGCGGCCAGCTCCTGGCGGAGGGCGAGGTGCTCGAGGTCGATGCGCCCCGCCGCCTGGTCCACACCATGGTGGCGCTGTGGGGCGATGACGTGAAGAGCGAGGGCACCTCCCGGGTCACCTGGGAGATCGAACCGATCGGTGACTCCTGCCAGCTCACGGTGACCCACGACCAGTTGCGCGAGAACGCCAACGACCAGCTCTTCGGCGGTTGGCCGATGATCCTCTCCGGCCTGAAGACATGGCTGGAGACGGGCGATCTGTTGACTACGCCGGGCTCCTTGATGTACAGCTGAAGGTTCCTCCGCGCGGCTCCTGACCCCCCGCAAGTGGTGATCTGACCGGAGCTGGTGTCGTCCAATTCATCAAGGCGTCCAATAGCCTGCGGCCATGGAACCCGGTCTCCGCGCCCCCCTCCGGTTGCCGGCGCGACGGATCTGAAGTGGGTCGCCGTCGAATCAGTCTCATGCTCACCGCACTAAGCGTTCCGGCGGTGATGACAGCCACCGGGTCCGTGCCGGTGGTCGGGGCGGCCACTTCGTCGACGACACCTGGCGACACCTCCTGGACCGTCTATCACCACGATCCCGCCGGATCCGGGGTGGCGGCTCCGGTCGGATCGGTCGACACCACCAAGCCGGCCTGGACCTCGCCCGGGCTCGATGGCCAGGTCTACGGGGAACCGCTGGTCTCCGGCGGACAGGTCTTCGTGGCGACGGAGAACGACACCGTCTATGCGCTGTCGTCGTCGACCGGCGCACCACTGTGGTCGACCCATGTCGGGACCCCGGTGCCGTCGGGCTCACTCCCCTGCGGAGACATCAGCCCGGTGGTCGGCATCACCGGCACGCCCGTCGTCGACCCGGCCCGGTCCGAGATCTACGTGGTCGCCGACGAATTGGTGGGGGGCAAACCCGCGCACCTGCTGGTCGGCCTCAACACCTCGACCGGCCACATCGAGCTCAGCCAGAACGTGGACCCGAGCGGGTCCACCCCCGCCGCCCTGTTGCAGCGCACCGGGTTGACCCTCGATGCCAACCAGGTGGTGTTCGGATTCGGCGGCAACTACGGGGACTGCTCGACCTACCGGGGATGGCTGGTCGGGGTGAACGAGGCGGGCGGTACCCCGGTGGACTTCGGGGTTGACGCCGGCCCCGGAGACAGCCAGGGGGCGATCTGGATGGGTGGGGCGGCGCCCGGAGTCGACAGCGGAGGGAACCTCTGGGTGGGGGTCGGGAACGGCTCGGTGACCTCGTCCAGCCAGCCCTACGACGACAGCGACTCGGTGCTCGAGTTGTCCTCCACCCTCCAACTGCTCCAGTACTTCGCCCCCACCTCCTGGGCCTCCGACAACGCCAAGGACTTGGATCTGTCGATGGGTCCCGCCCTGTTGAACGACGGACAGGTGGTGGCTTCGGGCAAGTCGGCCCGTGCCTACCTCTTGAACGGCAGCCACTTGGGGGGCATCGGTGGACAGGAGGCGGAGCTGGACGGGGTCTGCTCCGACGATGTCGACGGCGGGACGGCGGTGATGGGGACGACAGTGTTCATCCCCTGCCTGAGCGGCATCGTGGCCCTGCAGGTGAGCTCGTCGCCGGCCCGATTGCAGACCCTCTGGACGTCCCAGGTGGGCGGAGGCCCGCCGATCATCGCCGCCGGATTGGTGTGGACGATCGGGCAGAACGGCATGCTCAGCGGACTCAACCCGACGACCGGTGCCGTGCAGCAGCAGGTCTCCATCGGGAATCCGATCAACCACTTCCCCACTCCCAGCGTCGGAGGCGGGGTGCTCTTGGCGGCGGCCGGCACCCACGTCGTCGCCTTCACCGCCTCGCCGAGCTCTGGGTCTCCGCCCTCCAACTCGTCCAACCCCTCGACCAGCACCCTCCCCCCCACCCCACCGGCTCAAGTCATTGCCCACGGGGGTGGGGGGTTCCCCACCATCGGGATCATTGCCATCATCGTCGGGGCAGTGGCGGTGGTCGGCGTGATCGCCTGGCTTGTCCGGCGGCGCCGGCCCAGCCACCACTCCTGAGATCTCCTTAGGCGACCAGCTCCGGGTTGGCCCACACCAAGCCTTCGCCGTCGACCACCTCGGCCTCCAGGCCCTCGTCGACCTCGTCGACCTCGTCGACCTCGTCGAGTTCCCTCGCGGTCGCCACCGCCGAGTTCGCTTCCGGGGCGGGGAGGCGGACCAGGACCGCCACCATCACCAGCGCCACCAGGCCGAACAGGGCGCCCGCCCCGAAGGTCACGTCCAACCCGTGCACCAGGGAGGCCTTGGCGCCGACGCCCGAGGCCAGCTGGGAGTGACCGGCCGCCGCACTCAGGACCGTCACCAGGACGGCCAATCCGAGGGCGGCGCCCACCTGCTGGATGACGTTGACGATGCCGGAGGCGGCCCCGGCGTCACCGGGATCCACGCCGGAAAGCGACGCCGAGGTCAGGGGCACCAGGGCCATTCCCGAGCCGAGGCCGAGGAGGACCAGGCTGACCAGAAGCCTCGGATACGTGGTCCCGGCGTGAAGCTGGCTGGAAAGAAGCAGCGCCACGATCGTCATGCCGATCCCGGTCATCATCAACACCTTGGGTCGGATCCGATGGACCAGACTCTTGCTGACCACCTGCGACGCCAGGAACACCGAGACCGGGATGGGCAAGAAGCCGAGGCCGGTCCGGAGCGGTGAGTACCCCTCGACGTCCTGAAGGAATTGGCCGAGGAAGAAGAACATCCCGTACATGCCGGCGTACATCAGCCCGCGGGAGACATTGGCCGCCATCCGTGTCCGGTTGGCCAGCAGGCGCAACGGCAGGATCGGCTCGCTGGCCCGGGTCTCGACCCGGACGAAGATGCCGAGCAGGAAGGCGCCCACTGCCAGCGCCCCGAGGGTGATCGGGCTGGCCCACCCGTCGGTGCCGGCCTCCACCAGGCCGAGCACGATGCCGCCCATGCCGAGGGTGGATGACAGGGCGCCGGCCACGTCGAAGTGCCCGTGTCGGACTTCGGTCTCCTGCAAGGTAATCCGGCCGATGGCCCAGACCGCGATGCCGATGGGCACGTTGACGAACATCACCCAGCGCCACGAAACCAGCTGGGTGAGTATGCCGCCGGCGACCAGACCGATGGCACCGCCGGCGGCCGACACGGTGGTGAAGAGGCCGATGGCCCGGACTCGCGCCGGCCCGTCAGCAAACACGGTGGTCAGCAATGCCAACGACGACGGGGCGGCCAGGGCGGCGCCCACCCCTTGGAGGGCTCGGGCGGCCAGCAGCATCCACCCGGAGACGGCGAAGCCTCCGAGGAGCGAGCTCAACGAGAAGATGGCGATACCGGTCAGGAAGGTCCGGCGGCGACCGAGGAGGTCGCCGGACCGGGCGCCGAGGAGGAGGAGCCCCCCGAAGGTAAGCAGGTAGGCGTTTAGTACCCAGGAGAGCCCACTCCCGGAGAACCGGAGGCTCTCTTGGATATGCGGGAGGGCGACGTTGACGATCGTCCCGTCCAGTACCACCATGAGCTGGGCGGTCAGGATGACGAAGAGGAACACTCGGGGGCTGGCGGGCCGGCGCCGGGGGGCGCCCACGGGGCCCGGATCGGCCCTTTTGCCCAGGTTGGGGCGCGTTTGAAGAAGAGACAGAGGGGACATGGCTTGTCCGACCTTTCCGCTGATATGGTGATGAGGTAATCGGATGCTTCCTCCGTTTAGTATACGGAGGGATCCTCCGCTTTGCAAATGGACGTGGATTCCGGAGGGGATGCAGGAAGATGACGGATCACTCGAGGTCGACGACAGCCACCATCGATGAGGACGAGGTTGTCCCCCCGCGGGAGGACGCGGACCCGACCCGACCGATGCGGGCGGACGCCCGCCGCAACTACGAGAAGCTGGTCGTCGCCGCCCACGATGTCTTCGCCGAAGAAGGGGGCGGGGCGTCCATGGACGCCATCGCCAAAGAGGCCGGGGTCGGGGTCGGGACCCTCTACCGGCACTTCCCGCGACGGATCGACCTGGTTGAAGCCGTGTACCGGGGGGACGTCGACGAGTTGGTCGCCGCCGCCGAGTCGGCGGTCGGAACCTTGGAGCCCTGGCCGGCCATGGTCGCCTACCTCGAGGCCTTCATCCGTTATGCGGCCGGCAAACGACGGTTCCTGAGCGAGCTCCACGAGGCCTTTGAAAAGAACCCCGACCTTCGGTCGGAGTCCCGTGAACGCATCGACGGAGCCCTGAGCCTGGTGCTCACCCGGGCCCAGGATGCCGGCGTGGTGCGCGACGACCTCGACGGGCCGGATCTCATGCAGCTCCTGGGCTCAATGTGCATGAGCGCGACCCTGACCCCGGAGCAGAGTTCCCGGTTGCTGGTCGTGATCCTGGATGGGCTCCGCCCACCCAAGTAACGCCGGGACACAGCCCCGCACGGCGGTCCCCCGCCGGCGAACTCAGGGTGAAGGGTCCACTGAACCGCTGCGCGCGTCCGACCCTTGGCGGGGGTTTGGCGGCGTCAGGCTCCCCCGACAAGACTGTCCTCTTCGGTGCAACACTCGTCGGCCTCCGGTGCAACACTCGTCGGCCTACTCCGACGCGTCGGAGGGTCGGAACCGTTGCCATCGCCAACGTGCGATCGCGGATCCGAGCTATACCTGGCTGAGGATGGGAGGAGAGGACGACATGGACGCCAGCGTCGGACGGATCGACGTTTTTCGGGATCGAACCGGGACGGTCGACGCCCCCTCGGGAATCATCGTCGTCGGCGGCGAGGTGTGGTTCACCTCGATTGCGAACTCGAGGATCGGGCGGGTGCAGGTGGAGTCCGGGTCGGTCGAAACCTTCGCCGATCCGGCTGACCGGGTACGACTACCGGCCAACATTTTTCCCGGTAGTGACGGAAGGGTGTGGTTCACCTGCCTAGGGTCCGACCGGCTGGGCTCGGTGGATCCGTCGGCGCCAGACCCAGCCCTCACCATCAC
>DATARI010000236.1:0-21247 GCA_036264255.1 Acidimicrobiales bacterium | reverse complement strand
ATGCCGACGATCGGCTTGTTCAAGGTCATCGCCCCGGTGGAGCCGAAGAACCCGGCGTTCCCGAAGGCGAAGATCCCCCCATCGGAGGCCACCAGCCAGTAGCCCCCTCCGTCGGGGGTGGACGCCATCCCGACGATCGGCTTGTTGAGCTTCTGGGCCCCGGTGGAGCCGAAGAACGGGGAGCCGCCGAAGCTGAAGATGCCGCCGTCACTGGCGACGAGCCAGTAGCCGTTGCCGTTGGCCGGGGGTGGTGGCGGCGGAGCCACCTCGGTGTAGGTGAACTGGTCATTGGGCGACAGCCTGCTGGTGCCCCCCGGTCCCTTCACCGTCACCGCCACCGTGCCCGGGGCATCCGGCGGGGAGGTGGCGGTGCACTCGGTGGCCGAACAACTCACGTTGGTGGCCGGCGGATCCCCGAAGTCGACCTCGGTGGCCCCGGCGAAGCCCTGGCCGGTGATGGTGACGACGGTGCCCCCGGTGCTGGGCCCCGAGTTGGGGCTGATCCCCCCCACCGACGGTGCCGGGACCCCGCCGCTGTAGGTGAACTGGTCGGCCGGGCTGGTCGGCGACGTGCCGCCCGGGGTGGTGACGGTGATGTCCACCACCGAGCCCGGCACCCCGGCCGGGTCGGTCACCACGCACTGGGTGGCGTTACACATCGGGCCCGTCACCACCACCGTCCCGAACTGGACCGAGGTGGCGGGACCGAGGTTGGTCCCGGTGATGGTGACCGCCGCGCCCCCGGTGGAAACATCGCCGACCGGGCTGACCCCGGTCACCGTGGGGGCCGGGGTGTAGGTGTACTGGTCGGCCGGACTGGTGGCCGAGGTGCCGCCGACGGTGGTGACGGTGACATCGACAATGCCGGCGGCTCCGGCCGGGGCGGCCGCGGTGCACTGGGTGCCAGCCAGGTTGCAGGCCACCAAGGCGGCCAGATGGGTCCCGAAACTGATCGAGGAAGCGGCGGTGAAGCCGGTCCCGGTGATGGTGACCGAGTTGCCCGCCGTCAGCGGGCCCGAAGACGGACTGACCCCGGTGACCACCGGCGGGGCCACGTAGGTGTAGTGGTCGGCGGCGCTGGTGGCCGACGTACCACCGCCGGGAATGGTGACGGTGACGTCCACCGTGCCGGGAGATCCGGCCGGCGCCGCTGCGGTGCACTGGGTGCCCGCCACGTTGCAGGCCACCAGAGCGGCCAGATGGGTCCCGAAACTGATCGAGGACGTGGCAGTAAAGCCGGTCCCGGTGATGGTCACCGAGGTACCCGCAGTGAGGGGACCCTGGTTGGGGCTCACCCCGGTAACCACCGGGAGCGGCACGTAGGTGTATTGGTCGGCCGGACTGGTGGCCGACGTGCCGCCCGGAGTGGTATCGGTCACATCCACGGTACCGGTGCCGGCGGGGGCGGTGACGCTGCAGGAGGTGGCCGTGCAACTCGTCACGGTTGCGCTGTTGGCGCCGAACTTGATCGAGGACGTCCCGAGAAGGTTGGTGCCGTTCACGGTGACCGGGTTCCCACCCGCCACCGGGCCCAAAGTGGGCACGACACCGGTCACGGTGGGCCGTGCGAAGTAGGTGTACTGGTCACCCGGAGCGTTGACGGGTGAGGTACCCCCCACTGTGGTGGCGTGCACGTCCACCGTTCCGACCCCACCGGCAGGGACGGTGACAGTGCATGAGGTCGTGGACGAACAGTTGACCCCGGTGGCCGACGTACTTCCGAACAGGAACGTGGTAGCGGTGGTGCCGGTGATGAAGTTGGTGCCACCGATGGTGACCGAGTTTCCTCCCGCGGTCGAACCCACATTCGGGGTCACGCTGGTGACCGTCGGTGGTGACCAGGCATACGCCAGGGCGATCGCGGGTCCGGAGCTCGACCATCCCAGTGAACAATTGTTCCCGGAATTCTGGGTCCAAATGGTAACCACGTAGTTGGCTCCCAAACTCGGCGGTACGCCCATGTTGAAGTTGAATGTGCCGCTTCCGTGCGGCCCGTCGGCATAGATGCAGCCGAGAGCGGCGGAGGCACCGGCCCATCCGATCTGGATCTGGTTGCCGCAGCCCGTACACCCCGCGTTCATCGCGTAGTTGCCGGCCACCGTGACACTGCTCCCCTCCGTAGTGACCGCCGAATTGCCCGGACCCCCGTTGACGGTGACCGCCGACACCGACGCCGCCCCCGCCGACCACGAATTCGGCGGCGTCACCGCCACCTCGGCAATCGCCGGTCCCGCGTTGCTATTCCACCAACTGCCCAGACTGCAACCGGAAGCCTGGGCGAAATTGACGATGACCTCGCTCACCTTTGGCCCCGGAGCCGGACCCAGGTCGACACTGAATGGCCCACTACCGGTTGATCCACCGTTGTAGATGCACGCCAACGGAACGGTCGAACCCGCCCAGCCGATCTGGATCTGGTCGAGGCAACCCGGGCACCCGCTGTCGTTGACCAGGTAGTTCCCCGCCACGGTTACGTGGGCTGCCGACGAAACGAGGGCATAGTTGTTTCCCGTGGCATTGACGTTGACGCCGGAGATTGTGGCGGACCCGGTGCTCACCGTCGTCGAGGGCGGAACCGCACTCGCCACCCCCGCCATCCCGACCAGCAGCCCCACGATCAGCGCGGTTGCCGCCAACGGAATCGCGCTCCTGGTCAGCAATTTCATGGTCATCCATTCCCGTCTTTGACGATCATTGGGCATCTCCATTTCACTAATTTCCATGCTTTTTCGGATCCGCGGGGTCGAACGCCGTCCGTCCAGCATTAAAGCGAGAAGATTGGCCCGTTACCCCTGGCATTTGCCGTGGGAGTGCCAGTGACAGTACCCCGGCATAGGGGAAACAGCAATGACGAAATGGGGAGTAATCGGCTCGTCATTTCCCCGGCATTTCCACCCATGGGACGAGATGAACTGGCCGTATGCGAGCTGTCCGGCTCCGCCGCCCCCTTTGAATCGGACCCGGACGCCGGGGCGACCTCCAGCGGGGCTAGAACAGAGCGTCCACGAACGCGGCGGGGTCGAAGTCGATGAGGTCCCCGACGCCCTCGCCCAGGCCGACCAGCTTCACCGGGAGGCCGAGCTCTCGTTGGATCGCTACCACGATGCCCCCCTTGGCGGTGCCGTCCAGCTTGGTCAGCACCACTCCGGTCACGTCGACCGCCTCGGTGAACACCTTGGCCTGGGCCAGCCCGTTCTGCCCGGTGGTGGCATCGAGGACCAGTAGCACTTCGACCACCTGGCCCGGGGGACGGTCCGCCACCCGGCGGATCTTCTTGAGCTCCTCCACCAGGTTCACCTTGTTGTGAAGGCGCCCGGCGGTGTCGGCCAACACCACCGCATGGCCCTTGGACGCCGCCCGCTGCACCGCGTCGAAGACCACCGATGACGGGTCACCGCCCTCGGAGCCCCGCACGATGTCGGCGTCCGAGCGAGTGGCCCAGGTCTCCAGTTGCTCGGCGGCCGCGGCTCGGAAGGTGTCGCCCGCCGCCAGCAGCACCCGGTTTCCCTGTGCCGACAGCCGGCTCGCCACCTTGCCGACCGTGGTGGTCTTGCCCACTCCGTTGACCCCGACGAATAGCCAGACATCGACCGACCGCGGGTTGTCAGCCTCGTCGCTGTCCGGCGCGGCCGTGGCCGCCCCGGGTTCCGCCAAGCTGGCATTGGCGGTCGACAGGGTGGCCACCAGGTCACCCTTCAATGCGTCGATGAGCGCGTCGGCCCCCGAGATCTCGCCCGCCTTCACTCGCGCCCGCAGGTCGTCGAGCAGCGCGTCGGTCGCCCCCACCCCGACGTCGGCGCGGATCAATGCCTCTTCGAGGTCATCCCAGGTCGACGCATCGATCTTGGACTTGGCCCGCACCGAGCCGAGGTAGCCGGACAGGAGGCCACGGGCCTTTCCCATCCGGCTGCGGTAGGTGGCCGGCTCGGCCACCTCCACCGGCTCCACCGCGACATCAACCGGCTCAACGACAACCTCGACCGGCTCGGCCTCGGCGGGGGCACGCAGAGTGTCGCGATCGACGTCCTCGACCGGCGGAGCCGGCTGGGCTTTGGGGGCCGGTGTCGTCTTCGGCGACGCCGGGGCGGCCTGGGGACGTGTCCCCCGCCGGCGCAAGCGCAGCGCCAACGTCACCCCACCGGCCACCACCAGCACCGGGATGCCGACGGCGAGCCCGATGACAGTGTCCGATGTGGCGTTGATCATCCCCGGATCGATCACGGCTCGTTACCTCCTAAGACTTCGGTCCCAGCGACGCCACCGCCATCGGCACCGACCCCCTCGGGCCCGGCATCCAGACCCGGAAACCCGGAGTCGCCTTCCCGTCGGGGTACCTTCTGGCTCACCACTTTGGACGACCCACCCGGGGCCATGGTCACCCCGTAGAGGGCGTCGCCCGCCTCCATGGTCCGCTTCTGGTGGCTGACGATGATCAGCTGGGCCTCCTCCCGGAACTCGTGGACCAGGCCCAGGAACCGATGGAGGTTGACGTCATCCAACGCCGCCTCCACTTCGTCCATCAGGTAGAAGGGCGACGGGCGGCTGCGGAAGACGGCAAACAGGAAGGCCAGCGCCACCAATGAGCGTTCGCCGCCGGACAGCAGCGAGAGGCGGCGGACGTTCCGGCCGGCCGGCCGCACTTCGACTTCGACGCCGGTGTCGAGCAGGTTCTCCGGATCGGTGAGCGACAGCCGACCGGTGCCCCCCGGGAACAGGGTGGTGACCAGATTGGAGAAGTGCTCGTTGACATCGGCGAACGCCGAGGCGAAGACGTGCATGATCTCGTCGTCGAGGGTCCGGATCACATGGTGGAGCTCGCGGCGCGCGGTCCGGACGTCTTCGACCTGGGCCTCCAGGAATTGGTGGCGTTCGCCGAGTTCGGAGAGCTCTTCGAGGGCCAGCGGGTTGACCGGTCCGAGTTTGGCCAGCTCGAGCTCGAGCTGATCGACTCGGGCGGCGGCGTCCACCCCGGTGGGCAACTCGGGGGCGGGGGCGGCCAGCGCCTCGTCGGGCTTGCACCCGAGCTCGCGGCGGAGCATGTCCACCACCGCCTCCCGTCGGATGCTCGATTCAGCCAGTTCCAGTTCGATCTTCTGGATCCGGCTCCGAACCGCCGCCAGTTCGTGCTCGGCGGCCGAGCGCTGGCCGCGGAGGGTCTCCAATCGGGCCCCCCCTGCCCTCACCGCTTCCCGTTGCCGGCGATGGCGCTCCCGAAGCTCAGTCAGCGCTGCATCTAAGGTGCCCTGGGCCGACCCAACTACGGCCAGCAGCCGCTCTACCGCGGTGGCGTCCGCCTCGAGCCGCCTCCGGCGATCGGCCGCTTGCTGGCGTTCGTCGGAGTGGCCCGTCAACCGCCGCTCCACTTCCATCTGCCGTTCGGCCAACACCCGGCGCCGCTCCTCCAGGCCGGCCCACCGGACCTCCCACTCGGTCCGCTTGGCCGCCAGCTCGGCGATCCGGTCGTCGATCCGCTGCCGCTCCTCCCGGGCGACGTCCAACCGCTCGGCGGCGGCTGCCCTTACCGCTTCGAGGCGAGGTAGCTCCTCGTCGAGCTCGGCCCCGCGGGCGACATCCCGGCCGATCCGCTCTTCCAGCTCGGTATAGCTCTGGTCGATCTCCTCGATCTCCGACGACAGGGCGGTGAGGTCGTTGGCGATCCGGCCCCGGGCGACCCGGGCGGTCTGGTGGGCGGCTTCGTTCCGGTCGTCCGACCGGACCGCCTCAGCCGCCGCCGCTCGGGTCGACTCCACCACTGTCCGGGCCTGGCGGCGCTCCTCGGCCGCCTGGCCGGCTTCCCGCTGGGCGACATCGGCCCGGGCCTGCGCCTCTTCCACCACCGCGGCGGTCACCACCCCGCCACCCGCCCGCACCCGCCAACCGGTGGACGAGAACCGATCGCCTTCCCGGGTCACCACCACCAGGTCGGGTCGGGCCAGGGCCAGGTCGATGGCGTCGGTCCATCCGCCGTTGGGGCATACAGCATCGGCCAGGAGGGTGTCGAGCACCGCGGCCAGTCCGGCCACGTCGGGTCGACCGCGACGGGGCCGCACGTGCCGACGAACCGACTCGGTGGCCGGCACCTCCCCATCGGCCGGACGCTGGCCATCGGCGCGCTCGACGGCACCGGTGAGGGCGAGCACCGCCCCGGTTGCCTCTCCCTGCCGCAAACGGGCCAGGGCGGCCCGGGCCGGGCCGCTCCCCGAAACCACCACCGCGGCTAACGACGCCCCGGCGGCGGCTTCGAAGGCCTCTTCCCATCCCGGGTCGACCTCCACCAGATCGAGCAGGAGCCCGACCACGCCGTCGACCCCGGTGAGCAACTCGGCCCCGGCGGCGCCCCGGACTTCGTCCAGGGCCCGGGCCAGGGCGTCAGCCCGGGCGGCAGAACGGTGGTGTTCCTGCTCGGCTTGGCGGAGCGTCTCCTCGGCTGTCTCCAGGCGTTCGGTGGCGGTGGTGTGGGCCGCCTCGGTTTCGGCCACCGCGGTCTGGAATCGGTGGCGGCTCTGCTCCAGCTCGGCCAACCGTTCGGCCAGCTCGTGGTCCTCGCCTTCCAGCACCCCGTACCGGCGACGGGCCGAGGCCAACCGACCGGTGATCTGCTCGAGGGCCCGGCGGTCACGATCGAGGCCCCGCTCCAGCCCGGCTCGCTGCCCGCGGGCGACGGTGACCGCCTCATCGGCTTCCCGCAGGGCGGCATCATCGCCCCACCGCGCCAGGTGGACCTCCAACTCGGCGGTCAACCCCGACTCGATGGCGGCCATTTCGGCTTGCTCGGGGGCCATCGCCTCGGCCTCGGAATCGGCGGAGGCCAGCTCACTGCCCAACCGGGCTCCTTCGGCCTCGAGGGTGGAGACGACGTCGGCGTCGGCGGCCGCGTCCAACGCCTGGGCCAGCGACCGCTGCCGCTCCCGGAGGACGCCGGTCAGTCCCCTCGCCCGTTGCACCAATCCCTCTACCCGGCCGAGCGAGGAGGCGAGGTCGGCCTCCCGCTGGGCGGAGAGCTCGTCGGCCGTCCGGGTGGCAGCGGTGTCGAGCTCCTCCAGCGATCCCCGCAAGCGCCCTTCGGTGGTGGACAGCTCCACCCGGAGTCGGTCCCCCTCCCGGTGCCGCCCGTCGAGGGCGCCGAGCTCGGTGCCGGCCACGAACAACCGGACCGCCCGCAACTCGTCGGCCAGTTCGGTGTGGGAACGGGCGGCGGCTGCCTGTCGCTCGAGGGGCCGGATCTGCCGCTTGACTTCCCGCACCAGGTCACCGAGACGTTCGAGGTTCTCCTCGGTGGCGGCCAGCCGTCGCTCGGCCCGTTCCCGGCGGCGGCGGAACTTGAGCACCCCGGCTGCCTCTTCGATGACCCCCCGCCGGTCCTCCGGTCGGGCATTCAAAATGGCGTCGAGCTGGCCCTGGCTCACGATGACGTGCTGTTGGCGCCCGACCCCGGTGTCGGAGAGGAGCTCTTGGACGTCGAGCAGCCGGCAGGGTGCGCCGTTGATGGCGTACTCGCTGTCCCCGGAGCGGAACAGGGTCCGGGTGATGGTGATCTCGGCCAGGTCGGAGGCCAGCTTCCCCGAGCTGTTGTCGATGGTGAGAGCCACCTCGGCCCGACCCAGGGCCGGCCGGTTGGCTGTCCCCATGAAGATGACGTCCTCCATCTTCGACGACCGCACCGTGCGGGGCCCCTGGGCCCCGAGGACCCAGGCCACCGCGTCGACCACGTTTGACTTCCCGCTGCCGTTCGGGCCCACTACCACGGTGATGCCGGGCTCGAACTCGAGCACGGCCGGATCGGCAAAGGACTTGAATCCCTTGAGGGAGAGCGACTTCAGGAACACTGGGCGCTCACGTTAGTGATCCTCGCGCATGTCAGCGCCCGGGTTTTCAAACCTGGCAGTGTTCGCACAAATACGTGGCCCGCCCACCAGATTTCACCTTGGTGATGGTGGCTCGGCACCGGCGGCAGGCCTGGCCTTCGCGGTCATAGGCCTGGTGTTGGCCCTGGTAGTCGCCGACCTCACCGAACAGGTCGCGGTACTGCTCGTCGGCCAGCGACGACCCGCGGTGCTTGACCGCCTCGGAAAGGGTCTCCACCATCGAGCGGTAGAGGCGACGGACCTCCTGGGAGGAGAGCGAGTTCGACATCCGGTCGTAGCGGAGGCCGGCAGCGAAGAGGATCTCGTCGGCGTACATGTTGCCGATCCCGGCCACGAACTCCTGGTCCATCAGGAGGGCCTTGAGCCCGGCCTTGTGGGAGCTCAGCAGGACCCAGAACTTCTCCCAGCTCATCACCTCCTCGAGCGGGTCGAAGCCGAGGTGGGCAAGTTCGGGCACCGCCGGTCCCCCCTCGACGGCGGCCGACACGAAGAGCTCCCCGAAGGTGCGGGGGTCGACGAAGCGGAGCTGGCCGCCCTGGCTGAAGGTGATGATGGCGTGGGTATGGGGCGCCTTCGGCTCCTTCAGGCTCTTGGCCCGCTGGAGTTGGCCGCTCATCCCCAGGTGGACGACCAGCGTCTCCCCGTCGTCCAGACCCAGGAGCAGGTACTTTCCCGACCGGCCGATCGACTTGATGGTGTGGCCCTCGAGCCGGGCGCGGAAGTGCTTGGCGCTCGGGTGGCGTCGGACGGTGCGGCCGTTGCGGACTTCGACCGCCTTGATCTTCCGGCCGACGACTTCCCCTTGAAGGTCGCGCCGAATGGTCTCCACTTCGGGAAGTTCAGGCATCCTTTCCTTCCCTTTCATCCCCCAACACTCCACAGGCAACCCGGGCGGCTTCCTGTTCGGCGTCCTTCTTCGATCGCCCCTCCCCCGTACCGAGGGGCTGGTCAGCAACGTACACCGTGGCGTGATACCTCCGGTCATGATCTGGCCCCTGACCCGCCACTTCGTACCTGGGGATCCCTCGTCCGAGGCTCACGGTCATCTCCTGGAGCCGGCTCTTGTGGTCGGCCTCGCCGGGATCGGCAATGGCGACCTCGATCCGGTCGGACAGCAGGCCGAGAATGACCCGCTGGGCCTCCTCGAAGCCCCCGTCGAGGTAGACGGCGCCGAAGATGGCCTCGACGGCGTCGGACAGGATGGAATCCTTCTCCCGGCCTCCGGACTGATCCTCGCCCCTGCCCAGTCGCAGGTAGGGGCCGACTTTGAGCTCCCGGCCGACGTCGGCCAGCACCCGGGCGTTGACCACTGCCGCCCGCGTTTTCGAGTGGACGCCTTCGGCCAACTCCGGGTGGTTGCGATAGGTGTGGTCAGCCACCACCAGGCCCAGCACCGCGTCGCCCAGGAACTCGAGCCGTTCGTTGGAGGGCAGGCCGCCTTGCTCGGCGCACCATGACCGGTGGGAAAGGGCCTGGTCGATCAAGCCGGGATCAGAGAAGCTGTAACCGATCAGGTCGAACGTCTCAGGCTCCCTCGAGCTTGGTGTGGACGTAGTCCACCGCGTCTCGGACCGTGCGCAGGTCCTCGAGGTCCTCGTCGTCGATCCGGAAGCCCACCGACCGCTCGCCCAGCTCTTCCTCCAGGGCTTCGACCAGCTCGATCAGGGCCAGGGAGTCCGCATTGAGGTCCTCGGCGAACGACGACGACTCGGTGATGGTGGTCGGCTCGATCTCCAAGATGTCCGCGAGGAGGTCGCGGGTGAGCTCAAAGACCTGCTGACGATCGAGGGGACCCTTTTCCACATGGGCCTCTGGGGGCACGGCGACTCCTGGGTTGGACGAATTGGACCTACCGGCCAGGCTTCCCTTGGGCAATATGGGCTGCCACCAGGGAATTTCCCGGCAGCCCGCGCCCGAAGTCAGACCCGGCCGACGGCTGGTACGGCGCTGACATGCTACCGGAATCCCATAAGTGTCATGCGGATAGGCAGCGGGTCACCAGGGAAAACGCCGCGGCGAGCCCTGCCGGGGGACGTTCCCCGCCTCAGGCGCGGACCAGGACCGGCTGGCTGGCCTCTGCCCGGCGGGTGCGGCCGGGAAGGAGGCGGAAGGAGCCCAGCGCCCCGAGCACCGCCACCCCGGCGCCGGCCACGCAGGCCACCTTGAGGCCGCTGCCGAAGGCGGAAAAGGCGACCGATTGCAGCAGCGAGCGGTCCACCTTCGGCGCCCGGCCCACCACCGCCAGCGCGGCGGCCATGGATTGGTGGGTGGCGATCTTCGGGGCGGCCGGGATGGGGAGGGGTCCGAAGGCTCTGATGATCTTCGGACCGTAGGCGGACGCGAACACCGACCCGAACACCGCCACCCCGAGGGTGCCGCCCAGCTCCTGGGTGGCCACCCAGGCCTTCGAACGACTGGTCTCGACGGTCCGCCGGGCGGCGGCGGCCGGCCTCATCGATGCGGCATCGCCCACCCTCACCGCCCAGGTGATCTGGTCCAGCCTCCATGGCTGGATGTCCCTCCAGATCAGCGAAATCGGGTTCGTGGAGGACCACAGCGCCGGATTCACCCTCCTGTGCTCCGCCGTCCTCCGGGGTCTGCAGCCGTAGTTCCGTCCGGAGCCACCCGGGCCCCCGACGGCTGTCCTACGCTCCCTCGCATGCGAATCCTGATCACCGGTTCGGCCCGGGCCATCGGGGCGGCCACCGCCGTCGAACTGACCCGGGCCGGCCACGAGGTGGTCGCCACCGCCCGGGATGTCAGCCTCCTCGACCGGTTGGAGGTGAGCCAACGGCTGACCCTCGACGTCACCGACCCGGAGTCGATCCGGGCCGCCCTCGACCAGGCCGGGGACCTGGACGCCATCGTCAACAACGCGGCGATCTCGGGCAAGGGGCCCCTGGAGGACTTCCCTCTCGACCGGTTCAAGCTGATGCTGGAGACCAACACCCTCGGACCGCTGCGCCTGGTCCAGGAGGTGCTCCCGGCCTGGCGGTCCCGGGGCCGCGGGGTGGTGGTGAATGTCAGCTCCATCCAGGGCCGGGTGTCAACCCCGTTGGAAGGCCCGTACTCCGCCTGCAAGTACGCCCTCGAGTCGCTGTCGGAAACGCTGCACTACGAGGTCGGTCACTTCGGGATCCGGATCGTCATCATCGAGCCCGGCTACATCGGGACCGGGATGAAGCCGGTGGCACCCCACACCGGCGACCCCGCCTATGCCGGCCTCTGGGAGCAGTGGGACGGCACCGATGCCAAAGTCACCGGACCGGCCGGGCGGCCCGGGCCGGAGATCGTGGCGGTGGCCATCCGGCGCGCCATCGAGGACCCCACCACCCCCCTTCGGGTGCCGGTGGGCGATGACGCCGACCTGGTGCTCGGGGCGCGCTCCCAGCTGGACGATCCGACGTTCGAGAAGGCCATGCGCGACGTGACCGGGATCACCTGGTGATCAGGTTCGGGCGTTGATGAGGCTCTTGGCCGCCATCTTCATGTAGTCGAGCAACTGCTCCTCGTCGCCGGGTTCCAACCCCGCCGACTGGATGGCGGAGGTCATGTGGCCCAGCCAGGCGTTGGCCTCGGCGGTCCCGATGGCAAACGGATCGTGCCGCATCCGGAGCCGAGGCTGGCCTCGCTGTTCGTTGAAGGCGGCCGGACCGCCCCAGTACTGGGCGAGGAACAGGGCCAGGTGGGCCTTCGGCTCGGTGAGGTCGTCCGGGTAGAGGGGGCGAAGGAGCGGGTCGCCCTCCACCCCGACATAGAACCGATCGACCAGGGCCGCGAAGAACGGCTCGCCGCCCCAGCGTCGAAACGGGGTGTCCTCCGGATTGGCTGGTCGTCGAACCGGTCGCACTCTCCGAGCGTACGCCGACCTCGGATATCCTCATCCCGGCTGGCCGTCGTCCACCGACGGCTCATCAGGGGAGGTCCACCGTGTTCGAATGGTCGGAAGAGCAGTTGATGGTCAGGGACACCGTCCGCCGGTTCATCGAGGCGGAGGTGGTGCCCCACATCGATGATCTGGAGTACGGCGACATGCCGCCCTACGACATCATCCGGAAGCTCTACGCCACCTTCGGCATGGACCAGATGGCCCGCGACCGCTTCAAGGGCCAGCTCGACCGGAAGCGGAACGGGTCGGAGTCGAAGCCGTCGGCAACCCAAGAAGGCAGGGGCGACGGTGGGGCGGCTGCCATGGCCCTCATCCCCATCGTCGAGCTCTGCCACTACTGCCCGGGGATCGTGACCGCCATGGGGGTCAGCGTCGGACTGGCGGCCGGCACCATCATGAAACAGGGCACCCCGGCCCAGATGGAGCGGTGGGGACTCGAGCTCCTCACCCTGGAGAAAGTCGGCGCCTGGGCCATCACCGAGCCGGATTCGGGATCGGACGCCCTCGGCGGGATGAAGTCGACCGCCCGGCGGGACGGTGACGAATACATCCTCAACGGCAACAAGACGTTCATCACCAACGGCCCCTACGCCGACACCATCGTGTTCTACGCCAAGCTCGACGACGGCTCCGACACCCCGATCCGCGACCGGAAGGTCCTGACCTTCGTCCTCGACCGCGGCACCCCGGGTCTCGACCAGTCGAAGCCGTTCCGGAAGATGGGTCTCCATTCCTCCCCCACCGGTGAGCTGTTCCTGTCCGACGTTCGGGTGGGCAAGGACCACCTGCTGGGGGAAACCGAGGACGAGCGGGAGGGAAGCGGACGGGACTCGGCCAAGGGCAACTTCGTGACCGAGCGGGCCGGGGTGGCCGCCATGTCCCTCGGTCTCATCGAGGAGTGCCTCAAGCTGTCGGTCGCCTACGCCCAGGACCGCAAACTCTGGGGCCAGCGGATCGGCGACCGGCAACTCATCCAGCTGAAGCTGGCCAAGATGGAGATCGCCCGGCTCAACGTCCAGAACCTGGTGTTCCGCCACATCGAGATGTCCGCCGCCGGGAAGAGCCTGACCCTGGCCGAAGCCTCGGCCATGAAGCTGTACTCCGCCCAGGCCGCCTCCGAGGTGGCCATGGAGGCGGTGCAGCTGTTCGGGGGCAACGGCTACATGTCGGAGTTCCGGGTGGAGCAACTGGCCCGGGACGCCAAGGTGTTCCAGATCTACGCCGGCACCGACGAGATCCAGGTGACCCACATCGCCAAGGACCTTCTCAACCGCTGATCCGGCCCCGGCCACCGAAATCCGACGCAGTCAAGGAGATCCCGATGGACGGCAAGGTGGTGGTGGTCACCGGTTCCAACTCGGGGATCGGCAGGGAGACGGCCGCGGCGATGGCCACCCTGGGGGCCACCACGGTGATGGCCTGCCGGAACCGGCAAAAGGCCGAGGAGGCTGCCGCCTACGTGCGGGCAGCGTCCGGCTCGGACGACGTCCACATCGTCCCCCTCGATCTCGCCGATCTCGCTTCCGTCGAGACCGCGGCCGCCGAAGTGACCTCCCGGTGGGATCGTCTCGACGTGCTGGTCAACAACGCCGGGGGCATCTGGTCGGGTCGCCAGGTCACCGCCCAGGGACTCGAGCTGACCTTCGGCGTCAACCATGTGGGCCCCTTCTATCTCACCGCCCTGCTCCTGGAGCGGCTGCAGAAGGCCGACTCCGCCCGCATCGTCAACGTCTCGTCGGTCGGGCACCACATGGCCCTGACCGGCATGCACTGGAGCGACCTGCAGGGCGAGAAGCGGTATAGCGCCTTCGGCGCCTACGCCCAGTCGAAGCTGGCCAATGTGTTGTTCACCCGCGGGCTGGCCAAGCGACTGGCCGGCACCCACGTCACCGCCAACGCCGTCCATCCGGGTCCGGTGAGCACCGGCTTCGGGATGGACGGTGACATGACCGGGATCATGGACTGGGGCAACCGAGTGCTTCGCCGGTTCGAGATCTCCGCGGCATCCGGGGCGGCCACCTCCATCTACCTGGCCGCCTCCCCGGAGGTGGAGGGGAGGACCGGCGGGTACTACGTGCGATCCAAACCCGGGCATCTGTCGCTCCGTGCCCGCTCCGATGGCGACACCGATCGCCTCTGGGAGGTCACCGAGAACCTGATCACCGAGCGCGGCTTCGCCCTCCCCTGACCGTCCGCGGCCGATGGTCAGACGCCGGGTCGTCGATAGAAAGCTGCCACCGCCTGGCGGTGCTCCTTCCCGATGGCCGTGACCACCCGGTAGGCACCGAAGCCCACCAGGACTTCCATGACCCCCAGGGCCACCAACACGGCTACCCCCAGCGGACGGTCATAGCCACTGCCGAAGTCGAGCCAGGGGATGGTGGCGGTGGCCACGATCACCAGGATCCAGACCGGCAACACGGTCTTCCGGGTGGGATGGCTCGGAGGCAGGCAGTCCCTCACCGCCTGGTACGGCATCCAGAACTGGACCACGGGAATGAACCAGAATGCCACCCCCCAGCCCGGCGAATGGCGAGCCGGATACCCGAGTCGACGGGCGACGCTGGCCGCCCGGTACTGCCAGATCAGGAAGACGATCTGGGCAGCGATCGAAAACGGGAGGAACAGCAGGCTCCAGCTGGGGATCCCGGGGGCGGGCGGGTTGAAGAAGGTGTTGCCGTTTTGGGCATGGTCGATGGCCAGCCGGAGGGAATGAAAATAGGCGGCGTAGTGGGGGGCATTGATCCAGCCGCCCACTCCGTTGGCGAAGACGATCACTGGATAGACCACCACCGCCAACCGCGCCCAGGGGCCCATGACCTCCTCGGCCGCCAGGAGTTCGGCCGGCGACCGGGCGAACGGCGGTGCCATCGGGGCCACGTGGGCGGTCCAGGTGCTCCCGTCCCACCATCGCCAGTAGAGCGGATGGCCGGGATCCGGGTGCCAGCCGGGGCCGGGCAGCGGACTGGCGGTCACATGGTCTCCGCCTGGAGACGGCGAGATCTACCAAAGCCACGACCATCCCTTAGCCTGCGATCGTGGCTCATCCCTCGAATCGTGTCACACGCCGGGTCGCCGACCAGGTGATGCGGGGATTTGCCGGGCTTCTCATCCGCTCGTTCTTCCGGTCCGTCGAGGTCGAGAACCGCGACGGCCTCCCGATTCGCACGCCGGCCATGGTGGTGGCCAGCCACCGGAACGGTCTGGTCGACGGTCTGTTGTTGATGGTCGCGCTTCGCCGCTATCCGAGGTTCTTGGGCAAGTCCACCTTGTTCAAGATCCCGCCGCTCTGGCCGCTGCTCAAGCTGGCCGGCGTGGTTCCCGTCTACCGGGCCGCCGACGGACCCTCCACCCAGAAGAACGCCGCGGCGTTCGCCGCCAGCCGCCGGATTCTCGGCGGCGGCGGCCTGATCGCCGTCTTCCCCGAGGGGATCAGCCACGATGCCCCGCGTTTGCAGACCTTGAGGACCGGCGCCGCCCGCATCGCCTTGGGTGCCACCGTGGAGGACAACATTGAAGACCTGGTGCTGGTCCCGGTCGGGATCTCCTACGACGCCAAGGCTCGGTTCCGATCGCGAGCCCTGGTACGGGTGGGCGAGCCGGTGCCGGTCAACACTTGGGCACCCCTCTATCGGGAGGACGAACACAAGGCCGTCCGGGCCATGACCGACGACATCGCCGTCCGCCTACGGACGGTCGGACCGGACTACCGCTCCTGGGCCGAGGCGGCGGACCTGTCGATGGTGGCCGAAATTGTCGGGCGCTCGCTGGGAGCGGCCCAGCCCGAAACGGTCGGGCTCGGCCGTCGCGAGGAGTTGGCCCGCTCCCTGGCGGCGGCAGCCCAATCGGCGGGAGGTGGAGCCCTCGACCCGGTACTGCATGCCCTCGCCCGGTATCAACAAGAACTCTGGCTGCTGGGCCTCGATGACGGCCAGGTGGCGTCGAGCGCGGGGAGACGGCGCCACGGGAGCGCCCTGATGTGGTCGATCGTGAAAGCCATGGCCGCCGTACCCGTGGCGGTGGTGGGCACCGCCGTCCACCTCATCCCCTACGAGGTGATCAAGCGGCTGGCTCGGATACCCGACAACGAGGGGATGCGGGCCACCGTCAAGCTCGGCGGATGCCTGGTTTCGTTCAGCCTCGTCTACACGGTCATCGGCTGGATCGTCGGATCCCACTTCGGCATCCCCGCCGGCGTGGCCGCCGCAGTGGCCGGTCCCCTCAGCGGGTACGTGACGGTCCTGTTCTTCGAGCGGCTGCGAAGGATCGGCGGCCTACTGGAGGTGCTCCGCCTGGCGGGTGGTCGGCGCACCACCCTGACCTCGCTGCTGGCCAGCCGCCAGGCGGTAGAGACCGCCGCCGCCCAGTTGCTTTTCCCACCCGTGATCCGGGGAGTCTGAGTCAGATCTCTCCCTCGCCCTTGACGTGGGCGCCCTTTGCGACCATGTCCTTATAGTGCTCCGCCACTTGTTCCTGGTCGCCCTTGAACTCCTCGCGGGTCTTGTCGGCGGCGGCGTCATCGTCAGGGGTGGACTCCGTCGCGTTGCCATGAACGGACCGCTCGTCCATCCGCTCCGCTTCCTCGGTGGCCTGGTTGGGGACGGTGCGATCGTCGTCCATCGGATCTCCTCTCGGGTGGGCCTCGATTCCGGCGACTCTGTGCCGCGATCTTGTTGATACCCGTCCCGGATCGGGGACAAACTCGCTGCTCGGGGGGTCTGGTGCCGGTGCCGTCCTTGTCAACGTCGGGTCCGGCAGGCAGGATGGGCGCCGATGACCGTCCCTGATTTCGCCGCCGCCCTGTCGGCGCTGCCAACCTCCTCGGCCTCGGACGTCGTTCCCCTGTTGGAACAGGCGGCGGCTCCGCTGGGGACGGGCATCCAGTTGTACCTGGTGGATTTCGAGGGAATCGTGTTGCAGCCGGTGCTCATCGGGCCCGACCTCGACGATCGGTCCTTCCCCGACATTCGGGTGGACGGCACCCCGGCCGGGCAGGCTTTCCGCACCGGCCAGGCCTTCGCGGAGTCGGGGGACGATGCTGCCCGAGTGTGGGCGCCGATCGTCGAGCGATCGGAGCCGACCGGGGTCATGGCCATCACCGTCTCCCACGTCGACGAGGCGACCCTGGAGGCGTGCGCCAACCTGGGCCTGTTCGCCGGACTGCTGATCCAGAGCACCTCCCGCACCAGCGACGTGCTCCACCTGTCGCGCCGGCGCCGCCCGATGACCCTGGAAGCCGGCATGCAGTGGGACCTGCTGCCCCCGCTGATGATCGAGTCCGGCGGTGGGATGGCCTGCGGAGCGTTGGAGCCCGCCTATGAGATTGCCGGCGACGTCTTCGACTACGCCATCAACGGGCGAGAGCTCCACGCCGTCTTGTTCGACGGCATGGGCCACGGCGTGGAGTCGACGATAATGACCGTTCTGGCCACCGGGGCCTATCGCCATGCCCGTCGAGAGGGCGCGGGACCAACCGAGATGTACGCCGCCGTCGACCAGGCCCTCGGCAACCACTACCACGGCGAGGCTTTCGCCACCGGCGCCATCGCTCGGCTCCAGCTCGACTCCGGCCGGCTCGACTGGGTCAACGCCGGCCATCCGTCCCCGCTCCTGCTTCGCCACAACCGGGTGTCCCACCAGTTGGAGTGCAAACCGTCGCTCCCATTCGGTCTCGGGGGCGCCTGCCAGGAAGAAGCGTCCATGATCCTCGAACCGGGGGACAGTGTGTTGTTCTTCACCGACGGGGTCACCGAGGGCCGGCCCGAGGGCGGGGTCGAGTTCGGGCTCGACCGACTCGTGCGCCTGCTGGAGTGGGATCCGGGAACCTCCCACCTCGAACCGGGCGCGGAGATTCTGCAGCGGTTGCGAAAGGCGGTCGTCGAGTACCAGTCGGGCAAGCTGCGGGATGACGCCACCCTGCTGCTCCTCCATTGGGACGGCCCCGGAGACTCCTGAGCGACCCGATCCGGGTTAGCTGGCGGCGGGGGCGAGGATCTCGGTGACCGCGTCGGCGACGGCCGCCACCAGACCACCGACAGCCAGATCATGGGCCACGGTGATGGCGCTGACCATGGCCTTGGCCGACGAGGACCCGTGGCTGATGACACATACCCCGTCCACCCCCAGCAACATGGCCCCCCCGGTGCCTTCCGGCTCGAGCTCGGTGGCCAGCGGCGCGATGGCGGGGAGGAGCAACTCCGCCGCCACCTCCAGACCCGGACGGGCCAGGATCTCGGTGAGGGAGCCGACCAGGAACCGCAAGGAGCCCTCCATCGTCTTGAGGGCGACGTTCCCGGTGAACCCGTCGGTCACGATGACGTCGGCGGCGGCGTGGAGGAAATCCCGGCCTTCGACGTTGCCGATGAACTCGAAACCGTCGCCCCCGGCGCCGCCGTCCAGCAGGGCGTGGGCTTCCTTCTCCAGCGGGGTGCCCTTGGACTTCTCCTCGCCGATGGACAGGAGCGCCACCGTGGGTCGGGCGACCCCGTAGCGCTGGCGGGCGAAGGCCGCTCCCATCTGGGCGAACTGCACCAGCATCGGGGCGGTGCACTCGGCGTTGGCCCCCGAGTCGAGGAGCACGGTCGGCGGCTTGCCCGATCCCGGGTTGGGGATGGGGGTGGCGATGGCCGGCCGGACCACCCCGGGCAGCCGCCCCATCCGGAGCAGCGCCGAGGCCATCGTCGCCACGGTGTTGCCGGCCGACACCATGGCCATCGCTTTTCCGTCCCGCACCGCCTCGGCCGCCCGCACCAGCGAAGAGTCCTTCTTCCGCCGCACCCCCTGGGCCGGATCGTCGTCCATGCCGATGACCTCGCTGGCATGGAGCTCGGGAAGGCCGCCGGTGTCGCCCATCTCCCCCGGCCGGCCGACCAGGAGGACGCCGATCCCGGATTGCTCGGCTACCTGGCGGGCGCCGGCGACAATCTCGGAGGGAGCCCGATCGCCGCCCATGGCGTCGACTGCCACCGGAAGGCTCGCAAACGCCTCACCCGTCGGGCGGACGCCACCTCGGGCCACTACTCGACTTCGATCGCCTGGCGACCCTTGTACCAACCGCAGTTCGGGCACACGACATGGGGCAACTTGGCGTTGGTGCACTGCGGGCACACCGAACGGGCCGGCGCCTTCAGCACCCAGTTGGATGCCCGGCGGCTGCGGCTCTTCGCCTTGGAGGTCTTCTTCTTGGGGACGGCCATAGGGAGGGCATTCTAGGACAAGTCGTCGCCCTCGCCGACACGCAGGGCATCCAGGGCCGACCAGCGCGGGTCGGCCGGCGGTGCGCAGCTGCAGGAGTCGAGGTTCAGGTTCGCTCCGCACTGCGGGCACAGACCCAGGCAGTCCTCCTTGCACAGAGGAGCCAGCGGGAGCTCGAGGAGCACCGCGTCCCTGGCCAACGGCTCGAGGTCGAGAATGTCGTCGGCCAGCACGTAGGCATCGTCGTCGTCGGCGGCGCCCACCCCGGGCTGGCTCCCCGCTCCTTCGATCACGTAGCGCTCCCGCACCTCCGCCTCCACCGCGCCGGTGACCACTCCCCCACAACGGCGGCACTCCCCCCGCCAGGGAGCCGAGACCCGCCCGGTCGCCATCACCCCTCCCGGGTAGGAGGAGAGGGTCACCCGGGCATCCACCTCGGCCCCTTCGGGCACCACCACGCTGACGGTGGCGAGATCATCGATCACCCCTCGGCGTTCCTCGTGGCGAACGGTGCCGGCCACCTTCCGGAGCGCGGCGGCATGGACCATGAAGGGGGTGGAAGTGCGCACGGTGGCCGTCCTTTCAGGTGAGGTCCTGATCAAAGAAACCCTCGGGTTCATCCGGCCCCAGCCCCGCGAGGTCGAGTTCGGCGGGCGATGCCAGCGAGGTGTCACCGCCCTCGCCGATCTCCACCGGCGGAAGCGGGGTGACCCGGAGCTTTTCGCGGCCGGCCTGCACCGTCTTCATGGTCCGGTCGAGGACGATCTCGAAGCTGGCCAGCTTCTGGTCGGCATAGTCCTCGGCCTCGTGACGGAGACGGCGCGCCTCCTCGTTGGCGTCGTCGAGCACCCGCTGGGCGACGTGGTTGGCCTGGCGGACGATCTCGGTGCGCTGCACCATCCGCTCGGCCTGCACCCGTACTTCTTCGAGCAGGGCGTCGGCCTCCCGGTTCTTCTCGGCGATGAACTCCTCCCGCTCCTTCAACAACCAGCGGGCCTGGCGGATTTCGTCCGGCATCCGATCCAGGGCCGACTGGAGGACGTCGGCGACTTCCTCCCGGGAGATCAGCACCGATGCCGACAGCGGCATGGCCTTGGCCGTGAGCACCAGGTCGAGGGCCTCCCGGACCAGGGTCTCGGCATCCTGCTCCTCACCGGCCGCCCGCTGCGCTTCTAGATCCTCGAACAGATCACTCATTGGCGAACTTCTCCTGGAGCCGTACGGCCACCACTTTGGGAACGAATGCCGTCACGTCGCCGCCAAAACGGGCCACCTCCCGGAGGAGGCGCGAAGCAATGAAGGAGTGCTCGGAGCTGCTGGCGATGAATAGGGTCTCCACCCCAGAGAGCTTCCGGTTCATCTGGGCCATCTGCAGCTCGTTGTCGAAGTCGGACACCGCCCGGAGGCCCTTCACGATGGCGGTGGCGCCGACGTCCTCGGCCACGTTGACCAGCAGGGTGGACACCGAGACGATGCGGACGTTGACCATGTGGGCCAACGCCTCCTCCAGCATTTCCTTGCGCTCGGACAGGTCGAAGAGCGGCTGGCTCTTCTGGGGGTTGCGCAACGCCGCCACGATGACCTCGTCGAAGAGCCGGGAGGCGCGCTCGATGACCTCCAGGTGTCCATTGTGGACGGGATCGAATGATCCGGGAATCAGCGCAATGGTCACGAGGCACCTTTCTGAGAGACCGGGTCCGGTCGGACGACTGTGACGATGGTACCGCCATAGCGCTTGAATTTGAGGACTCCCCAGCCATCGACCTCCGGCAATTCGGCCCCCGACTCCAGGACGACCAGATCGCCGGGGAGCCGCCCGATGAGGTTGTTCCATCCGTCGTAGGCGTAGGGGGGATCGCAGAGGACGAGGTCGTAGCGGGAGACGGTGGAGCTCACCCAGCTCTCGACGTCGGCGCGGATGAGGGTGGCATAGCCGTCCCGCTCGGCGTCGGGCAGGCCGACCGAGGCCAGATTCTGCCCGATGAGATCGAGGCTGGCCGGGTCCCGGTCCACGAAGGTGACCGAGGCCGCCCCCCGGGAGAGGGCTTCGATGCCGAGCGCCCCGGTCCCGGCAAACAGGTCGGCGACCTGGAGGCCGTCCACTCCGCCAAGGCTGAACAACATGTCGAAGATCGCCTCGCGGGCCCGATCCGAGGTCGGGCGGACCGAGGTGGTCACGGGGGCCAACAAGCGGCGGCCCCGGAACTCTCCTCCGATCACTCGCACGGCTTCAGTCTACAGGCGGGGCCGTCCGGGCCACTGTCAACTCTTGAACAGAAACGCGGCTTCGTCGTCGTCG
>DATARI010000231.1:0-20238 GCA_036264255.1 Acidimicrobiales bacterium | reverse complement strand
CCGGCGGGCGGGCGGGTGCTCCTCCCCGCCGTCCCCGGGCTCACCTACCCCGGATGTGCCTGGGCCCTCCCCCGGAAGACATTCGACCAGGTCGTCTACGAGGCGGCGATGAAGGCGGGAGCCGAGGCGGTCACCGCCCGGGTGGCGGCGGTCGACGCCGACGCCGACGGCGGCGGTGTGACAGTGGAATTGGACGACGGGCACCGCCTGCGGGCGGGATCGCTCATCGGGGCCGACGGCGCCACCAGCACGGTGGCCGGGGCGGTGGGGATGGTCCAGGCCGACCGGGTGCAGTGGGGGTTCGCGGTGCGGACCTATCTCCAGGTGGAGGTGGAGCTCCCGGTCATCGTGTTGTTCGACGAGGAGCCGGGGGTGGGGTTCCCGGGCTACGGCTGGATCTTTCCCGGCCCCGACGGGATGGCCAATGCCGGGGTGGGGGTCGGGACCGGTTCCGACCGCCGGGCCGGGGCCCGGGCCACCCGCTACCTCGACACCTTCCTCGGCCATCTGCAGGGACTCGGGCTGCTTCCTGAGGGCGCGGTGGCCGGCCCCCGGTTGGGGGGCTGGCTGAAGATGGGCATGCTCGGGACCTCGCCGGTGTCGGGACCGGTCCTCCTGGTCGGCGACGCCGCCGGACTGGTCAACCCTCTCCAGGGTGAGGGGATCGCCCAGGCCATGTTGAGTGGGCAGGCGGCGGCCTCGGCGGTGTTGGGGGCCGGCTCGGGCCCGGGTGGGGGCGGCGCCAAGGATGCCGGAGCGACCTACGGGCGGTGGCTCCGCCAGCACCAGAGCGCGTATCAGGGCTCGACGGCCACCCTCCAGGGCCTGTTGCTCACCAGTCCGCGGATGGTCTCCCGCCTCGGGCGGGTGCTCACCTGGCCGCCGGTCGGCCGGCGGCTGGCTCCGGGATGGGCGCTGTACTGGAATGACTTGACCACCGGGGCGGCGCCGGGCCGGGGCCGGACCCTGGCCCGGGTGGCCAGCGGGGCCATCCGGGGGTTGACGGCGGCCTCCCCCTCCCGCCGGGACCTGGACAGGAATCTGACCGGACGCCGATGACGGGCGACCCGCGCCCGCCCGTCGCGTTGGATCCATGACCCAGGGTCCGCCCGGCCCCGGCGTCGGTGGCGGTGGGACGACCCAGGGCCTGCGCCGGGTCCTCACCGCTACGGCCGGGGTGGTCTTTGTGGGTGCGGTCGGCGTGTTCCTGTTCGGGGTCATCCTGACATCCGGCGTCTATGGCTCCCGGATGGCCTGGCTACTGGGCATCGTGCTGCCCCTGCTCGTTCTCGCGGCTCTCTTCGCCGGGTTGGCGGCCAAGGCCGGTGGGTGGTCGGTCGATGGTGGGCCGGGGAGCCAGGTCGTTTCGACCGCCAGGCTTCGCCGCTTCGCGGTGATCTCGTTGGGGCTGGTGGCGGTCCCCTTCGCCATCGCCGGCCTGTTCCTGCTCGTCTACGGAGTCATCTTCACCGTCTACGGTCTTCGGGTCGCTTCCCACTGGGTCTTCCACTAGCGCCCGACGCCCGTGTTAGACACCGAAGAGTCTTACATTGTTGTTATACGGTGTCTCGATATACGAGTTTGTTATACTCTTTGAGGTATGACAACCAGGGTGAATCCCTACAGCCCCGGAGTGGGCTCTTCACCACCGGTCCTCGCCGGGCGGGGCCGGCAGCTCTCCCAGATCGCCTACCTGGCCGACCAACTCGAGGCCCGGGCGGGGGCGGAGAACATCGTCTGGTCGGGACTGCGGGGGATGGGCAAGACGGTCCTCCTCCACGAAGCCCTCGACCGCCTGCGGGACCGCGGCTGGCTGGCCGGCTACAGCGAGGTCCGCAAGAACGCCGGCATCGGGTCGTCGGTGGCCTCCATCCTGCTGCAAGGCCAGGCGGTACTGGGGCGGGGAAAACTGGCGAAGGCGTTGGGGTGGCTGCGGGAGATGGCCCACGCCACCACGGTGACCGCCGGCACCGGGGACTTCAGCGTGCAACTCGGGCTGGTCCCGGCCAAGGGAACCCAACTTCCCGAGGACGCCCTCGACTCCCTGTTCATCCGGCTGGGGGAGGCGGCGGCCGATGCCGGGGTGGGGGCCATGTTCCTGCTCGACGAGCTCCAGCTCATGGACACCCACGACTTGTCGGCCCTGCTCCACGCGGCCAACGCCGCCGAGGGGCTTCCGGTGGGATTCGTGGCCACCGGGCTCCCTGACCTGCCGGGTCTGGTGGCGGCGGCCGGCAGCTACGCCGAACGCCTCTTCTATGACCGGGTCGACCGACTGTCACGGTTGGACGTGACCGTCGCCATCGAGGAGCCGGCCGCCATCTTCGGCGTCGGCTACCAACCCGAAGCCATCGACGCACTGGTCGGGCTGGTCGAGGGCTACCCGTACTTCGCCCAGCTCTACGCCATGGAGACCTGGCGCTCGGCGGGAACCCCATCGGACCGTCCCGGCACCATCATCACCCTGGCCGACGTCGAGGACGCCATCGAGCCGACCCGGGACCGGCTGGAGGAGGGGCTCTACCGGATCCGTTACGACAAGGCGTCCGAACGCGAGCAGGGTTACCTCGGGGCGATGGCCGCCCTCGGCGACGGGCGGATTCCCTCCGGGGACGTCGCCCGTCAGCTCGGGTCCACCCCGCAAGCCGCCTCCACCTTCCGTGACCGGCTGATGAGCAAGGGGATCATCTACTCCCCCGCCCACAACGTGCTCGAATTCTCGGTCCCCGGCTTCGCCGCCTATGTGCGACGGCGACAGGGCACCGACGGAGCCACCCCCAGCTGAGCGGCTCCGTTATTCGGCTCCGGACCCGGGGGTCCGGGCTGTCCAGCAGGATCTCATCCTCGAGGCCTAAGGTCGCGGCATGGCACGACTCGACATTCCCGTGGGCGACGGTGGCGATGCCGTCCAGCTGTGGTCGCTGCGACCGGAAATGGGTGCGGCGGTCAACCGGCTGGTCGACGCCGCCTACAACAAGAGCATCCTGCCGGTGCGGGTACGGGAGGCGGCGCGGATGCGGATCGCCCAGCTGAACGACTGCACGGTCTGCCTCGCCTTCCGGGCCGACAAGGTCAAGGAACAGGGCGTCACCGAGGAGTTCTACTGCCACGTGGGCATCCATGACGACGGGGCCAGCTTCAGCCAGCAAGAGCGGCTGGCGATGGACTACGCCGAGCGCTTCGCCATGGACCACCTCAGCATCGACGATGCGTTCATCGACCGGATGCGGGAGTCGTTCACCGATCCCGAGATTCTGGACCTGACCATCTGCCTCAGCGCCTTTCTCGGACTGGGACGGACATTGCGGGTGCTCGGGATCACCGAGACCTCCCTCACCGACGTCTGACCCAGTCGCCTTCGTTCGTCACGGGGCATCTAGGGTCTCATCTGGCCAGTATCCCGACACCGAGGAGCCCCGATGGACGTAGTGCGCACCCCTGACGAACGATTCGCCGACCTGCCCGACTTTCCCTACGCCCCGGACTACGCCGAAACCGCTGACGGGCTCCGGGTGGGTTTCATCGATGAGGGGCCGAAGGACGGGCCGGTGGCCCTCCTCCTCCACGGAGAGCCCTCCTGGTCGTTCCTCTACCGGAAGATGATCCCCCTCTTCGTCGACGCCGGCTTCCGGGCCGTCGCCCCCGACCTGATCGGCTTCGGGCGCTCCGACAAGCCGACGGCCCAAGAGGACTACACCTACGCCCGCCACGTCGAGTGGATGCGCTCGGTGCTCTTCGACACCCTCGACCTCTCCGGCATCACCCTGGTCTGCCAGGACTGGGGCGGCCTCATCGGGCTCCGTCTGGTTGCCGAGCACCCCGAACGGTTTGCCCGGGTCTGCGCCGCCAACACCGGTCTGCCCGACGGCACCGTTCGGCTGCCCGAGGCCTGGTGGCAATTTCGCAACTTCGTCCAGGCAACCCCCGATCTGCCCATCGGCATGCTGGTCTCCGGCGGGGTGAGGGTGCCGCTGTCCGACGAGGTCATCGCCGCCTACAACGCGCCGTTCCCCGACCCCACCTATAAAGCCGGGGCGCTGGCCTTCCCCGACCTCATCCCCCAGAGCCTCGACAACCCGGCCACCCCCGACAACCAGAAGGCCTGGTCGGTCCTGGAGACCTTCACCAAGCCCTTCCTCTGCGCCTTCTCCGACAAGGACCCGATCACCAAAGGTGGTGACCGACCGTTGCTCGAGCGCATCCCCGGGACCAAGGGCCAACCCCACACCAGCATCGAAGGCGGTGGGCACTTTTTGCAGGAGGACCGGGGGCCGGAATTGGCCCGAGTGGTGATCGACTGGGCCCAAGCCGGCTGACCTCGCGCCGGTTCGGGCGGCGTCTGTTACCGTCGGACCCGGGGCACGTGCGGGGCGTGTGCCGTTGGGAGAACGACGATGAACGAACGCATGCACGACCTGTCCGGCCGGTACCCGGGGCGGGTCGCCTGGCGTTCGCCGGGCCGCAAGGTTGCCACCCTGGCCCTCGCCCTCGCCTGCGCCTGCGCCTCCCTCGCCCTCGGACTCGGACCGGTCAGCCCAGCTGCCGCCGCCGGCGCCAGCGCCGGGTCTCCCCGTGCCGAAGTCAGCCAGCTACCCATGGTGGTGGCGGACGATGTCGGCGTCGCCTCCGCCCTCACCACCGCCACTGCTGGCGCCCATCGGGTGGCGCAATCCGCACCCCGGCCGCACGCCGCGGTGAATCCGAACTGCACCTTCAACGGGACGACCGGGATCGTGGAGAACGTCACCCCCGGGTCGACGATCTCCATCATCTGCTTTGGATGGCAGCCCAACGACACCGTGGCCGCCGCCGAGTTCAGCCCCCTGTTGGCCACCACCGGATCGACCGACGAGATCGACCAGAACGACACCCAGCTCTACCCCACCGACCAGACCGGGGCCATGTCCGGCACCTTCGTGGTGCCCGATCCCTTCTCGGCGCCCGATCCGGCCGCGGTCTGTCCTCCTTCGGCGACCCAGGCCGCCCAGGGCTATCTGCGATGCGGGGTGGCACTGGTCGACCCGAACGGCGACGGTGTCACGGTGGCCATCAACTACGCCGGGCAACTGGTGCCTCCCCCGTCCCCGGGCGCCACCGCGGTGGGGATGGCCGCCACTCCCGACGGTGGTGGCTACTGGTTGGCCTGGTCGGACGGTGATGTCACCACCCATGGCGACGCCCCGAGCTACGGCAATGCCTCGACGCTCCATCTGACCCAACCGATCACCCACATCGTGTCGACGCCCGATGGCGGCGGGTACTGGCTGGTTGCCGCCGACGGCGGGACCTTCGCGTTCGGGACCGCCGGGTTCTTCGGGTCGATGGGGGGTGTCCCGCTCAACAAGCCGGTGGTGGACATGGCGCCGACCGCCGACGGCAACGGCTATTGGCTGGTGGCGAGCGACGGGGGCATCTTCGCCTTCGGTGACGCAGTATTCCGCGGCTCGATGGGTGGCCGACCCCTCAACAAGCCGGTGGTCGGGATCGCCGCCGACACCGCCACCGGCGGCTACTGGCTGGTCGCCTCCGACGGGGGCATCTTCGCCATCGGGGCTCCCTTCTTCGGATCGACCGGGGCCCTCGCCCTCAACAAGCCGGTCAACGGCATGGCCGCCACCAAGACCAACAACGGATATCTGTTCGTGGCCTCCGACGGGGGCATCTTCGCCTTCGGCGATGCCGGGTTCCACGGATCGACCGGTTCATTGACTCTCAACAAGCCCATCGTCGGGATGGCGATCGACCCGGCCGCCGGTGGCTACTGGCTGGTCGGCAGCGACGGGGGGATCTTCGCCTTCGGGGCGCCGTTCTTCGGGGCGGGCTGAGCCCCGGCGACCCTGGGGCGCGCACAGGGCTCACGGCCTCCGGTTCCGGTCGGGGTACGGGTTGGACCCTGCTCCTCTAGCCTGGCGGGCATGTGCCGAAACATCACCACCCTGCGGGGATTGCAGCCCGAAGCGACCGACGAAGAGATCACCGCCGCCGCCCGTCAGTACGTCCGCAAGGTCAGCGGCGTCCAGACGACGACCGAGCGCACCGAAGAGTCGTTCGAACGAGCGGTCCGCAAAGTGGCGGAGGCGACCGTCGAGCTGCTTTCCGAGTTGCCGGAGCGCCGTCAGCCCCCGCCGACGCTGCCGCCCCTCCGACGGCTCTTCGCCAAGAAATTGACGCCGACCAGCTAGCCGCGTTCTCCCACCACGGTGAACATCGGCATCTCCACCGGCGGCTCCCCCATCCGGTGCCCGAGGTGATGGGCCTGGGTGTGCTCGGTGATGGTGGTGTTGCCGAAGCCGACCCGCTCCAGCATCGCCACCACCGCGCCGGGGTAGAGGCTCCACCAGTTGGAGATCTCGTGGGTTGCCAGCGGAGAGAACCGCATGATGTTGCTCTCCAGCGGGGCTTCCCGGTCCTGGATGAGATCGGTGACCACGATCCGCTCCTTGGTCCGTTTGGCCACCTCGCGGATGGCACCCCAAGGCTCACGGAGGTGCAGCAGGATGGCCCCGAACACTGCGACGTCGAATTCACCCAGGTCTTGAGGCAGCTGGTAGAGGTCCCCGTGGACGAGCTTGGCCGACGAGCCGTACACCCGGTGCATGTACCACCAGCTGTTGTGAATGCCTTCGACGGTGGTGCCCATCAGATCGGTTTCATTCTCCGCGGTGTCCCCGCCGGCGACCGGCAGGAGGTCGATGGAGATGTCGAAGCCGGTCTCGAAGCTGACCACCTCGGCACCCTGCCGCTCCATGTAGAACGAAAGGTACCCTGACGCCGGTCCGGGCTCGATGACCCGTTTCCCGGCCACCTCGACCCCGCCCAGATAGGACGCCTCCCGCCCCCGGAGGTCCCAGGCGCCCTCGATGGTGCCCCCGTGGGGGAGGTCGAAGGTGTGGTACCAGTTGCAGTCGTCAACGGTGGCGCGGGCCCGCGTCTGGCCCATCATGTGCTGGAAGGCCGGGTCGAGCTGACCCAGGTAATTCGTCGGCGGAGACATGGGCCAGACCGGGGACCGAACGGTGTCCACCGGGTGAACGTGGCGCTCCACCGCGGTGGTCGTCACCACTGCCCTCCTCGTTCGAATTCTTCTCTCGCCCGTCGCCCCCCGGGCGCGGTGCCCTTGACCAGCGCGATGGCCAGAAGCCCGACCCCGGGCAGTCGCCGCAGGCCCTTGCGCTCCGGCCATCGGCGGGTGACCACGAACCCGAGGGCGACCGACCCCACCGTGGCGATCCAACCCTCGACGGAGATCGGGCTCAGACCCCAACCCAGCCGACGAGGGGCGAACCACACCTTTTCGCCGACCAGCGGAGTCGTACGCATCGGGCCAGTATGGCAGCGCGGTTCCTCGATCTGGAGGATGGGCAGCGGTGCACCGGTGCCCATCAATCGGGTGGCGCCGGTGCCAAAAAGGAGGGAACCTCAGGCCGGATCGACCAGCCGCCACATCACGACGTGGGGACCGATGACCGGATCCACCCACTCTTCGCCGTGGGTGGTGAACCCGGCCCGACGGTAGAGGCCGACGGCGGGGACCCGAGCATTGCACCACAGGAGACCGCCGCCCCCGCGGCTCACATGGTCGATGCAGGCCTGCAACACCGCCGTGCCGATGCCCTGGCCGCGGACCTCCGGCCGGGTCGCCATGCTCCGCAACCGCCAGGCCGGGGTGCCGGTCGGAGCCAGATCCTGGCTCGAAAACGGCGGCGCTTCGAGGGCGACCCGGGCCACCGACTGCACCTCGCCGCCGACGTCGATGGCGGCGAAGGCGGCGGTGGCCGGATCATCGTCCCCGGGAAGCGCCATGTCGTCGAGGCTCTGGTCGGGCCGGAGCACCGCCTGGCGTAACGCCAGCGTCCGCTCCACCGGGACCTGGCTGACGGTGACGCCGATGGTGTGATCGGGTGCCGCCGGCTGGCGCTCCGAGGGGCCCGGCATCCTCACTCCCCGGTGGTGCCGTCGAGAAGCTCCCGGGTGGCGTCGGCGTGGCCGGCGTGTCGGGCGGTCTCCTGGATGAGGTGGAGCAACACCCACCGGAGGTCCCCGCCCTGGCGGCCCCTTCGGCAGGGCTGGTCGAGCGCGGTCGCCCGGACCACCGCGCCGGTGGACGCCGCTCTCGTTCGGTAGGCCGACAGGGCTGCCTCGACCGTCAGCTCCGGACCGGGGCGGAACTCCTCCTCGCTTCTCGAGACCGCGCGCCCGAGCATCCCTCCGTCGATCCATCGCCATTCCACGTGGGTGAGATGGTTCACCACCCCCAACGGGGATATCAGCCTGCCGTCGGGCGTCCAGCCGGCATCTTCATCGCTCAGCCCCTCGACGTTCCGGATGACCGCCCCTCGCAGGTACTCGAGCCAACTCAGCAACAGCTCTCGCTCATCGGGGTTGCCGTTGGGGACTTCGACTTCCGGGTTTGGTGGCATCGTTCCACGGTAAGCCGGGAGAAGTTGCACCGTCGACCCGGCCTCCCAGGGGATGGCCGCCACCCCGCCAGCCGGCACCACCAGAAGATTCTTGTCCTCGGTGTCGATTTGGCGCCGAGCGGTTCGTAGTGTCAGTGGAGGATCGGCAATCCGGCCGCTCCCCGCGGAGAGGAGCATGATCATGAAGCAGTATCTGTTGTCGGTCCACATGGTCGAGGGCCAGGAGCCACCCCCCATCGAGGAGATCGAGCAGCGCTACGGCGCGGTCGACACCTTCAACCAGGAGCTGCAGGACTCCGGCGCCTGGGTGTTCGCCGGTGGCCTCCACCCGCCGGAAACCGCCACCGTGGTGCGGATTCAAGATGGTGAGGTGCTCACCACCGACGGACCGTTCGCCGAAACCAAGGAGCAGCTCGGCGGTTTCTGGGTCGTCGAGGCGGAGGACCTGGACGCCGCCCTGGCGTTGGCGGCGAGGGGGAGCCGGGCCTGCGGTGGGCCGGTGGAGGTCCGACCGTTCCAAGAGAACCCCGAGGACTAGACCCCTCGGTGGCCTTCGACGTCAGCGAGATCGAACTCCACTTCCGGCGGGAGTACGGCCGGGCCGTGGCCACCCTGGTCCGCTCCTTCGGTGACATCGACGTCGCCGAAGAGGCGGTCCAGGAGGCGTTCATGGTGGCCATCGAACGGTGGCCGGTGACCGGCCTCCCCCCGAATCCGGGTGGGTGGATCACCACCACCGCCCGGAATCGCGCCATCGATCGCCTGCGACGCGAGGCATCCCGCCATGACCGCCATGCTCAAGCCACCCTCCTGCACGACAGCCGGCAACCCCCCGAACCGGTGGGTCCGGTGATCGACGACCGCCTGCGGCTCATCTTCACCTGCTGTCACCCGTCCCTCGCCCCCAGCGCCCAGGTGGCGTTGACTCTGCGATTGCTCGGAGGTCTCCAGACCCCGGAGATCGCCCGGGCCTTCCTGGTGCCGGAGGCGACCATGGCCCAGCGACTGGTCCGGGCCAAGCGCAAGATCAGCGCCGCCGGCATCCCCTATCGGGTCCCCGACGCCGCCGAGCTGCCGGACCGGCTCCGCGCGGTGCTGGCCGTCATCTACCTGGTGTTCAACGAGGGGTATGCAGCCTCGGTCGGCGATGCCCTGGTTCGGGAGGATCTCTGCGGGGAGGCCATCCGGCTGGCCCGCCTGCTGGCCGAGTTGATGCCGGACGAACCCGAAGTCATCGGGCTGCTCGCCCTGATGTTGTTGACCCATGCCCGGAGAGCGGCCCGGATGGACTCCGACGGCTCCTTGGTGCTGTTGCCCGATCAGGACCGTTCTCTCTGGGACCGGGCCCTGGTGGAAGAAGGTCAGGCACTGGTGCGCGCCCTGCTCCGGCGCAACCTGCCCGGGCCGTACCAGATCCAGGCCGCCATCAACGCGGTGCACAGCGACGCCCCCGACGCCTCGGACACCCAATGGGGTCAGATTTTGGCGCTCTACGATCAGCTGATGGAGTTCGCCCCCACCGAAGTAGTGGCGCTCAACCGGGCAGTGGCGGTGGCCGAGGTGACCGGGCCGGAAGCCGCGCTGGCCCTGGTCGACCGGCTCGACCTGGACGGCTATCACCTGTTCCACGCCACCCGGGCCGATCTGCTCGAACGTCTCGGTCGCTATCCCGACGCGGTGTCGGCCTACAGTGCCGCCCTGGCCATCGCCACCAACGACGCCGAGCGGAGATTTCTCGAGCAGCGCCGGCGAGCGCTCATCGGCGGCTGATCCGCCCGGCGGTCCGGCTGGGTGGCTCAGATGGAACCATCGTCGGCGCGGAGGCGGTCGGCCCCCTCAGGTCCCACCCCGGGCCGGGGTCCGAACGACGACAACAACGTCCTGGTGTCGGAAGCCGACCGGAGGCGGATGAACGCCAGGTCGGCCCAGGCCGGATCGGTCATGGCCGACGAGTAGCGATCCCGGTAAGGCTGATGCTGGGTCCACGACCAGGCCACGATCGACCTGGCCGGGTCGGTGGAGACGAGGTTGCGCCAGCGCTCTCGGTTGCCATTCCACAGCTCCCGCTGGCCCAGCACCCGGGCCAGACTGCGAGTGACGACCCGGAACATGACCAGAGCCCGGGGCGGATCGACCCACACCACCGTGTCCGCCCGATGCCAGACGACATCCCGAACGCTCAGGTAGTTCCCGTCCACCACCCAGCCGTCGGTCGCGGTCAGGTCGGCCACCTGGCGACGGAACTCCTCGACCGGGAGCTCGGTCCAATCGGGCAGGTGGAAGAGGGCGTCCAGCTCGATGTGGGGCACGCCGAGCCGGGCCGCCAGCGTCCCCGCCAGCCGGGACTTTCCCGATCCCGAGTTCCCGACCACCGAGATGCGCCGCACCCGGTCATCATCGCATCGCTAGGAGAAGTGGGTGTCCGGCCGTTCCTGTGCTTCGCCGTCGATCTCGATGTCGACCTTCTCGTTGTAGAAGGCGACCAGTCCCGCGATCGGCAGCAGTTGGCGGGTGGGAAAATCGTAGGCCCAGGCCAAATCGGTGACGGTCTGGTCGCCCAGCCGGACCGACCAATAGCCGGTCGTCTGCCCCTTGTACGGACAGGAGGTCACGGTGTCGCTCGGCACCAGGTGCTCGAAGTGCACTTCGGTCCGATTGAAGTAGTAGCGGGTCGGCAGGCCGGTCTCGAAGACCATCACCGGGGAGGACGACCGGGCCAGCTCGATACCGTCGAGTCCGACGGTGACGGTGCGGGTGGAGCGGATGGCGTCGACCCGCGAGTAGGGGTCACGGGGATGGACGAATACCACTTCGTCCTCCTCGAACCAGCTGTCGAAGGCTGACCAGTCGAACCGGACCCGGCCGGCGATGCCCTCGATGTCCGATTCGGTGTAGAGGTGGGCAACCCCGGGGCGCTCGATGTCGCCGAGACGAACTCCGTAGCGCTTGGCCGTCCCCCGACCCAGTTGCTCGTCATGCTGTTCGTCGACCAGGACATCGCCGTCGATGTCAGCCAGGGGAAGGTAGTACTGCGGGTAGTGGCTCCACTCCCACACATAGATGGCCGCGGTGGTGTCGACGACGAACCGATCCCCCAACCGGGCCCTGACCCGCCGAGGGGCGGGCTCCACGTGGTTGACCGGGACGATGGCTTGCGGGTAGTCGCGCACGGTACCTCCAGGCGGGGTTCGGCCGGCAACAGGCCGGTCTCCTCATGGTAGGCACCGGGCCATCCGGGTCGGGTCAGTGTTCGCCGCTGGCCAGCAGGCGGGTGACGTCGTCGGCGGTGGCCTCGACCAGCTCGATGAGGAGAGCGGCCCGAGCCGCGGGGTCGTCGGTCTCCAGCAGCCGTTGCCCATCCAGGGCGCCGCAGGGCGCCGAGCCACAGAGGCGCCACAGATAGTCGATGGGCCGATCCAGGCGGTGTTCATCGAGGGCGAGGGGCGGGGCGGCTCCCAACTCGGAGAGCAGCGCCCGGCAGCGCCGGACCGCGGCCTCGGCCCGGCGAATCTCGCCGGCCTCGGCCTCGGGAAGGGGCGGGTCCTCCGGAAGATGGGCGACCTCGGCCAATGGATACGGATCGTCCTCCAGCCAGGCGGTCACCCGGAATCGGCGGCCACCCTGGGTGGCCAGCAGCCGGCGCCCATCGTCGAAGACCGAGGTGCCCCGGATGTGGGCGACGGTGCCCACGTCCACCCGGTGGTCACCACCGCCGACTTCCGATCCCCGGTCGATGAGGACCACCCCGAATTCCCGATCGCCGGCCAGGCAGTCCTCGGCGAGCGCCCGGTAGCGGGGCTCGAAGACATGCAACGGCAGCTCCGCGTAGGGGAACAGCACGGTCGAGAGCGGGAACATCGGCAATCGACGCGCCGTGTCGGACATCGGGAGACTTTGCCACGTGCTCCTGGTCGCCGCCAAGGCCGTGGGCGCCAGCGGTCCCGGCGAAGAAACCAGGTCGGCATGGTAAGAACTGATGATGAGCTGCGATTCCGGCGCGCCACCCGTGAACCCGTGCGCCACCATCCCGCCAGCCGGGCCGAGGAGGGAACGATGACGAGCACCGACGTCCTGGTCGACGCCTTCGAGAGGATCCGCGATGCCGTGCACCCGGCCGTCAACGGCCTTTCGCTCGATGAGTTGACGTACCGTCCCGACCCCGAGTCCAACTCCATCGCCTGGCTGGTGTGGCACCTGACCCGAATCCAGGATGACCGGGTCGCCGGGCTCAGTGGCCGCCAACAAGTATGGACGGCCAACGGGTGGGTCGACCGTTTCGGACTCCCCCTCGAACCCTTCGATACCGGCTACGGCCATGATCCCGCCACCGTGGCGACCGTCGTCGCCGACGCCATGTCCCTGCTCGGCTACTTCGAAGACGTCCACAGCCGGACCCTCGAGGTGCTGGGCTCCCTCGATGAGTCGGATCTGGCCCGGGTGCTGGACCCGACCTGGGATCCCCCCGAGACCGTGAGCAGTCGGCTGGTGGCGGTGGTGGTCGACGACCTCCAGCACGTGGGTCAGGCGGCCTACGTCCGAGGAATCGTCCAGCGCCTCTGAGCCCCCTCCCCCACCCGGTGCGGTGTCGCCTCGGATGGCCTCGGCCGCCTGACTTCGCACCGCCTCGCACCGCCGGTGCAGCTTGGTCGACGGGCCCCCTCAGAAGGTGAGCACGCCCCGGGCCAACTTCCCGGTCTCCATGTCCTCCACGATCTCCCGGAATCCCTCCAGCGGCCGTGACTCGGTGACCAACTCGTCGAGCATCAGCTGGCCCGACAGGTACATCTCGACCATGAGCGGGATGTCGTGGTGGGGACGGGAGGACCCGTACCGGCAACCGAGGAGGCCGCGATCGACATAGGCGAGGGCGTTGACGTCGACCGACACCTCGGTCCCCTGGGGGGGAATGCCGATGGCCAGGGCATTGCCGCCCCAGTCGAGGACGTCGAGCGCACTGCGCAGCACCGCCTGGTGGCCGACGCAGTCGAAGGACCAGTTGACTCCACCGGTCCACCCGAGGGCGCCGCTCAACCGGGAGGGACCGGGCGGGACGATCTCCCGGATCGCCGCCACCGCATCGGACGTCGAGGCGTCGACGAAGTGGGTGGCGCCGAACTGCCGGGCCAGCCCCTCTTTGGACGACAGGGTGTCGACGGCGATGATCCGGCTGGCGCCGGCGATGCGGAGTCCCTGGATCACATTGAGCCCCACCCCACCGACGCCGAACACCGCGGCGGTCTCCCCCGCCCTCACCTTGGCTCGATTGAGCACCGCGCCCACCCCGGTCAGCACCCCGCAACCGATGAGGCAGGCCGAGGTCATCGGCACCTCCTTGGAGATCTTGACGGCTTGGACCTCCTGGACGATGGTCGACTCGGCGAAGACCGAGGTGGCGGCAAAGTTGGAGGCCGGCTCGCCCTTGTAGGTGAAGGGCTGGGAGACATTGCCGAGCGTCTTCACGCACCAGGTGGGATGCCCGGTGGAACAGGCCCGGCAGGTCCCGCAGCTGGCCAGGGTGGCGATGACCACGTGGTCCCCCGGCTTCACCGAATGGACTTCGGATCCCACCGCTTCGACCACGCCGGCCCCCTCATGGCCGAGCACCGACGGCGACTTCCAGGGGATGGTCCCGTTGATCACCGACAGGTCGCTGTGGCAGACCCCGGCGGCTCCGATTCCGACCTTCACTTCGGTCGGCCCCGGGTCCCCTACGGACAGCTGGTCGGTGACCTCGACGTCGTCACCGGTGTACACAATGCCGCGCACGGCACTCCCCTCTCTGCTCATGCCCCGTCGATGGCGACGGGCTGTCTATGGAACGTTCCGGCTAGCCAGGCTCGGGCTGCAGGTCGCTCTCCTTGAACCGGTCACGGAGATCCCGCTTGAGCACCTTGCCACTGGCATTGGTCGGCAAGGCGTCAACCACCTCGACGAACTTCGGCGCCTTGAAGTTGGCCAATTGCTGGCGCGACCACTCGGGCAGGGTGCGCACCACGTCCTCAGAGGATGCGCCCGGCGCCGCCACCACGAAGGCACAGCCGATTTCACCCATCCGGTGGTCGGGAACCCCGACCACCGCCACCTCCGCCACCCCCGGATGGGTGCGGAGGACCGCCTCGATCTCCGCCGGGTAGACGTTGAACCCGCCGGACACGTACATGTCCTTCAACCGATCGGTGATCTCGATGTTGCCGTCGCTATCCATGACGCCGACATCCCCGGTGTGCAACCACCCGTCGACGTCGATGGCCTCATCGGTGGCGTCGGCATCGTTGAAGTACCCGCGCATCACGTTGTAGCCGCGGACCAGGATCTCGCCCGCCTCGCCCCGGTCCACTTCTCCCCCGTCGGGCCCGACGATGCGGACCTCCACGTCGGGGATGGCCCGACCCGAGGTGCCGGCGATGACCTCCGCCGAGTCCCCCCGCCGGCACATGCTCACGGTGCCGGTGGCCTCGGTCAGGCCGTAGGCGGTGAGTACCGTCTCGATGCTCATCTCCGACCAGAGTCGATGCACCAGTTCGACCGGGATGAGGGCGGCGCCGGTCACCACCAGCCGGAGCGAGGACAGATCGAACTTGTGACGGTCGGGTCGGTCGAGGATCGACTGGAAGATGGTCGGCGGCCCCGGCAGCACCGAGATGTGCTCGGTGGCGATCCGGTCGAGGATCACGTCGACATCGAAGATCGGCTCCGCCACCATGGTGGCCCCGGTCATCAGACAGGCCAGGATGCCGGCCTTGTACCCGAAGGTATGGAAGAACGGGTTGACGATCAGGTACCGGTCGCCCTTGCGCAGGCCGACGACTTCGGCCCAGGTGGCGAACGTCCGCAGGGTCTGGGAATGGGTGCTCATCGCCCCCTTCGGATGCCCGGTGGTGCCGGAGGTGAAGATCAGGTCCGACATGTCGCCGCTGGTGATCGAGGCGGTCCGGCCGGCGGCCACGTCGCTCGGCACGCAGGCTCCCTCCTTCAGGAAGGCGTGCCAGCCGACCACCTGGTCGCCCTTCTTGTGCCGGAGCCGTGCCCCGTCTTCCTCCGACTGACTGGCCTCCTCGGTCTCGCCGGCCCGCAGCACCACCACCCGTTCGAGGTCGCGCAGCGGGCTCCCCGACGCCGCCGCCTCCGCCAGCATGCCCGGGTAATCGGTACCCAGGAAGCCCTGGACAGTGAAGAGGAGCCGGGCTCCTGACTCCTTGAGGATGTAGGCGGCTTCGGCCCCCTTGTAGCGGGTATTCAGGGGGACCAGCAGGGCACCCGCCCCGACCGCCCCCAGGGCGGCGATCACCCACTCGGCGCAATTCGGTGCCCAGATTGCCACCCGGTCGCCGCGCTCGATGCCGTTGGCCAGTACCGCACGGGTGGCGGCCGCCACCTCTTCCGCCAGCTGGTCGAAGGTCAGCCGGGTGGTCGTGCCTCCGGGTCCGCGGGGATCCACCAGTGCTTCGGATTCACCGAATCTGGCCGCGGCGTCCTCCACCAGGCCGGGGATGGTTCCCCACTGGAGATCCCCTCGGGGATCGGAGATATCTGACACTCCGTCAGGGTAGTGCATCCGCCTGAAGATTCTGTTTGAGCTGGGCTCCCGGATGACCCGGCTCCCGCTCCGCCCACCGGTCAGGGGTGCTGACTGCTGACCGACACCACCTCGCCGGTCATGAAGGTGGCGTAGTCGCTGGCCAGGAACACGATGACGTTGGCCACCTCCCACACCTCGGCCCCCCGCCCGAAGACTTCCTTCTTGGTCAGCTCGGCCAGTTCATCGTCGGGCATCACCTTGTTGAGGAACGGATGGACGGCCAGGCTCGGGGACACCGCATTGATCCTGACGTTGTGGGGCACCGCCTCCACCGCCGCACACCGGGTCAGCGCCATCACCCCGGCTTTGGCCGCCGCGTAGTGGGACTGGCCGGCTTGGGCCCTCCAGCCCAATACCGAGGCGTTGTTGACGATCACCCCGCCACTGCCCCGGGCATAGAGGTGGCGAAGGGCGGCCCGGGTGCACCGGAACGTACCGGTCAGGGTGATGTCGAGGACCAGGGCCCACTGCTCGTCGGTCATGTCGACGATGTCGACCTTCCCACCCAGGCCGGCGTTGTTGACGGCGATGTCGAAGTACCCGTGGTGCTCGACGGTGGCGTCATAGAGGTGCTGGACCTGGGCTTCGTCGGTGACATCGCAGGGGACGGCGAGCGGTCGCCGGCCGGAGAGCTCGGGCAACTCGGCCAGGGCGTCGGCGGCTTCGTTCAGCCGGCGTTCGTGAGCGTCGGACAGGACCACCGTCGCCCCTTCTTCCACACAGCGTTTGGCGGTGGCGAACCCGATCCCGGTGCCGGCCGCCGCGGTGACCACCACGATCTTCCCGGTGAGGAGCCCGTGGCCGGGAGGCGGGGTGGGTACCGGTGGGCTGGTGGGGGTGGTGTCGGTCATCGGAGTGCTCCCTTGGGTTCGGGCGGCAGGCCGAGGACCCGTTCGCCGATGATGTTCTTCTGAATTTCGTTGGACCCGCCGTAGATGGTCTCCGCCCGGCTGAACATGAACGTCCGTTGGAACTCATCGAGCTCATAGGGGAAGCCTTCCGCCACCATCCCGGCCGGACCCAGTACGTCGATGGCGAGCTCGCCGAGGCCCTGATGCCACGTCGCCCAGTAGAGCTTGATGATCGACGCCTCGGGGGGTGCCACCGGTCCGTCGATGCTGGACAGGCTGCGCAGGGTGTTGTAGCGGAGGATCTCGAGCTCCCCGTATGCCCGGGCGAGCCTCTGCCGGATCACCGGGTCGGCGATCCGTCCGTTGGCCCGGGCCGCCGCCAACAGGTGTTCCAGCTCCCGGCGGAAAGACACCTGGTGGCCGAGCATGGCAACCCCGCGTTCGAAGGCGAGGGTGGCGAGGGCGACCCTCCAGCCGTCTCCCACCTCCCCGAGGACGTTGTCGTTGGCTGTGCGGGCCCCGTCGAAGAACACCTCGTTGAACTCGGCGGTCTTGGTCAACTGGGTGATCGGCCGAACTTCGATGCCCGGCTGGTCCATCGGCACCAGGAGGTAGGACAGCCCGCGGTGGCGGAGGGACCCCGCCTCAGTCCGGCAGACCACGAAGCACCAGTCGGACTGGTGGGCCAGCGACGTCCATATCTTCTGGCCGGTGATCACCCACTCGCCCGTTTCCGGGTCGAGGACCGCTTTGGTCTGGACGTTGGCCAGATCGCTCCCGGCGTTCGGTTCCGAATAGCCCTGACACCACAGTTCGGTGCCGGCCAGGATGGGAGGCAGAAAGCGAGCCTGCTGTTCGGGGGTCCCGTAGTGGATGACGGTGGGGCCGATGAGGCCCTCGCCGAGGACGCTGACCCGGCCGGGCGCCCTGGCCTTCACGTACTCCTCGTTGAAGATGACCTGGTGGGCGATAGACGCCCCCCGCCCGCCGTATTCGACCGGCCAGCCGAGACAGGTCCAGCCGTCGGCGGCGAGCACCTTCTCCCAGGCCAGGCGGGTCTCGAAGCCGAAGGTTTCGTCGCCCGACCCCCCTCGGCCACCCAGCGCCGCGAACTCGCCGACCACGTGGTCACCGAGCCAGGCCCGCACCTGGTGTCGGAAGGCGTCGTCCTCGGGTCGGTCTCGTAGGTCCATGGCGGAGGTATGTCCTGGTCAGGTCGCCGGCCGGTGGGGCAAACGGGCCCGGCGGGGTCCGGAGGGCGCCTCGCGGGTCGGGCAAATCTGACGCGACGTTAGCAAAGCCGAATTTCGACCGGTTTCGGGCGCCGGAGAGGGAACACTGCGGTTCAGGGGGGCGTTCTACTCTTTGTACGGGGTCGATGGACGCAATGAGTGCGATCTCCCTCGTCCGCCCAAGGAGGCTGAAGATCATGAGTGACACCACGAAGGCCGAGGCCGTTGGCCCGGTGGAGCTGACCGAGGAAGAGTGGAAGGCGAAGCTGTCGCCCGAGCGCTATGCAGTGCTGCGCCAGAAGGGCACCGAGCCCGCCTGGTCGGGAGAACTGCTCCACGTCGAGGGCACCGGCATGTTCACCTGTGCTGGCTGCGGGGCCGATCTGTTCCCGAGTGACACCAAGTTCGAATCCGGTTCGGGATGGCCGAGCTTCTATCGGGCCCTCGACGAGGGGACCATCAACGAGCATGAGGACAGGAGCTTCGGGTCCGTCCGGACCGAGATCACCTGCGCCCGCTGCGGGGGCCACCTCGGCCATGTGTTTCCCGATGGTCCGGCCCCCACCGGTCTCCGGTACTGCGTGAACTCGCTGTCCATCGAGTACAAGCCCGACAACTGACCGGTCCCGGCGGTCGGAGTCGCCCCTCCACGTCAATCTGACCGGCGGACCCACGCCAGGCGCTGCTCGAGCAATTCGAACAGGTCGCCGAGGACAGTCGCCTCCGAGGTGCGGCCCGACCGCAGCAGTAGCCGATCGGCGTCGGCCAACGCCTGGCAGGCGCCGAATGCCTCGGCCTTGGAGAGCCGGACCATTGGTGCGAAGCGGATGCGGTCTCCAGCCGGGTCGGAATCGAGGGGTTCGGTGGGGCGGGTATGGGTCACGCTCATGGCGTGGCTCCTTTCGGGGTCAGTCACTCAAGAAGGATTTCGGTCGGAGGATCCGGGCCGGGCACGACGGATCCGGTTCAGGGCGAGTCCCGCCGCGGCCCCCATGGTGATTGCGGCCGCGGCGGAACCCACGATGTCGGCGAGGTGGCGCGTCATCAGCCAGCCGACCGCCCGGACGTCGGCCTGGAGGATCAACTGGCCGACCGGGTCGCCTCCGGCCGACAGTCTCCAATTGGCCCAGTAGGCGATCACATGCATGCCGAGTCCGGTGTCCATGATGAGCGACGGGTGGTTTGGGTTTGGGGTTGGGGTTGGTGGGTCCAGACCGGTCAGGCGTCGGCCGCGATCGGCTGGTCGGTGGCGTCGAGGTCGTCGAGGGCGGCGTCGCCGGTGGCGGTTCCGTCCTCGCCGGCCGCCGGGTAGTGGCGTTCCACCTTGTGGACGTCGGCGGTGGCGAACCGCAGACTCGCCCCGACCTCATCGGCCACGATCTCCACCTTGAAGCGCCGGTCCCCTTCCTCCGTCTCCCAGCTGCGCTGCTCGAGCCGGCCGGTGACCACCACCCGCGAACCCTTGGTGAGGCTGAGGGCAGTGTTCTCCGCCAGCTCGCGCCAACAGACGACGTCGAAAAAAGAGGTCGCCTCCTCCCACTCCTTGGTGTCCCGGTTCTGCCAGCGCCGGTTGACGGCCACCCCGAGGGAGGTGGTGGCCTGCCCGTCCCGGGTGTAGCGGATCTCCGGGTCGCGGGTGAGGTTGCCGGTGATGGTGGTTGCGGTGGTGCTGGGCATTGTCGAGTCCCTTCTGGTCGGCACCGGAGTGCGCTTCCGCCCGGTCCCGAGTCGGGTCCGGAGCGGGCCACCCGCCATGGGTGACCGGATGATCATGAGACTGTGACCTGCCGTTTACCTTGCCCGGCACTTCTCCTGCGACCTTGCTGAAGGGCGAGCTTCTTCGCAAGAATCGGGCCGGTCACCAGTTTCCTCAGTGAAACCGGCAGGCCTTCACCTGTGCCCAGGAGGGCCGGCGCGCCCATCGAGACACTGGCGGGCGCAGCCGACAGGGCGGACATCGGAGGTCTCATGGGGAAGCGACGGGGGCAACCAGCAGAGGGCAGCCCACGACCCGGGTCCATCAGCCGGCGCGATGTCCTGAAGGCAGGAGCCGCGGCCGCCGCCGGGGCGGGGGCCGCGGCGATGGTGGGGGCGGCGGGATCCGGGCTCCGGCCGGCCCACGCCCGACTCATCGACACCGCGCTGGCCAGCGCCCG
>DATARI010000218.1:0-34362 GCA_036264255.1 Acidimicrobiales bacterium | reverse complement strand
GGTCAGCCCCCGGCCGATGCCCACCACGTGCTTGCCTTCCACCGGCACGTCATTGGCGTGGAGCAGCTCGACGATCCCGGCGGGGGTGCAGGGCAGCGGGCCGGCCGCCCCCATCACCAGGCGCCCGAGGTTCACCGGGTGGAGCCCGTCGACATCCTTCTCCGGGTCCACCGCCAGCAGGACCCGCTCCTCGTCGAGCCCGGCCGGCAACGGGAGCTGCACCAGGTAGGCGTGGATCTGGGGATCGGCGTTGTACCGGGCCACCACCGCCTCGAGCTCGGCCTGGGTCACGTCGGCCGGCAGGTGCTGATGGGCGGAGAAGATGCCGACCTCGGCACAGTCGGCGTGCTTCATGGCCACGTACCGCGAGCTCGGGCCGTCGTCCCCGACCAGGATGGTCCCGAGGCCGACGGTCACCCCGGCGGCGGCCAGCCGGGCGACCCGGTCGGTCACCTCGGCCCGGATCCGGGCGGCCAGGAGCTCGCCGTCGAGCAACATCGCGGTCACCGGTTGCCCCTCAGTGCCGGAAGTGGCGCTCGCCACCCGCCATCACCAGGGCCACGCCGGCCGCATCGGCGGCCGCCGTCACCTCACCGTCGCGGATCGACCCGCCCGGTTGCACCACCACCGCCACCCCGGCGGCGGCCAACACCTCGAGGCCGTCGGGGAACGGGAAGAAGGCGTCGCTGGCCGCCGCCCCCCCCTGCGCCCGGTCGCCGGCCTTCGACACCGCGATCTCCGCCGCCACCACCCGGGAGGACTGGCCGGCCCCCACCCCGACCGCCTGGCCGTGGCGGATGATGGCGATGGCATTGGAGGTGGTGCGGGCACAGACCTTCCAGGCCAGGGCCAGGTCCCGCCACTGGGCGTCGGTCGGCTGGGTGGCGGTGGCGACCTCCCATAGCGACGGGTCCACCAGGAAGCGGTCGGCATCCTGGACGAGGACGGTCGATCCCATCCCCCGGTACTGGCGGATGATCGGCTCCGGCGAGGGGGCCGACAGCAGGCGGGTGGCCTTCCGCTTGGAGGAGAGCAGGGCGAGGGCGGCTTCGTCGTAGGAGGGGGCGATGATCACGTCGGCCTGGGGCCCGGCGCCGATCGCCTCCGCCACCTCCACGGTGACCGGACCGCCGAGGGCCACGATCCCCCCGAAAGCCGACAGCGGGTCGCCGTCCAGGGCGCGCTGGTAGGCGGTGGTCAGGGTGTCGGCCAGCGATACCCCGCACGGATTGGCGTGCTTGATGATGGCGGCGGCCACCTCGGTGCCGCCCGGGGTGGCGAGCTCGTGGACCAGCCGCCAGGCGGCGTCGGCGTCGAACAGGTTCAGGTACGACAATTCCTTGCCGCCGTACTGGACGACCTCGTCCCACCAGGAGTGCTCGCCGGCGATCCGGTAGCGGGCGCCGTGCTGGTGCGGGTTCTCCCCGTAGCGGAGCGAGCCGGCCCGCTCCAGGGTCAGGTGGATGGTGGGAGGGAGGATGGCGGCTTCCGACTCCCCCTCCGGAGCGGTTCCGGTGGCCGGCGCGCCCCGTTGATCGAACCACCCGACAATGGCGGCGTCGTAGGCGGCGGTGTTGGCGAAGGCGTCCCGGGCCAGCCGGAACCGGGTGGCGTCCGACAGGGTCCCGTGCTCTTTCAGCTCGGACAGCACCCCGCCGTACTCGGACGGGTCCACCACCACCCCGACGTGGGCATGGTTCTTGGCCGCCGCCCTCACCATGGTGGGGCCGCCGACGTCGATCAGCTCGATGGAGGGGTCGCTCCGGAAGGGATAGAGATTGCACACCACCAGGTCGATGAGACCGATGTCCTGGTCCTCCAGATCGGCGAGGTGCCCGGGCTGGGAGCGATCGGCCAGGATCCCGCCGTGGATGGTTGGATGGAGGGTCTTGACCCTCCCACCCAGCATCTCCGGCGCCCCGGTCAGGTCGGCCACCTCCAGATGGGGGAGGCCGGCGTCGGCCAGCACCGACGAGGTCCCGCCGCTGGAGATCAGTTCCCAGCCGAGGCCGGAGAGCCCGCGGGCCAGCTCCACCAGTCCCGTCTTGTCGTATACGGACAGCAGCGCCTTCATGGCCTTGACCTCCAGTGGTGATCCTCGCTCATCCCCGGCCGGGACCGCCAGCTTGTCGATGAACGAAGCGATGGTGGCCGGGTAGAGCACCCGCTCCACCGCCTTGATCCGCTCATGCAACGTCGCCTCGGTGTCGTCCGGATACACCGGGACCGCCTCCTGGGCCAGGACCGGGCCGGCATCCATGGCCAGGGTGGCGATGTGGACAGTGGTACCGGTCTCCGCCACCCCTTCGGCCAGGGCGTCCCGCACCGCGTGCCACCCCGGGAAGGCGGGCAGCAACGCCGGGTGGGTGTTCAGGATACGGCCCGGATAAGCAGTATGGATCGGCTGATCGAGCACCGTCCCGAATCCGGCCATCACCACCACCCCGACGCGGTGTTCGGCCAGCGCCTCCACCACCGCCCGGGTGTAGGCCGGGCGGTCGAACCCGGGCCCGAACCCGCCGAAGGCGGCCCGATCGACCAGGGCGGCGGGGACACCGGCGTCCTCCGCCACCCGCAGGGCCCGGCACGGGCGGTCGGCCACCACCACCGAGACCGGGAGCCCGGCGCCGAGGATGGCTTCGAGAATGGTGCCGCTCCCCGAGACCAGCACCCCGATGGCGACCGGCGAAGCACTGCCGGAGGAGGGAGCCGCGACCACGGCCGCAGGCTACCAGTGGGGTCCCGGCCTCCCGGCCGGCAGGCGGCTCAACGAGGGGAGCCGACGGGCGAGGGTGTCAGTCGGCGGCGGGAGAAGCTCCGACCCCGACCGGCTCGCCGCTGAAGCTGGCGCGGGGGGTGTTCCCCTCCGCCATCTCGTCCATGCCGATCGGCCCTTCGAGGTCGGCGTTCAGGAACTGGTGGATGACCGGGTCGGGCGATTTGAACATCTCGTCCTTGGGGGCGAAGCGCACCAACTTGGATTGGTAGAGCATCCCGAGGTAGTCGGCCGTCCGCATCACCGACGGGATGTTGTGGGTGATGATGAAGATGGTGGCCCCGGTCTCCCGCTGCACGTCGAGCACCAGCTCGTCGAGGAACGCCACCCGCACCGGGTCGAGGCCGGAGTCGGGCTCGTCGAACAGCACGATCTCGGGGTCGAGCACCAGCGCCCGGGCCAACCCGGCCCGCTTCTTCATGCCGCCGGACACCTCGCCCGGGAGTTTGCGGAGGTGGTCCATGAGCCCGACCAGCTCGGCGTTCTTGTGGACGATCTTGCGGATCTCCCCCTCGTTCTTCTTGGTGTGCTCCCGGAGGGGGAAGGCGATGTTCTCGAACAGGTTCATGGAGCCGAACAGGGCGCCGTCCTGGAACAGCACCCCGAACTTGCGCCTCACCCGGAACAGGTTCTTCTGGTTGAGCTCGCTGATCAGCTCCCCGTCGATGTAGACCCCGCCGTTGTTGGGCTTCAGCAGCCCGATGACCACCTTGAGCAGCACCGACTTCCCGGTACCGGACGGGCCGAGGACCGCGGTGATCTTCCCCCGGGGAACGTCGAAGGTGATGTCCTGGAGGACGGTGTGGGACCCGAACGACTTGGTCACGTTCTGGATGGAGATGGCGGCATCGGAGGACGACGCCGGCCCGGCCGTCCCATTCGCACTCGTCGGGACCACCTGGGTCGGCAGACCCGGGACCGCCGCCGGAGCTCCATTCGGATCAGCCATGGCGTTCATCCTCGCATTTTCTGATTGCCCTCGCACACCGGTGGGTACAAAGTATCTACCCCTCACTACATAACCCTCTACCCACAGTACGGAACGCAAACCGGGGTGGAACCTTGCGACCCCGCCGGCTGTGAGAATCCTGAGATCCCCTGACTACCGCAAGTTCTGACTATCCGGTAAGTTCCTCAATCGCAGTGTTTGCAGCACGGCCGGACGATCGTCTGAGCGGGGGTTGCCAGGGCTACATTTTTCGTACATCAGCTGTGGCATCGGAGACTGTGTGACGGAAGAAACAGGGCACGACGGGGGCGTGACCGGGGACGGGGAGGATACCGCCCAGATCGCGGTGATTTCTCCTGTCACGGAACAGATCCCGAAGGTCCAGGTTGCCCCTTCCTCGGTGCTGCCCCGCCACCGGGTTTCCCGGCCCCCGCTGTTCCCGAAGGTCTCGTGGTTCCTCGGTGAGGTCGGGGCGATGTTCGCCTCCGGCTTCGAGGCGCTCCGCCTCGGCCTGAAGCAGGGGGTCCCGGTCGGCGAGTTCCTCGACCAGTGCTGGTTCCTGGCCAAGGTCACCACCCTCCCCCTCATCTTGATCTCGGTGCCGTTCGGGGCGGTCATCGCCCTCGAGGTCGGGGGCCTGCTCCAACAGATCGGCGCCCAGTCTCAACTCGGGGCGGCCATGGTCCTGGCCGTGGTGCGGGAGCAGGCTCCACTGGCCACTGCCCTCCTCATCGCCGGGGCCGGCGGTTCCGCCATGTGCGCCGACATCGGCTCCCGCAAGATCCGGGACGAGATCTCCGCCATGGAGGTGATGGGGGTCCAGCCCCTCCAGCGGCTGGTCCTCCCCCGGTTGCTGGCCGCCATGCTGGTGGCCTTCCTCCTCGACGCCATCGTGTCGGTGGCCGGCATCGCCGGCGGCCTCTACTTCGGCACCCACAACATCCACATCACCGCCAGCAGCTTCTTCTCCACCTTCGGCGAGCTCAGCCAGCTGGCCGACCTGGCCATGGCCCTGTTCAAGTCGGTGGTCTTCGGGTTCATCGCCGCCATGGTCGCCTGCTACAAGGGCATGACCGCCAAGGGCGGCCCGAAAGGGGTGGGGGACGCGGTGAACCAGGCCGTCGTCATCACCTTCATGGTGTCGTTCTTCATCAACTTCGTGTTGACGGTCATCTACTTCAACTTCATCCCCCAGCGAGGCATCTAGATGGCCGCCACCACCGCCATCGGCAACGGCCCGGTCGGGTACCTGTACAAGCAGACCCGGTTCTGGCTGCGGACCATCCGTTCCCTCCCCGCCGCCCTTCAGTACCGCCGGGAGATCACCCTGTTGGTCTCCGACATCACCGTCGGGGCCGGCGCGGTGGTCATCGGCGGCGGCATGTTCTTCGTGGTCATCGGGATCGCCTTCTTCACCGGGACCGAGGTCGGCCTGGAAGGGTTCACCGGGCTGTCCCAGATCGGCGCCCAGGCCTTCACCGGGGTCATCTCCGCCCTGGCCAATGTCCGGGAGATCACCCCGCTGGTGGCCGGTCTGGCCTTCGCCGCCCAGGTCGGCGCCGGCTTCACCGCCCAACTCGGGGCCATGCGGGTCTCCGAGGAGATCGATGCCCTCGAGGTCATCGGGGTGGACAGCGTCACCTACCTGGTCGGCACCCGGGTATGGGCGGCGCTCATCACCATGATCCCCATCTACCTGGCCGCCCTCTTCGCCAGCTTCATCGCCTCCCAGCTGATGGTCACCGATCTCTTCCACCTGTCGGTCGGCACCTATCACCACTTCTTCCAGCTGTTCCTCCCCCCGGTGGACGTCCTCTACTCCTTCGTGAAGGCGATGGTCTTCGTGGTGGCGGTGACCTTCATCCACTGTTACTACGGCTACTCGGCCGAAGGCGGTCCCGCCGGGGTGGGGGTGGCCGCCGGTCGGGCCATCCGGATGTCGCTCATCGTGGTGGTGGTGCTCAACTTCTTCCTGTCGACTGTCCTCTTCAGTGGCGCCTCGGCCGGGGCCAGGCTGGTGGGATGAGGCGGCTCAGCGCACTCGGTCGAACCGCGGTGGTACTGGTGGCCCTGGCGGTGGTGGTGGCCGCAGTGGTGGTGATCGAGAAGGGGGTCAACGGCGCCTACAGCGGGAACCACCAGGTGGTCGGCCGCTTCGCCTCCGCCGGCCAGGGCATCCAGCCCGGCGCCGAGGTCGACTTCGCCGGGGTCCAGGTCGGCCGGGTGGCCTCCATCGCCCTCGTCCACCGGCAGGCCCAGCTCACCTTGACCCTCTACCCGAGCTTCCACTTCCCGGCCGACGGGACGGCCACCATCCAACCCCAGAATCTGTTCGGGGCCGACGTGGTCTCCATCACCTCCCCCAGCGGGCAGCGCGGCCCCACCCTGAAGCCGGGAGCCCCGATCCCCCACACCAAGGTGGCCAGCGAGCTCACCGATCTGCTGGCCGTCGCCGACCCCCTGCTCCAGCAGATCAACACCACCGACCTGTCGCAGTCCATCTCCGAGCTCGACCAGGCCACCAACGGGGCGGGGGCGGAGATCGCCACCGGGATCGCCGAAGGGGCGAAGCTCGGGACGTTGCTCAGCACCACCCTCGGGGCCCAACTCACCGCTCTCGATTCGCTGTCCGCCCTCAACGGCGCCCTCATCCCGGCCGCCGCCCAGCTGAACGGCGTCTCCCAGGACGCCAACACCGCCCTGCCGGCCATCAACCGGGCCCAGGACAACTTCCAGCGACTGCTGGAGTCGCTCAACCCCCTGGCCGAGAACCTCGCCCAGTTCCTCAGCCTCTACCATCCCGACATCGCCACCCTGCTGACCACCGGTGACAACGTGACCCGGGTGCTGGTCAGCCACGAGACCAACATCCAGCAGACGCTCAAGGGCCTCTACCAATACGTCTACAAGTTCGCCAACGCCCCAGCCGACACCCTCCCCGACGGTTCGCGGATCGGCTACTTCCAGGTATTCATCGACTTCTCCCAGGTCAACGACCTGGTCTGCAGCCTGATCGCCCCGGCCAGCACCGGGCTGGCCGCCCTCGCCCCCCTCCAGGCCGCCCTCGGCGCCGCCGGCGGCGGCTTCGACTGCTCGGCCCAGACCGCCACCTTCAATCAACTGAACCCGACCGGGACGACCACCACCGCCGCCACCACCTCGGCGGCCCCGTCCACCGCCCAGCAGGGCAACAACGTGGCCCAGCAGGTGTACCAGGCCATCGGCGCGCCGGCCGCCCCGGCTCCCCAGTCCCTCAGCGGCTACCTGTCCATGCTCCTCGGGGGCCTCTGATGGCCCGTTGGCCGTGGCGCCGAGCCTCCTCCGGGCGGAAGAGCCATCTTCCCACCCTGTTGAAATTCGGGGTGTTCGTGGTGGTCAGCCTGGTCCTGCTGGTAGCGCTGGCCGTCCGGGTCGGGAACATCTCGCTGTTCACCCACCGCACCAGCTACCAGGCCCAGCTGGCCGATGTCACCGGGCTCCAGCCCAACGACGCGGTGAAGATCGCCGGGGTCACGGTGGGCCAGGTGACCGGCATCGCCGTCCAACGGGGCCATGCCATCGTCACCTTCTCGGTCAACAACGACGTCCACCTCCGTTCGAGCACCAAGTCCGGCCTCCAGCAGAACAACGTGCTCGGCCAGCAGTTCCTCTACCTCTACCCGGGGGCGACCGGCAAGGACATCCAGTCCGGCGCGGTCATCCCCCTCTCCCAGTCGATCGCCGATCCGGGGGTGGGACAGTTCCTCAACGCCCTCGGCCCGTTCCTGTCGGCGGTGAACCCGGCCCAGGCCAACACCTTCGTCCAGAGCGTGCTCGCCGCCCTCCAGGGGAACCAGGACAAGGTCGACCAGCTGATCAACGACTCGGCCACCGTCTCCCAGACGGTCGGCTCGCTCGACACCCAGGTGGGCCAAGTCATCGACGCCCTCGACCAGGTCCTCAGCGCCCTGGCCCAGAAGAGCACTGACGTCGGCAGTCTGCTCGACAACCTCCAGTCGGTGTCCCAGACCCTGGCCGCCCACAACGACCTGCTCGACACCGTGGTGACCAACCTGTCCAAGTTCACCGGGCAGATCGCCGCGGTGGTCCAGTCCAACCAAGGCAACCTGGCCAGCACCATCAGTGATCTCCAGTCGGTGACCTCGGTGGTGCAGGACCACGAGAAGAGCCTGAACGCCGGGCTGTCGTCGCTCGGGGCGGGCTTCAACCCCTACACCCTCATCTCCAACTACGGCCAGTGGTTCCAGGTCAAGTCGGTCTACACCTGCCTGGCCGGCGAGACCACCTGCTTCTACAACAACGGCGGCAACCCGCCGCCGGGGTCGGGCCCGCTGGGGAACGCCCCTCCGTCGTTGAGCGGACCCACCACCGGCACCTCGGGGGCGGCCGCCTCCACCTCGCCGCAGTCGATGCTCCAGATGGTGGCCGGAAGTGGCGGCCAGTCATGAAGGCCTTCACCGACCGGAACCCGCGCCGCATCGGGATCGTCGTGGTGGTGGTGACGGTGGTGGCGGTGCTGTCCGTCTTCACCTTCAACGGGGCCACCTTCTCCTCCGGTTACACGGTGAAGGCCCGGTTCTCCACCGCCGCCGGGATGGGACCCAACGCCAACGTGCTGCTGGCCGGGGTGGCGGTCGGCAAGGTCAAGTCGGTGAACCTCAGCGGCAACCACGTGATGGTGGACATGACGCTCAACCAGGGGGTGGTACTGCCCCACAACACCAGCGCCGCCATCAGCGTCGAGACCTTGCTCGGTCAGCTGGTCGTCGACATCAAGCCGATCAGCGGTTGGAACCACCCCCTCGGTGACGGGGCCCTGCTGACCAACACCTCGGTGCCGGTCGAGTTCCAGAACATCCAGAACGAGGCCGGCGGCCTGCTGACCAAGACCGACGCCACCGCCATCAACCAGCTCATCTCGTCATTGGCCACCATCACCCAGGGCAAGCAACAACAGGTGGCCCAGATCATCAGCGGGCTGAACGGGTTCACCGGGGTGATCAACCAGCGCCAGACCCAGGTGACCCAGTTGATCGCCGCCGCCAACACCCTCTCCCAGACCGTCGCCACCCACGACAGCCAGCTGGGATCGGCCATCGACAACCTCACCACCGTGATCTCCGCCCTGGCCCAGAAGGGGACCGATCTCGGCAACCTCATCGACAACACCCAGTCGGCCGCCGGTCAGATCAACACCCTGGTCACCAACAACCGCCCCCAGCTCCAAGCGGTGGTGACCCAGCTCCAGTCGGTCCTCGCCGTCCTCTCCCAGCACCAGCTGGACCTGGCTCAGGGGGTGTCGAGCGCGGCGGCGGCCATCACCGGCTTCTCCTCCATCGGCCAATCGGGATCCACGCCGGTGAGCTGGGGGAACATCTTCTTCAACGTGCTCGGGTCCACCCCGCTGGAAGGGGTCCTCGGGGCCTGCGGCACCCTGGACATGGTCCTCACCCAGTCGTTGGGGCCCGACCCCCTCCCCTGTAGCCAGCAGAACGGGCCGCTGATCGGCACCACGCCGGCCCCGGCCACCGCCGCCCCGGCCACCGCCGGGGCCAACGCCAACACCGCCACCTCCACCACCGCCCCGTCGCCGGCCGCCACCTCGACCACCACCACCAACCCGTCACTCGGCAACGGCATCGCCGGCATCCTCGGTCTCGGGAGTGGATCATGAGTCGCCGGCTGCTGGCCCTCGGCGTCATCGTGGCGGTGGCGGCGGTGGTGGTCGCCGCGCTGGCGGTCACCGTGCTCAAGTCGACCCCCACCTATCCGATCAAGGCGGTGTTCGCCAGCGCCAACGGGCTGTTCCCCGGCAACTCCGTCCAGATGCTCGGGGCCCCCGTCGGCACGGTGACCGACGTCGTCAACACCGGCAACACCGTGCTGGTCTCGATGGAGGTCCAGACCAAGTACTCGTTGCCGGCCGGGGTCCAGGCGGCGCTGGTGTCGCCCCAGGTGCTCGGCGAACCCTCCATCGACCTGTCCCCCGGCTACACCGGCGGCCCCCAGATGCCGGCGGGCAAGACCATCCCCTTGGCCCGGACCTCGGTGCCGGTGTCGACCGACCAGCTGTTGAAGGACGTCCAGAGCTTCCTGTCCCAGGTCAACCCCCAGGCCACCGGGGACCTGATCACCAACCTGTCCCAGGACCTGGCCGGCCAGGGCCAGTCTCTCAACCAGCTGCTCGGCAACGCCGCCGGCACCATCCAGCTGCTGGCCCAGCAGGGGAACAATCTCGGCCAGCTGACCACCTCGCTGGCCCAGATCACCGCCACCCTCCAGTCCCGGACCAGCACACTGTCCACCCTCATCACCGACTACAACACCGTTTCGGCGGTGGTGGCGTCGCACCAGGCCCAGCTGGGAACAGCCATCAGTGATCTGGCCGGGGCCACCAACCAGCTCTCCCAGTTCCTCGGCCCCAACCTGGTCCCGTTGGAGAGCGACGTGGCCGGGGTCACCCAGGTGGGCCGCACGGTGTCGGCCAACCTCGGCAATCTCGACACCCTGCTCAACTCCACCAATCTGTTGTTCGCCGCCGCCGGGAGGGCCTACGACCCGACCCAGAACTGGCTCAACCTGAACCTGGCCCTCCCCCCCGGTACCAGCGCCTCGGCGGTCTCGGGGTATATCCGGGACCGGTTGGCCGGGATCTGCCGCCGGCTGCTGGCCAACCACGCCGCCGGGCTCCCGGCCGCCACCCTGTCGACCCTCGGGGTCTGCGGCGACCCCAACTCCAGTTTCTTCGACCCGCTGCTGTCGGTGATCCCGTCGATCCTGGACCAGCTGACCAGCGGGCCGGGAGGGGGGCCGTCGGCCACCGCCCTGGCCGCCCTCATCGCCAAAGGGATGACCATGATCCCGGGGGCGGCCAACATCCAGGCCCCCACCGCCAGCACCCCCGCCCCGGTCGCCCCGGCGGCCCCGGCGGCTCCGTCGTTGTCGACCCCGGCCACCTCCCAGCTCCCGCCCCTGCCCACCGTGCCCTCCTCTCCCCCGTCCTCGAGCGGTGGGCTGGGTGGACTGCTCAAGAGTCTGCTCGGGGCCCTCTGAGATGACCACCTCCCGCCGCTTCCGTGTGGCATTCCTCCTGCTGGTGGTCGGGGCGTTGGCCGTCACCGGCTGCAACCTTCCCTTCCAGTCCCCCGCCACCCTCACCGCCTCGGCGAAATTCACCGATGTGGGCGACCTGTCCAATGGGGCGTCGGTGCAGATGGCCTCCATCCCGGTCGGCCACGTCACCGACATCTCTCTGGTCGGCAACGTCGCCAAGGTGACCATGGTGATCAACCAATCGGCCGACGTGCCGAAGAACCTCTCCGTCCAGCTGCGGCGGACCTCGTTGCTCGGCGAGCAGTACGTCGACCTGATCCCCGACAACACCAACCCTGGAGGCCCGATGCTGACCGGCGAGGTCATCGGCGCGTCGTCGGTGCAACCGGGCATCGCCCAGCTGCTGTCGGCGGGGGCCACCGTCATCGGTGGGATCAACAGCACCCAGCTGGCCGACCTGGTGGCCAACTCCGCCCAGGGTTTCGGAGGCCAGGGCGCCAACTTGCGCAGCCTGCTCGACAGCCTCAGCACCGTCATCCACGGCTATGCCGGGCGCACCGCCACCATCACGTCCCTCATCACCAACGCCGACCAGCTGACCGCCACCCTGGCCCCCGAGGCGGCCCAGAACGCCCAGGCCATCTCCACCCTCTCCCAGACCACCGGGGTATTGGCCAACCAGTCCGACCGGCTGGTCACCCTGCTCCAATCGCTCAATGACCTCTCGGTCCAGAGCAGCAGCATCCTGTCGAACTACACCCCCCAGATCGACGATCAGCTGAGCGGCCTGGCCGCCACCGCCAACGCCCTCCAGGCGAGCGAGAGCGACATCGGGAACTTCCTGGACTTCCTGCCCGGCCACAACGCCGCCCTCCAGGAAGTCACCCGCGACAACCAGGCCCAGATCCTCACCGACCTGATCATCTGCGGCCTGCCCGGCGGCGGGTCCAACTCGTCGGAGCCGGCCTTCACCTGTGGGTCGTCCAAGTGATCACCCGCCGGATCATCACCAACCTCATCGCCTTCTTCGTCATCGCCGCGGTGCTGATCGTGTTCGGTCTGATCAACCTGCTCGGCAACCCGTTCCAGTCGACCACCCCGGTCACCTCCATCCTCCCCAACGCCTACGGGATCTACTCGAACTTCTCGGTGACCCTCAACGGCGTCCAGGTGGGGACGGTGCGCTCGGTGTCGCTGACACCGCAGGGAGCCAAGGTGAACATGGCCATCGACCACGTGGTCAAGGTGCCCGGGGACGTGGCGGTGGAGATCGAGATCGCCAACACCCTCGGCGAGCAGCAGATCGACCTGGTGCCCCAGCACGGCGGCACCGCCCCGCCGCTGCAGGCGGGGGCCCGGATCCCGGTGGCTCCCGGCGGCGCCCCGGCCGACATCGGACAGGTCATCGCCACCGCCACCCAGTTCCTGGCGGCGATCCCCGTCGACAATCTCAACACCCTGCTCCACGAGACGGCGGTGGCCCTCAACGGGAACGCCGCCAACATCCACACCATCATCACCTCGGGGACCCAGTTCGCCCAGGAGTTCCTGGCCTTCCAACAGGCGTTCAAATCACTGTTGGCCAGCGCCCCGCCGGTGCTGGACACCGTCACCGCCTCCTCCCCCCAGCTGACCTCGGCGCTGGCCAACACCGCCGCCCTCCTCAATGTCCTGACCGCCCAGCAGTCCAACTTCTTGAGCCTGCTCGACACCGGGACCGGCTCCAGCCAGCTGCTCAACCAGCTGGTGGTGGCCGAACGGCCGAACCTGGCCTGCCTGGTCCACGACCTCGGGGCCGCCACCACCAACCTGTCGCAACCGGCCAACCTCGCCAACCTCACCGCCGACCTGGCCAACAACCAGGAATTCTTCGGAGCCGTCAACGGGTTGGCGGTGAACGGTCCGGCCCGGCAGCTGACCGCCAGTGAGCCGGCCCGCACCAACGCCGAGTACCTCCGTACCCGGCTCATCCTCCCGCCGGTCCTCACTCCCGCCGCCCAGACCTACTCGACCCCGAAGACGGTCCCCCCCATCAGCCCCGCCGCCGGCTGCTCCACCGAGTTCGGCAACGGCGTGCCGGCCGCCACCCAGCCCGGCTTCACCCCGGCGGCGCCGGTGGCCATCAACACCGCCTCGGCGGCGGATTCCCAGGTCCGCGGGGGCGGCTCGGCCATCGCCGGCGCCCCGTTGACCACCGCCACCTCTAACTCGGTCAATGCGCCCAACTCGATCCCGCCGGCGCCGGTGACGGCGCTGCCGCTGATGGGTGCGGCAGTATTGTTGCGGAATCCGATCAGGCGGCGGCTCCGGAATCGGCGCCACCGACAGGAGACGACGGATTGACCGACCAGCCAGAATCGAAGCGGTACAAGGTGTCGGTGGTCGACCGCGAAACCGGGAGTGTCCGGCCCAGCCGGGCAACCGCCGAAGACACCGCGCCGGAGCCGGATCCCACTGATGGCGAGGAGAGCGGGGACGAGGAGACCGGGGACGCCGCGGCTACCCCCGGGACCCCGCCGAAGGCGGCCGCCCCCCAGCCGAAGGTGGCCAGCCCGGCCAAGCCGTCGGCGTCGGGACGCCGCCGCTGGCCTCCCCGGGCGCTCGGAGGCAAGGGACAGGTGGTGCTGTTGTGCATCGCCGTCCTCGGCATCGTCGGGACCGCGGTGTTCGGGCACGCCTGGGCCTCGCTCAACGGCCAGCAGAGCCAAGCGGCCCAGGTCCGCTCCGTGACCAACGACTTCCTCCTGGCCCTCACCAACTTCGACGCCAAGAACGTCGACTCCGACTTCAACAAGATCCAGCAGTACGCCACCGGGTCGTTCGCCAGCCAGTCCAACCAGTTCTTCGGCTCCACCATCCGCAGCCAGCTGGAGGCCGCCCTCGCCTCCTCCCGCGGTCAGATCCGAAGCCAGTTCGTCCAGTCGATCAGCGGGGACAAGGCGAGCGTCTACTCGGTGGTCGACCAGACCTACATCAACAACAAGATGACCTCCCCGTCCGCCGACGAGCTCCAGATCCAGACCGACCTCACCATGACGGGGTCGGGTTGGAAGGTCTCCAATGTGACGGTGCTGAACAACAGCGGAGCCTCGGGGACCGGATCGTCGTCCTCGTCGACCTCCACCACCACCGTGCCGCCGGCCACCACCACGCCCTCGAGTACCGCGGCGCCGTAGAGCGCTCGGAGGATCGTCGGGAGATCGCCTCCACCCTCTGGTCCTCGGGGCGACGTCCGGATCGTCCCGGCGGTGCTACCGGCAGCGTCCCACCCCGCCGGGGTGGAAGGGGGGACAACCGAGACCGAGTGAGGGGTGGAACGCCCCCGCCCGACGTGGACCGGGTCGGGCGTCGTTGACCGACTGGTCCATGCCGGAGCAGGAAGCGCTGCCGTTTCCCCTCGACCCGGTCCCACCATCCGGGTTCCCCGTGTCACTTATCTCTATCGGCAGATCGGCCCGAAATCCTGAGCGCGGTCGGCCAGGATTCTGCGCCCCACCGCCCCACCTACTCCTGCAAGGACCGCAGCAACCCTTCGTCGAAGCCGTGCAGGGAGTCGAGGACGGCCTCGCAGAACCCCCAGCGGGCGGACCCGGCCGCCGACTTCTCCGGGACGGCCACCACTCGCATCCGGGCGGCCTTGGCGGCGATGGCCCCGTTGAAGGAGTCCTCCACCGCCAGGCAGAGGGTCGGATCGACCCCGAGCTTGGCCGCCGTCGACAGGTAGGAACCCGGATGGGGCTTGCCCAGCGGCTCCCATTCCGCCGAGTGCCACACGGTGACCGCCGATTCGAGCCCCAGCCGGCGGAGGGCGGCCACGATGACCACCGCGTACGACCCCGAGCAGACCGCCACCGGGAGGGACAGCCGGGTGCAGAGGGCGACGGCCTCGAGGGCGCCGGGCATCGGTTCCCCCCCGGCGGTGATCAGCTCGGCCACCCGCCCGGTGACCGCCCGCTCGACCTCCACCGGGGTCATCCCCGGCCAGGGATGACGATCCCACCAGTGGCGGACGGCGTCATCGATCCGGAGGCCCATGGTCTGGCGGGTGTCGGTCTCTGACAGGTGGAGCCCCACCGTGCCGAACACCTCGATCTCCGCCTGGCGCCAGAACGGCTCCGAATCGATGAGGAGGCCGTCGAGGTCGAAGATCACCGCGGCGATGGGCTGGCCGGCGTGGGCCTCCGCCGAAGGGACCTCGGCGCTCAGTCGAGCTTCTTCACGACGTCGACCATCGCCTCACCGGCTTCGGTCGGGTTGAGAGCCACCGTTACCCCGGCGGCGGCCAGGGCGTCCATCTTGGCCTGGGCGGTGCCCTTGGAGCCGGAGATGATGGCCCCGGCGTGTCCCATCTTCCGTCCCGGCGGGGCGGTGACCCCGGCGACGTAGGAGACCACCGGCTTGGTGACCGAGGCGCTGATGAACTCGGCCGCCTCCTCTTCCGCCGAGCCGCCGATCTCCCCGATCATCATGATGGCCCGGGTGTCGGGGTCGGCCTCGAAGGCCCGGAGGCAGTCGATGAAGCTGGTGCCGGGGACCGGGTCCCCGCCGATGCCCACGCAGGTGGTCTGCCCGACGCCCTGCTGGGAGAGCTCGTGGAGCGCCTGGTAGGTCAAGGTGCCGGAGCGGGAGACGATCCCGACCGGACCGCCGGCCATGGCGATGTCGCCGGAGGTGATCCCGATGTTGCACTTTCCCGGGGAGATGATCCCCGGGCAGTTGGGGCCGAGGAGCCGGGTGGCGGGGAACTCCCGGACCAGCCGGTTGTAGGCCAGCGCCTCGTCCTGGGCGGGGATGCCCTCGGTGATGCAGACCACGAAGGGAATGCCGGCCCCGGCCGCCTCGATGATGGCGGCGGCGGCGAAGGCAGGGGGCACCGAGATGAACGAGGCGTTGGCCCCGGTCGCCTCCACCGCCTCGGCCACGGTGGCGTAGACCGGGATGCCCTCGATCTCCTCGCCGCCTCGCTTGGGATTGGTGCCGGCCACCACCTGGGTGCCGTAGGCCCGGTTGCGGAGCCCGTGGTACAGGCCCTGACTGGTGGGGCTGATGCCCTGGACCACGACTTTGGTGTTCTGGTCAACGAAGATGCTCACGACTGTCCTCCAGCCAATGCGACCGCACGGCGTGCGGCCTCGATCATGGTCGGCTCCGCCACCAGGCGGTCCGACAGATGGTCGGCCAGGATCTCCCGGCCGGCGACGGCATTGGTGCCGTCCAACCGCAACACGATGGGCGAGTTGATCTCCACCCGGTCCAGGGCCTCGAGCACGCCCTTGGCCACCTCGTCCACCCGGGTGATGCCCCCGAAGATGTTGACGAAGATGGAGCGCACCGCCGGGTCGGAGTTGATGACCTCCAGGGCGGCCGCCATCACGTCGGCGTTGGCGCCGCCGCCGATGTCGAGGAAGTTGGCCGCCGAGCCCCCGCACTGGTTGACCACGTCGAGGGTGCTCATGGCCAGGCCGGCACCGTTGGCGATGATCCCCACCGAGCCGTCCAGCCCGATGTAGTTGAGCCCCCGGGCCTTGGCCCGGGCCTCCCGCTCGTCCTCGACATCGCTGCCGGCGAACTCCTCCCACTCCGGATGGCGGAAGGCGGCGTTGTCGTCGAGGGTCACCTTGGCGTCGAGGGCGTGGACCTTGCCCTCCGGGGTCAGGATCAACGGGTTGATCTCGGCCAGGTCGCAGTCGCCCTGGGTGTAGCAGTCGTACAGCTTCACCAACAGGTCGGCGGCCTGGAGGCGGGCGACCTCGTCGAGGTTGGCCCTATCCACCCACTCCTGGGCGACCTCCAGGCTGAGGCCGTCGACCGGGTCGACGTGAAGGAGGGCGATGGCGTCGGGATTGGTGACGGCCACCTCTTCGATCTCCACCCCGCCTTCGGCCGACAGCATGCCGAGGTGCATCTTGGCCGCCCGGTCGAGGGTGAAGCTGGCGTAGTACTCGCGCTCGATGTCGGAGGCGTGCTCGATCCAGAGCCGCTTGACCACGTGGCCCTTGATGTCGAGGCCGAGGATGTTCCCGGCATGGGTCCGGACCTCATCGACGTCGTTGGCCAGTTTGACCCCTCCGGCCTTGCCCCGGCCGCCCACCTTCACCTGGGCCTTGACCACCACCGGGTAGCCGGCCTGGTCGGCCTGGGCCACCGCTTCGTCGACGGTGTCGGCCACGCCCCCCTTGGAAATCGGGATGCCGAATCGGGCGAAGTACTGCTTGCCCTGGTATTCGAAGAGATCCACCGGATCTGTTCCTCTCTGTTGGTACTCACGGTTCTGAACAAGGACATTGCTGGTCTGACCCGGCGGGCGCCCGGCGCCTCGGGTCCGGCGATGGGTCGGGTCAGCCACCTTCTCGGGCATCGAGGGCGTCGGCCAACCAGGCGCCGATAGCCGGCAACGGGGCGCCGGGGGTGAAGACCTCGGCGACCCCCTGGGCCTTCAACACCGGGATGTCGGCTTCGGGGATGATGCCACCCACCAGCACCAGCACGTCGTCACGACCCTGTTCCTTCAGGCTCTCCATCACCCGGGGAATGAGGGTGAGATGGGCCCCCGACAGCAGGGACAACCCCACCGCGTCGGCGTCTTCCTGGATGACCGCCTGCACCACCTGCTCGGGCGTCTGGTGGAGCCCGGTGTAGATGACCTCGAACCCGGCGTCTCGCAACGCCCGGGCGATCACCTTGGCGCCGCGGTCGTGCCCGTCCAGCCCGGGTTTGGCCACGACCACTCGATAGGGTCGTTTCACGGAGGCCGATACTAAACGACGTGCCCCTATCCAGCGCCAAACGGCCATCGGGTCCGGGACCGGGCTCGGCCTCCGGACCCGGTGACGGGAGCCCGAATTGGCGGCTCGGGCCGGAAATGCCGTGGTACCGTCGCCTGACGCCCTCGTACGACCCCCCGATTCGGAGGACGCCGTGCCCACGCCGGCCGAAGCCGTGGATCCACCTGACCCATACCTCTCACCCTCGTCACCGTCTTCGTCGCGGCTGGCCGGACTGGTCAGGGTGGCCCGGCCCCGGCAGTGGCTGAAGAACCTCCTGGTCTTCGTGGCCCCGGCGGTGGCCGGAGTGCTTTTCCATCCCCACGCCATGTTGCGGACCCTCGGGGCCTTCGGAATCTTCTGCCTGGCCGCCAGCGGGGCCTACTTCCTCAACGACTCCTTGGATGCCGAGGCCGACCGGGCCCATCCGGTGAAACGCAACCGGCCGATCGCCGCCGGAGTGGTGCCGGTGGCCATGGGGCTCGAGATCGGGTCCGCCCTCCTGGCCGTCTCCATCGCCCTCGGCCTGCTCCTGGCCGGCTGGCACATGTTGGTGGTGATGGTCGCCTACGGGGCCATCAACGTCGTGTACTCGTTGGGGCTGAAGGACGAGCCCATCCTCGACCTGGCCGCGGTGAGCTCGGGCTTCGTCCTCCGGGCGGTGGCCGGCGGGGTGGCCGTCGGGGTGCCCCTCTCCAACTGGTTCCTGATCGTCGCCTCGTTCGGATCGCTGCTCATCGTCACCGGCAAGCGGTCGGGTGAGAAGCGGCTGCTCTCCGACCACCTGACCGACCACACCGGGGTGCGCCAGACCCTCGGCCTCTACAGCGTGTCGTTCCTGCAGACGGTGCGCACCCTGTCGGCGGCGGTGTCGGTGACCGCCTACTGCCTGTGGGCCTTCGAACGGGCGTCCCAGGTCCATCCCGGCCACGACCCGGTGTGGTTCCAGCTGACCATCGTGCCGTTCGTGATCGGCCTCCTCCATGTGGTGCGCCTGCTCGACGCCGGCGAGGGGGCCGCCCCCGAGGAGCTCGCCATCCACGACCACCGCCTGCAGATCTACGGCCTGGTGTGGATCGCCCTGTTCGCCATCGGGATCTACGGCTGATGGCCGGCCCCCGGGCCCGACGGGAATTGCTCACCGGCTGGGGCCGCACCGCCCCCAGCGCCGCCGACGTGGTCCACGCCGTCCACCCCGACTCGGTGGCGGAGGCGTTCACCGCCACCGGCTCGGATCCGGCCAACCAACGGGGGCTGATCGCCCGGGGGCTCGGCCGCAGCTACGGGGACGCCGCCCAGAACGCCGGGGGACTGGTGGTGGACGCCACCTGGCTCGACGCCGTCCACCAGGTCGACCTCACCCACGGCCTGATCACGGTGGGGGCGGGGGTCAGCCTCGAGACCCTGATGGAGCGGTTCGTCCCCCAGGGCTGGTTCGTGCCGGTGACCCCGGGCACCCGGATGGTGACCGTCGGCGGGGCCATCGCCGCCGACATCCACGGGAAGAACCATCACCGGGACGGCAGCTTCTGCTCCCATGTGACCCGGATGACCCTCGCCACCCCCACCGGCACCCTCGAGGTCTCCCCCGGTTCCGATCCCGACCTGTTCTGGGCGACCGCCGGGGGCATGGGCCTCACCGGGGTGATCACCGATGCCACCCTGCAGATGATCCCGGTCGAGACCAGCTACCTGCTGGTGGACACCGAGCGGGCCGCCGATCTCGACGAGGTGATGGCCAAGATGGTCAGCGGCGACGACGGCTACCGCTACTCGGTGGCGTGGATCGACTGCCAGGCGTCGGGGACCAAGCTCGGCCGATCGGTGCTGACCCGCGGGGACCATGCCCGCCTCGACCAGCTGCCGGACCGGCTCCGACGGGATCCCGACCGGGCCCGGGCCTTCCACCCCCGAACCCTGTTGACGGTGCCGGTCACTCCCCCGAGCGGCCTGCTCAACCCGTTGACGGTTGGCGCCTTCAACGAGTTCTGGTTCCGCAAGGCACCCAAGCACCAGACGGCCAAGCCTCACCACATGACGGGGTTCTTCCATCCGCTCGACGGAGTCGGGTCCTGGAACCGCCTCTACGGCCCCCGCGGGTTCCTCCAGTACCAGTTCGTGGTGGCCGACGAGGAGGGCGAGACCGTCCGCCGGGTCATCCAGCGGCTCAGCGCCCTCAAGCTGGCCTCGTTCCTGGCCGTCCTCAAGCGCTTCGGGCCCGGCGACCCCGGGCCCCTCTCGTTCCCGATGGCCGGGTGGACCCTGGCCCTCGACCTGCCGGTCGGGTTCCACGGTCTCGACGGGCTGCTCGACGAGCTGGACCAGCTGGTGCTGGCCGCCGGCGGGCGGGTCTACCTGGCCAAGGACTCCCGGGTGTCACCCGAGGGCTTCGCGGCGATGTACCCGAGGCTCGACGAGTGGCTGGCCGTCCGCCGGCGGGTCGACCCCGACGGACGGCTCCGGTCCGACCTCGGGCGGCGCCTCGGCCTCTGCCAGGATGTGCGGCCGGAGCCGACGCCGGCGCCCAAGAGGAAGCGGGCTCCGGCCAAGAAGGCCGCCCGGCCCAAAGTCAAACCATCGACAGAACGGATCACCCCATGATCGACGCCATCGGCCGCCCCCAGTCCGTGCTGGTCCTCGGGGGGTCCTCGGAGATCGCCCAGGCCATCGTGGCGAAGCTGGTGCCCGCCCGTTGCCGCACGGTGATCCTGGCCGGCCGGGACAGCCCGCAACTGCTGGCGGCGGCCGAGAGCGCGGCGGCGGCCGGGGCCGACACCATCGAGACCGTCGACTTCGAGGCCACCGACGTCGAGCACCACGCCTCGGTGATCGGCAACATCTTCGAGCAGTTCGGGGACATCGACCTGGTGGTCGTGGCCGCCGGGGTCCTCGGGGACCAGGACGTCGACGAGCACGATCCGGCCGCCGCCGCCAGGGTCCTCACCACCAACTTCGCCGGGCTCGCCTCCGCCATGCTGGCGGTGGCCGACCGGTTGCGGCACCAGGGCTACGGACGCCTGGTGGTGCTGTCCTCGGTGGCCGGGCTCCGGGCCCGGAAGGCCAACTTCATCTACGGCGCCTCCAAGGCCGGCCTCGACGCCTTCTCCCAGGGCCTGGCCGACTCGCTGCACGGCAGCGGGGTCAGCGTGATGATCGTGCGGCCGGGATTCGTGGTCGGGAGGATGACCACGGGGATGGCCCCGGCCCCGCTGCCGACCACCCCCGAGGCGGTGGCCGAGGCGGTGGTGCGGGGCATCGAATCAGGGGCGTCGGTGGTCTACGTCCCCCCGCTGCTGCGATGGGCGTTCGCGGTGATGCGTACCCTGCCGAGCGGCATCTGGCGCCGCCTCCCGGGCTGAGCCTGGGGCGGTCGCCAGAGCCGGACGGTTTAGAACCCGACGCCGCTGTCGATCGGCGAGTTGAGGGGCAGCGCCCCCAGCGAGCCGAGGAACGGTGCGTCACCGAAGTTGAACACCCCGCCGTCGGCGGCGAACAGCCAGTAGCCGTTCCCGGTGGTGGTCGACACCCCGAAGGTGATCGGCTTGTTCAGGTGCACCCCGCCCATGGAGCCGAACAGCTTGGCGTCCCCGAAGTTGAAGACCCCGCCGTCGGCCCCGAAGATCCAGTAGCCGGCGGAGGTGGGAGTGGCTGACATGGACACGATGCCCGCATTCAGGGGCTGGCCGCCCTCGGAGCCGAAGAAGCCGGCCGAGCCGAAGTTGAAGACCCCGCCGTCGCCGGCCACCAGCCAGTAGCCCTGTCCGAGCGGAGCCGAGGTGGCGGCCACGATCGGGTGGTTGGGGACGATGTTGAGCCCCGGCAGCGATCCCACGTAGGCGGCGTCGCCGAAGTCGAAGACCCCGCCGTCGGCGGCGAACATCCGGTAACCGTGCCCGGTCGGCGAAGACTCAGCCGCCACGATGGGGGCGTTCAAGGTCTTCCCGAACGGGCCGAGCACACCGGGGACCGAGCCGTAGAACTGGGCGTCACCGAAGGCGAACACCCCACCGTCGGCGGCGAACAGCCAGTAGCCCTGGTGGTCGGGGGTGTCGGTCATCGACACGATCGGCTGGTTGAGGGGACGACCGCCCATGGACCCGAAGAACTGGGCCCCGCCGAAGGCGAACACCCCGCCGTCACCGGCGGACATCCAGTAGCCGGGCTGGATGTAGGTGTAGCCCACCGGCCCGGTGGACACCCCGTTGGGGGTGAACACGGTGACCGGCACGGTGCCATGTCCCGGGGGCACGGTGACCGTGAGGATGGTGCAGGCGGTGTTGACGGTGAAGGCCGGGCTGGCGGTGGTGCCGAAGAATAACGCGGTGGCACCGCACAGGTTGGTCCCCACCACCTCGATGGTGTTACCGCCCCCGGGCGCCCCACTGGTCGGGGTGATCCCGGTGATCACCGGCGGGGGGCCGGTCGGCGGCACGAAGGTGAAGGTCCCGGCCGGCGCGGTGGCGCTGGTCCCCCCGGCGTTGGTGACGGTGACGAACACCGCTCCGGCCGCATGGGCGGGCGACACCGCGGTGAGGCCGGTGGCGCTGTTGAAGGTCACGCTGGTGGCGGGGGTGGAACCGAAGCTCACCGTGGAGCCGTTGGTGAAGTTGGTCCCGGTGATGGTCACCGAGGTGCCCCCGGTGGTCGGACCCGAGGTGGGGGTCAGACCGGTCACGGTCGGGGCGGTGCCGGCCACGAAGGTGAAGGTGCCGGCCGTCGAGGTCGGGCTGGTGCCTCCGGTGTCGGTGACGGTGACGAACACCGGCCCGGCCGCCTCGGCCGGCGACACCGCAGTGAGGCTGGTGGCACTGGTGAAGGTGACACTGGTGGCGGCCACCGTCCCGAACTTCACCGTCGAGGCGTTGGTGAACCCGGTCCCGGTGATGACCACCGAGGTGCCACCGGCGATCGGGCCGGAAGTCGGAGCCAGTCCGGTGACCGTCGGGGTGGTGGCGGTGGTGTAGGTGAAGGTGTCAGCGGGGGTGGCCGGACTGGTCAGGCCGCCGGTGGTCACGGTGACATCCACCGGGCCCACCGCATGGGCGGGGGACACCGCGGTGAGGCTGATGCTGCTGGTGAAGGTGACGCCGGTGGCGGCGGTCCCCCCGAAGCTCACGGTGGAGGCATTGGTGAACCCGGTCCCGGTGATGGTCACGGTGGTGCCGCCGGCGATCGGGCCGGAGGTCGGGCTCAGGCCGGTGACGGTCGGGGCGGTTCCGGCCACGTAGGTGAAGGTGCCGGCCGCCGAGGTCGGGCTGGTCCCGCCGGCGTTGGTGACGGTCACGAACACCGGTCCGGCCGCCTGGGGCGGGGAGACGGCGGTGAGGCTGGTGGCGCTGTTGAAGGTGACGGTGGTGGCGGGCAACGCCCCGAAGGCCACCGAGGACCCGGCGGTGAAGCCGGTTCCGGTGATGGTCACGGTGGTGCCGCCGGCGACCGGGCCGGAGGTCGGGCTCAGGCCGGTGACCGTCGGCGTACTACCGGAGGTATAGGTGAAGGTGCCGGCGGGCGTCACCGCGCTGGTCAACGCCCCGACCGTCACCGTCACCGGCACCGGCCCGACGGCGTGAGCCGGGGACACCGCGGTGAGGGTGGTCACGGTGGAGGGCGGGAAGGTCGGCGGCGGGGTGGTGATGGTGACCCCGGTGGCCGGGGTGGAACCGAAATCAACCGTCGGGGTGCCGGTGAATCCGGTCCCGGTGATGGTGACGGTGGTGCCGCCGGCGATCGGACCGGAGGTCGGGGTGATGGAGGTGATCGTCGGGCCGACGTTGATATCCGGCCCGCTGGCGGCGCACTGGGAGCGGCCCACGATCACCACCACGCCGGTGGTGAGGATGTGGACTTCGAGGGCGTCGACCGAGATGCTGGTGGAACCGACCGCGTTGGTGATCGATTGGGCGTTGACCACCACGTTCAACAGCGCGTTGAGGGGGGCGGGCAGCGACAGCGTCTGGTTGCTTCCGGTCGGGACCGGGATCGGAGTTCCGGCCGCGGTGATGCTGAGGATCTGGGTGGCTCCGGCCGAACCGCCGGCGTTGGACACGCAGGCCGAGTTGACCGCGCCGATGTCGAGGCCCGCCGCCCCCAACAGGTTGATGCCGGCAGCTCCGGCGGTGCCGGTGATGTTCTCGGCGGCGGTTCCGAAGTTGGTCGACGCGCTGGTGGCATTGAGCACGTCGGTGGTCAGTACGCCGGGGAGGCTGACCGGGATAGAGGTGAGGGAGTGGGTCTCACCGAGGGGTCCGAGGGCCACACTCGGAGTCGGGGCGATCAGGTTGGCCCCGGCCAGCAACGCCTGGATGCCGAAGGCACTCCCCGAACCGGAGTCAGGCCCGGCGGCAGCCGCCGGCGTGGTGAAGCCGACCATCAGCGCCGCGATGGTGGCGAGCACCATGACAACGATGGCGCCCCTTCGAGCTCGCGTTCGTCCCTCATTCTGGAATGGCATGCTCGTGAGGCTCCCTGTTCTCTCGGCCCATCGGGATCTGCTGGTTTTCGAACAGTGCCCGATCGCGGCCAGTGTACTCACAAGAAACTACGAAATACCTGCAATCTTGTGGTGCATTTGGCCGGATGTTCTGGGGCCGGAGGGCCCCGACGGGCTTCATCTCACCCGTTTTGAACGGCTTCCGTGTCTCAGCCGGCCGGGGCCGGCACGAAGGTGATGGTGGTGGGCACGTCGCCGCGGGAGAAGGTCTGGGAGAGGGCGGTGGGGGGAGCCGACGTCCCGGTGGCGTCGGTGAGCACCACTTGCGCCTGGGGGGCGGAACCGGCCACATACCGGGGGGTGAACATGAACCCCCACGTGGATGTCACCGTCGGGTGGTACCCCTCGTTGGTGAGTTGCAGCACCAGGCCGCTCGCCTCCGGCCATCGGTCGGCGCTGCCCATGACCACCAGGACGTCCCGCTGCGACGACGGTCGCAGGTGGGCGGCAGTGAACCCGGCGAGTTGGGGGATCTCCAGGTTCCCCTCCGAATCCACCAGGGCCGAGCCTTGGCCCAGCTGCCAGGCCACCCCGGCGATCGGGACCATCAGCGCCACAGCCAGCGCCCACCCGAGCCCCACCCGCCACCACCTCGGAGAAGGGGTAGCCGGGTCGGTCGCCGGCTTCCGGGACGGCAGCGCCTCCACCGTCAGCACCCCGATCGCCACCACCGCCGGCACCGGCACCAGTTGCATCCAGAAGGCCAGGTAGTTCCCGATCGGCCCCACGATGCGCTCGACGGCCAGGACGGAGACCGCCAGGCCGGCCAAGGTGGCGAGGCTGAGTCCGAAGGCGAACCAGTGACGCCGCCAGCCGGCCCAGACCAGGCCGATCACCGCCAGGCCGGCCCAGACCACCACCGTCCACTGCCGGCCGGCGGTGGCCGTGGTCATCGTCGCGGTGTCCGACACGTTGCCCCAGGGGACCGCGGTGGTCGAGTTGGCCACCACCGCCCAGGCGGCTGACAGGGTGTGGGTGGTCCCGTACTTGGCCGCCGCCGTGGGGTTGGTGAAGAAGTCATAGAGGGCGGACAGATTCCCCGGATGGCCCCGGAACTGCTGGACCAGCGGGGGGATCCAGGCCACCGCCAGCGCCGCCACCCCGAGCACCGCCGCCCCCACCGGGACCCAGCGGATCGTCCGGCGGCGCCGTCCCCGCCGACGACGGTGACGCCACCGCACCACCCGTTGGGTGAGGTAGCCGATGACCGACACCACCGCCATCACCCCGACGATCGGCACGGTGCCGACATCGGTCTGCACCACGTAGGAGCCGACCACCGCCACCCCGAGGACCGAGAGGCCGGAGCCGGCGATCGCCCCGGCGGTGAGCACCATGATCAGCAGCACCGCGGCGGCTTCGAGGTCGGGATTCCAGAAGGTCTCGATGGCGTTGGCCCCGAGGGCCAGGAGGGTCACCCCCACCACCACCGCCGCCCACCGCGCCGACCACTCGCCGGCGAACCGGCGGACCACCGCCAGGGCGGCGACGATGCAGATCCCGTTGATGAGCAAGGAGCCGACGAACAGGGAACGCGGATTGGAATTCGAGAGGCTGTAGACGGGGGCCTGCAGGTAGAAGAGCGCCGGCCCCGGATGGCTCCAGCCGAAGCGCGAGTAGGGACCCAGCTCGACATGGAATTGCATCGCGTCGCCGACCCGGGAGGCGAGGACCGCCTGGTCGCCATAGTGGAAGTAGGGCCGGCCGAAGTCGGACGCCAGCTTGACCAGACCGACCCCGAAGGCGACGGCGGTGACGATGATGCTGATCGGCCAGAACGAGGCCGACCACACCGGCCGGGTCGGCCGGGCTCGATGACTGGCCGCCGCCCCGATCATCGGATCACGTTAGGCCCGCTTGAGCGGCGCCATGCGGAGGAGAAGCTTCTTGCGGCCGACGCTGTCGAAGACCACCTCGGCTTCGGCGTCCTCGCCGGCCCCGCCCACGACGACCACGTTCCCTTCCCCCCAGACTCCGTGGACCACCTTGTCCCCGACGCTCAGCTCCAACCGCTCGGCCCCGGTGGACTCGCCCGCCCGCCGGGCCCCGGGCCCGGTGCGGGCGACCCCGCGTCCGAACACGCTGCGCCCCGGGGTCCCGGCGTCGTCGCGGTCGCCCCGCTCCCGGTAGCGGCCACCCAGGCTCAGCTGGTAGTCCTCCCGGCTGCCGCCGACGTCCCGGATCAGCTCGGCGGGAATCTCGTTCAAGAACCGGCTGGGGATGTTGCTGCCGCTGCTGCCGAACAGCATCCGGCTCCAGGCGTGGGAGACGAACAGGAACCGCTCGGCCCGGGTGATGCCGACGTAACAGAGCCGGCGTTCCTCCTCCAGCTCGACCGGATCCCCGAGCGACCGGAAGTGGGGGAAGATGCCGTCCTCCATCCCGGCCATGAACACCGCCGGGAACTCCAGCCCTTTGGCGATGTGCATGGTCATCAATGACACCAGCCCGCCATCGTCCCGCAGCTCGTCAGCGCCGGCGATCAACGCGGTCGCCTCCAGGAACTCGGCGAGGGTGGCGTACTGGGAGGCGTTGCCGGCCAGCTCGTCGACGTTCTCGATCCGTCCGAGGGCCTCGATGCTGCCGTCGGCCAGCAACTCGTTGCGGTAACCGGTCCGCTCGAGGATGGCCACCACCAGCTCGCCGGGGCCGAGCGTCCCGCTTTCGGCGGCCGGGCTCTCCCCCGCGGTCGGCTCCGTCCCGGGGCCAGCGTCGGTGGGGGCCAGCACCAGCGCGCCGGGAGGGATCGCCTCACCGTTGTCGTCGGCCAGCTCGCCGACCCGCATCTCCGCCCGCAGCCGGTCGAGGAGGTCGGCCAGGCTGGTCAGTCCCTTGGCCGCCTTGCCGCCGACCCCGGCCTCGGCGGCGTGGGCCACCGCCTCCCCGAACGACGCCTCGTGCTGGTTGGCCCAGATGGCCAAACGGGCGATCGAGCTGTCGCCCACCCCCCGTTTCGGCACGTTGACGATCCGGCGCCAACTGACTTCGTCGTCGGGGTTGGCCAGCACCCGCAAGAAGGCGAGGACGTCCCGCACCTCCCGCCGGTCGTAGAATTTGGTCCCCCCCACCACCTGGTAGGGCACCTCGGAGCGGACCATCGCCTCTTCGAGGGCCCGGCTCTGGGCGTTGGTCCGGTAGAAGACGGCCATGTCGCCCCACGACAGTTCCTGGCCCCGGTGGAGACGGCCGAGCTCGTGGGCCACCCAGGCCGCCTCGTCGTACTCGTCCTCGGCCCGGTACCGGGTGATCGGCTCGCCGACCCCGCGATCGGTCCACAGCGTCTTCGGCTTGCGGGAGACGTTGTTGGCGATCACCGCGTTGGCGGCGTCGAGGATGGTCTGGGTGGAGCGGAAGTTCTGATCCAGGGTCACCACCGTCGCATCCGGGAACGCCTCCTCGAAGGCGAGGATGTTGGTGATGTCGGCTCCCCGGAACCGGTAGACCGACTGGTCGCTGTCCCCCACCACCACGATGTTGCGATGGCTGTCGGCCAACAGCACCGCCAGCGCGTTCTGCACCGAGTTGGTGTCCTGGAACTCGTCGATGAGCACGTGGCGGAACCGGGTCCGGTAGTGCTCGAGCACGTCGGGGTGGAGACGGAACAGGCGGACGGTGTTCAACAGCAGGTCGTCGAAGTCCATGGCGTTGGCCGCCACCATCCGCTGCTGGTAGATCTCGAAGACGTCGGCGATGCGCCGGTCGAAGATGGTGCTGGTGGTGCCCCGGTACTCGGACGGCCCCATCTGCTTCGACTTGGCTTGGCTGATCTGGCCCAGGATCGAGCGGGCGGAAAGCTTCTTGGTGTCGATGTTGAGCTCGCGGCAGACGATCTCCACCAGTCGCCGGGAGTCGGCGTCGTCGTAGATGGTGAACGAGCCCTTGTAGCCCAGCCGGTCGCCGTGGGCCCGGAGGATCCGGACCCCGGCGGAGTGGAAGGTCGACACCCACATCCGCTTTCCGCGGGGGCCGACCAGGTCGACCACCCGGCGGCGCATCTCGTCGGCCGCCTTGTTGGTGAAGGTGATGGCCAGGATCTGCCAGGGGGCGGCGTCCCGGGTGGCGATGAGGTGGGCGATCCGGCGGGTGAGCACCCGGGTCTTCCCGGATCCGGCGCCGGCGATGATCAGCAGCGGGCCGCCCCGGTGGATGACGGACGCCCGCTGGGGCACCGTCAGCCCCGCCACCAGTTCCTCCGGATCGATCTGCTCCTCGGCCCGATGACCGGGAGGCGGCCCCGGATAGGCGATGTCGTCCTCGTCGAAGCGCACCTCGGCGCTCCCGTCGGTCACCGTCACTCCCATTCGATGGTGCCGGGAGGCTTGGACGTGATGTCCAGTGCCACCCGGTTGACGCCCTCGACCTCGTTGATGATGCGGGAGGAGAGGCGTTCCAACACGTCGTAGGGCAGGCGGGCCCAGTCGGCTGTCATGGCGTCGTCGCTGGTGACGGCGCGAATCACGATGGGGTAGGCATAGGTGCGGCCGTCCCCCATCACCCCGACGGTGCGGACCACCGGCATCACCGCGAAGCTCTGCCACAGCTCCCGGTAGAGACCGGCCCGACGGATCTCCTCGACCACGATGGCGTCGGCCGCCCGGAGGATCTCCGCCCGCTCGGGAGTGACCTCGCCGACGATCCGGACGGCCAGTCCCGGGCCCGGGAACGGCTGGCGCCAGACGATGTCGTGGGGCAGCCCGAGTTCCTCGCCGACCGCCCGGACCTCGTCTTTGAACAGGAGGCGCAACGGCTCCACCAGCTCGAAGGCCAGGTCCTCGGGAAGGCCGCCCACGTTGTGGTGGGACTTGATCTTGGCGGCGCTGTCCGAGCCCGACTCGATGACATCCGGATACAGGGTGCCCTGGACCAGGAAGCCGACCGGCTCGGTCTCCGACCGGTCGTCGGGGGCGCGGGTGTCGTCCTTCAGGTCGCGGGCGACCTCCTCGAACACCCGGATGAACAACTCGCCGATGATCTTGCGCTTGGCTTCCGGGTCGGTGACCCCGGCCAGCGATCCGAAGAACCGGTCGGCGGCTTTGGCGTGGACCAGGTTCACGTGGAACTGCCGGCGGAAGGTGTCCTCGACTTGTTCCCCCTCCCCCGAACGCATCAGCCCGGTGTCGACGAACACACAGGTCAGCTGGTCCCCGATCGCTTTGTGGACCAGCGCCGCCGCCACCGCCGAGTCGACCCCGCCGGACAGGGCGCAGAGCACCCGGGCCGAGCCGACCTGGGCCCGGATCTTCTCCACCTGGGACTCGATGATCGAGGTGTGGGTCCAGGACGGCGGGCAGCCGCAGACGTCATAGAGGAACCGCTCGAGCAGGTCGCGCCCCCGCTCGGTGTGGACCACCTCGGGGTGGAACTGGACCCCGTAGATCCGGCGGTCGGGATCGTGGAGGGCGGCCACCTGGGCATCGGGGCTCTTGGCGGTGGGGATGAACCCGTCGGGCACCACACTGATGGCGTCGGCGTGGCTCATCCACACCTCCGCCTTCGCCGGCCAGTCAACGAAGATGGGGGACCGCTCGGTGAGGGTCATCGACGTCCGTCCGTACTCCCCCCGCCCGGTGCGGGCGACCTCCCCGCCGAGTTGGAGGGCCAGCAGCTGGGCCCCGTAACAGATGCCGAGGATGGGGATGCCGGTGTCATAGATCGCCGGATCGATGTGGGGAGCCGGATGTTCGTTGACCGACTTCGGGCCGCCCGACAGGATGATCCCCTGGGGCCTCCGGGCCACCATCGCCGCCGCGGTCATGGTGTGGGGGACGATCTCCGAATAGACGTGGGCTTCCCGCACCCGCCGAGCGATGAGTTGCGCGTACTGGGCTCCGAAGTCGACGACCAGGACGGGGCCGTCGACCAGGTCGTCGGCGGCGCTCGGCGAGGCAGGGCTCAATGGCCCATGCCGACACCCTGCGAACGCTGCAGGTCCTTGCCCTCCGTCTGCAGGGCCGGCGCCACCATCACTTCGGCCTTCTGGAACTCCTTGACCGTCTCGTAGCCACAGGTGGCCATGGCGGTGCTCAAGGCTCCGAACAGGTTCATCCGGCCGTCGTTCTCGTGGGCGGGGCCGAGGAGGATCTCCCGGAGGGTGCCCCGGGTGGTCGTCTTCACCCGGGCCCCACGGGGGAGGGTCGGATGGAAGGTGGCCATGCCCCAGTGGTAGCCCCGGGCCGGCGCCTCCACCGCGGAGGAGAGGGGGGACCCGAGCATCACCGCGTCGGCCCCGCAGGCGATGGCCTTGGCGATGTCGCCGCCCTTGGACATGCCGCCGTCGGCGATGACGTGGCAGTAGACCCCGGTCTCGTCGAGGTGCCGCATCCGGGCCCCGGCCACGTCGGCGATGGCGGTGGCTTGAGGCACGCCGATGCCGAGGACGCCCCGAGTGGTGCAGGCGTTGCCGGGGCCGACCCCGACCAGGACGCCCACCGCCCCGGTGCGCATCAGGTGGAGGCCGGCTTGGTAGGAGGCACACCCCCCGACGATCACCGGGATCTCGAACTCGCGGATGAACCGCTTCAGGTTGAGGGGCTCGACCGTCTTCGAGACGTGTTCGGCGGAGACCACCGTGCCTTGGATGACCAGCAGGTCCAGCTCGGCCGCCACCAACGCCGGCGCGAACAACGCCGTCTTCTGGGGGGTGACCGAGGCGGCGGTGGTGACGCCGGCGGCACCCATCTCCTTAATCCGCTCGGTGACCAATTCCATCTTCACCGGTTCGGCGTACATCTGTTGCATCCGGGCGGTCGCCTTCTCGGTCGGCAGCTCGCGGATCTCATCGAAGAGCGGGGTGGGATCCTCGTAGCGGGTCCACAGGCCCTCGAGGTTCAAGACCCCGAGGCCGCCGAGGCGGCCGATCTCGATGGCGGTGGCCGGGCTGGTCACCCCGTCCATGGCCGAAGCCAGCAGGGGGAGCTCGAACCGGTAGGCGTCGATCTCCCAACTGATGTCCACGTCCTCGGGATCCCGGGTCCTCCGGCTCGGGACGATGGCGATGTCGTCGAAACCGTACGCCCTCCGTCCCGATTTGAAGATGCCGATCTCTAGCTCAGCCACGTTGTCTCCTCCGGCCCATGGGTGCGAATTTCGAACGTTCCGATCGGCAATCCTCCGTGACAGCTTGCCGATCAGCTTCCCCCCACGATACCGCTTGGCGCCCGCCGGCCCGGCGAGGGTGAGCCGCCAATTTCCGGTCAGTGGGTGTAGGGGACCGGCAGGCCCAGCGTCAGGCAGAGCAACTCGACCAGAACCCTGGCCGTGGCCCCCCAGATGGTCTCTCCCCCGGCGTGGAAGAACCAGACCGGGAAGCCGCCGCCCACCTCCCCGTCCATCCCCGGACGACCGGGGACCGTCCACCACTCCTCGACGAACACATCGTCAGCCAGCAAGTCGGAGAGGGCGACATCGAAGATCCTGGCCACCTCGTCCGGCTCGGCGACCAGGGCCGGCCGGCTCCGGAGGACACCGACCACCGGTGTCATCAAGGTGTTGGAGGAGACGGTGGGCATGGTGTTCAGCGGGCCGACGATCTCGACCGACGACCGGTCCAGGCCGATCTCCTCATAGGCCTCCCGGCGGGCGCCGTCCTCGACCGATTCGCCCGGATCCAGCCGACCGCCGGGGAACGCCACCTCGCCGGTATGGGAGCGGAGCTGGCTGGAGCGCACCGTGAGGATCACCCGGGTCTCGCCGTCCTCCTCGAAGAGGGGGACCAGCACCGCCGCCGGCCGGCCGGTGACCACCACCCCGGAGATGGAGAGGATGGACTCGGCGGTCGCCCCGTCGCCCGGGGCGCCGAGTTCGACCCGACCTTTCTCGACGGCCGAGATCACCGGGTCGAGGCGGAGCTGGCGGCGGGCCGAAGCCGGGAGCCCGGCCCAGGGGGCGGGCCCGCCGGGGCGGGAGGCGAGGGGCCGGGGGACGACCTGGGAACCGGTGGGCGGGGTGGACGGAGGTGACGAGGACATGACTCTTCAAGGTTATGGGCGCACCCGGCGGAGCCGCCCGCCGACCGGTAGCGTTAGCCGCACCAGCGCCCAACGAGGCGTCGACGCCGTCAACGCGGGAGGCAAACCATGGCCGACGAGGAACCACCCCAGTACGGGCAGCCGGGAGTCGCGCAGTTTCCGATCACCACCGCCCTCGAGTTTCCCGAGTGGCCGGTCCAGCGGAGCCTGGGCATGGTCTTCGGGGTGGTGGTCCGGTCGATGGGGATCGGCAAGGGCATCACCGCCGGGTTCAAGGCGATGGCCGGCGGTGAGGTAAAGCAGTACACCCGCCTGGTGGAGGACAGCCGCCGCCATGCCATGGATCGCATGATCGAGAACGCCCGCCTGGTCGGCGCCAACGGCATCATCTCCATGCGCTTCGACTCCTCGGAAGTCGGCCAGTCGTTGACCGAGATCGTCGCTTACGGCACCGCGGTCATCGTCGGCGCCAACTAGGGAGGGCCAGGGTGGGAGTCATTATCCCGGTGATCATCGGCCTGGTGATCGTCGGGGTGCTGGTCTACAGCATCTTCCTCCGCCGCCACGGGGAGTCCGACCGTCCCCAACCCGACTGGCGACCGACCGACGAGGTCTTCAACGACCCGTCCACCAACCGGGTGATGCGGGTGTGGCTGGACGGGTCGGGGGAGCGCCGCTACGTGCCCGAGGCCGACCGGCCGTCGGTCTGACCGGCCGGCCGGTAGGCCCCCGGAGAACGACGATGGCCGGGCCCCGTGAAGGACCCGGCCATCGACCAGACACCGGGTGCCCGAAGGCACCTGCGTCCCTGGTTACATCATGCCGCCCATGCCCCCCATACCGCCCATACCGCCACCCATGGCGGCGGCGGCCGCGGCGGCGGCGGCCGGGTCGGACTTCTCGGGCTTGTCGGCCACCAGCGCCTCGGTGGTCAGCAACAGGCCGGCGATGGAGGCGGCGTTCTGCAGGGCTGAACGGGTGACCTTGGCCGGGTCGATGACGCCCGCCTTCACCAGGTCGACCAGTTCGCCGGTGGCGGCGTTGAGACCGATGGACCCGGTCTCGGCTTCCACCTGGCGGACGTAGACCGAGCCTTCGAGGCCGGCGTTGTTGGCGATGGCCGCCAACGGCGCGGCCAGGGCCTTGGCCACGATCGACGCTCCGGTCGCCTCGTCGCCTTCCAGCGAGTCGATGACGGCCTGGACCGCCGAGCGGGAACGGACCAGGGCGGTGCCGCCCCCGGCCACGATGCCCTCTTCGACCGCGGCCCGAGTGGCGGAGAGCGCATCTTCGATGCGGTGCTTCTTCTCCTTCAACTCGACCTCGGTGGCGGCGCCGACCTTGACGACGGCCACCCCGCCGGCCAGCTTGGCCAGACGCTCCTGGAGCTTCTCCCGATCCCAGTCGGAGTCGGTGTCGTCGATCTCCCGCTTGATCTGGGCGATGCGACCCTTGACGTCGTCCTCGCTACCGCCACCTTCGACGATGGTGGTGTCGTCCTTGGTGACGATCACCCGCCGGGCCTTGCCCAACAGGTCGACGGTGGTGGTGTCCAGCTTCAGGCCGATCTCCTCGGAGATCACCTGGCCGCCGGAGAGGACGGCCATGTCCTGGAGCATCGACTTGCGGCGCTCGCCGAAACCGGGGGCCTTGACGGCCACCGAGGTGAAGGTGCCCCGGATCTTGTTGACCACCAGGGTGGCCAGCGCTTCGCCTTCCACATCCTCGGCCACGATCAGCAGCGGCTTGCCCGCCTGCATGACCTTCTCGAGGACCGGGACCAGATCGTGGACCGAGCTGATCTTCTGGTTCACGAACAGGATGAGCGGGTCGTCGAGGACGGCCTCCTGGCGCTCGGCGTCGGTCACGAAGTACGGGGAGAGGTAGCCCTTGTCGAACTGCATCCCCTCGGTGAACTCGAGGTCGATCCCGAAGGTGTTGGACTCCTCGACGGTCACGGTGCCGTCCTTGCCCACCCGGTCGATGGCATCGGCCAGCACCTCGCCGATAGCGGCGTCGGCCGCGGAAATGGCGGCCACCTGGGCGATCTCGGTCTTGGAGTCGATCTCCTTCGACTGCTCCTTGATCGACTTGACCGCGGCGTCGACCGCCTTGTCGATGCCCTTGCGCAGACCCAGGGGGTTGGCGCCGGCGGCGACGTTGCGGAGACCCTCACGGATGAGGGCCTGGGCCAGCACGGTAGCGGTGGTGGTTCCGTCTCCGGCGACGTCGTTGGTCTTGGTCGCCACTTCCTTCACCAGCTGGGCGCCCATGTTCTCGAAGGCGTCTTCCAACTCCACCTCACGGGCGATGGACACGCCGTCGTTGGTGATGGTCGGAGCACCGAACTTCTTCTCGATGAC
>DATARI010000168.1:0-3237 GCA_036264255.1 Acidimicrobiales bacterium | reverse complement strand
AACAGCCGGCCTCTCCTTCGACGACACCCAACCGGTCCGCATCGACGACACTGCCGCCGTCCCCCGCTACTCGGTGCCGGTCATCGACATCGAGAACGTGCACAAGATCTACCAAACCGGCACCCTGGAGGTCGCCGCGCTACGGGGCGTGTCGCTGACCATCTCCTCCGGGGACTACGTCGCACTCATGGGTCCATCCGGCTCCGGCAAGTCGACTCTCATGCACATCCTCGGGTGCCTCGACGTGCCCACCAGTGGGACCTACCGGCTGGCCGGCGAGGACGTCTCGACGATGACCGAAGTGGAGCTGGCCGATGTCCGGAACCGGAGGATCGGGTTCGTATTCCAGCAATTCAACCTGTTGCCCTCGTTATCGGCCTGGCGCAACGTGGAGCTCCCCCTCATCTACGCCGGCATGGACCGCTCGGAACGCAAGGAACGGGCCATGGCGGCCCTCGGCCGGGTCGGCATGGGTGACCGGGTCGAGCATCGCCCCGGCGAACTGTCCGGTGGCCAGCAACAGCGGGTGGCGGTAGCGCGGGCGGTGGTCAGCAATCCCGCCCTGGTCCTGGCGGACGAGCCGACCGGAAATCTCGACTCGGTGTCGGCCGGGGAGGTTCTCAACCTGCTGGCCGAGCTCCACGATTCGGGTCGGACGGTGGTGCTGATCACCCACGACGCCGATGTGGCCGGCGCCGCCTCCAGCAGCTTCCGGATCCGGGACGGGCAGATCCTCGCCCCCGCCGCCGCGGTGGCAGGGGGGCCGGCGTGAAGCTGCTCGAGACCTTCCGCACCGGGCTGGAGGCGGTCATCTCCCACCGTCTGCGCTCGACATTGACGGTGCTCGGAATCATGATCGGCATCACCGCGGTCATCCTCACGGTGGGACTCGGCGAAGGGGCACAACAACAGGTCGGCTCGGCGATCTCCTCGCTCGGGGCCAACCTGCTCATCGTCTCGCCGGGGAGCTCCACCTCGTCGACCGGGATCCGGGGAGGGGCGGGCTCGGCATCCACCTTGACCCTGGCCAATGCCAACGTGCTGGCCAACAAGACGGTGGCTCCCGATATCGCCGGCGTCGCGCCCGTGGTTTCCGCCTCGGAGTCGCTGACCGCCGGGTCCACCAACTGGACCACCACCTTGGTCGGGTCGAACGCGTCATGGATGTCGGTGCGCGGGCGGTCCATGGCCGAGGGCCGGTTCATCTCGGGACACGACGTGCAGACCAACGCCGCGGTGGTGGTGCTGGGCCCGACAACGGCTTCGCAGCTCTTCGGAGGCGCCGACCCGGTGGGTCAGACCGTTGATGTGGCCGGCACTCCGATGTCGGTGATCGGGGTGCTGACCGCGGAAGGATCGTCGTCGACGACCAACGATGACGACCAGGCCATCATCCCCATCACCACCGCCGCCACCCGGATCATCGGCGGCACCAACCGGAACAATCTGAGCTCCATCTATATCGAGGCCACCAGTTCTCAGACGCTGTCGGCGGCCTACCAGGAGGCCGACAACGCGCTGCTGAGCCTCCACGGGATCACCACCGCCACCAACGCCGACTTCACCATCACCAGCCAGCAGTCGCTGTTGGCCACCGCCACCTCGGTCGACAAGACCCTGACGGTGCTCCTGGCCGGCATCGCCGGCATCTCGCTCCTGGTGGGGGGGATCGGGGTGATGAACATCATGCTGGTCTCCGTCACCGAACGGATCCGAGAGATCGGGCTGCGCAAGGCGCTCGGTGCCACGCCGCGGGTCATCCGGCGCCAGTTCTTGGTGGAGGCGTCGGTGCTCGGGCTGGTCGGGGGAATGCTCGGCGCCGTCCTCGGCTTGGCGGTCGCCATCATCCTCCCCCACTTCATCAGCAATCCCATCGCCATTTCCGCGGCAGCCATCGCCGGCTCCATCGTCGTCGCCATTGGCATCGGGGTGGCATTCGGTGTCTACCCCGCCAGCCGGGCCGCCCGGTTGGCCCCCATCGACGCCCTACGAAGCGAATAGGACCGCCAACTCGTGAGGCACAACCCCAACCCCACCCATCAAGGAGTCCCCAACATGCAGAATCCCACTTGGTTCCCAACATCGGATCGATCCTCCTCCTGGGCGAGGGCGCCGAGACTCCAGCGACTGTCGGTATTGGCCGTCCTGGGCGGGGCCGCGCTGGCACTGGCCGCCTGTGGCGGCGGATCGTCGGCCGCCAGCACCGCCGGCTCGACCTCCTCGACCTCGGCCCGCTCGGGCCGGCCTGCCGCCCCTCCGGGGGCCTTCGGCACCGTCGCTTCCATCGCCGGACAGTCCATGGAAGTGCAGAGCACTGCCTCATCGGCGGCGGCCACCGGTGGCCAGACGACCGTCAACTACAGCTCCACCACCAAGTTCAGCCAGACCGTGTCGGCCACCTTGGCCAACGTGGCGGTCGGACAATGCGTCTCGGCCTTCAGCACCCCGCCGGCGGCGGGGTCATCCACCACCACGACGGCGCCAGGGGCTCCCCTCAACGCCACCACCGTCCTGATCAGCACCCCCACTAACGGCACCTGCTCCGCCGGGTTCGGCGGCGGGGCGGGCGGCGGGGGCGGTCGATTCGCGGGAGGTGGCGGCGGAGGGACGGGGTCGCCTCCGGGTGGCGGCAGCCGACCGGCTGGAGCCGGGCCGGGAGGCGGTTTCGGCGGTGCCTCCGGCAGCGTCACTTCGGTGAGTGGCTCGACGATCGTGGTCAACGCCACCAACCCGACCACCAGCGCGGTGACCACCAAGACGGTCGATGTCGGCAGTTCGACCACCTTCACCCAGACCCAGGCGGCGGCGGCCACCGACCTGGCCGTCGGCAAATGCGTCCAGGCGCTTGGTTCGGCTGACAGCACCGGCGCCATCACCGCTACCTCGATCAGTATCAGCACCCCCGGGGCCAGCGGCTGCACGAGTGGATTCGGGCGGCGGGTCGGGGCCGGGACTGGGGCTACCGGTGGTTGATCGACCCTCGGGTGGGAAGGGTCTCTCCTGGATCACCTGGCTCATCTCGGGGGTGGTCGTGGTAGCCGTCGCCGCCACCGTTTGGCTCACTACCGGTTCATCGAGCCCCGCCTACCGGCTGGCCACGGTGACCACCGGTTCACCGGTTCAGACCCTGGACGGGGTCGGCACCCTCACCCCGCTCAGCCAAGCCAATCTCAATTTTGGGACCTCAGGAACGGTGGCGAGTGTGGCGGTGACGGTCGGGCAGGTGGTGACCGCCGG
>DATARI010000120.1:0-8393 GCA_036264255.1 Acidimicrobiales bacterium | reverse complement strand
AGGGGCCGGGCCATGGCATCACCCACCAGGCCGACCGACACCACGCCTTCCTCCCCGACGATCCGGAGGATCTCCTCGGCGTCGTACCGGTGGGAGCAATAGAGGACCACCGTCCCGCCCATCATCAAGCAGTTCCAGGCCACCCACTGGGCGTTGCCGTGCATCATCGGGCCGAGCACCAGCATCACCGGCCGTTGGGCATCATCGACCACCAACCGCTCCGACAGTTCCTCCGCCGCCGCGATCGGCTCCCGGCCCCACCCCCCGCCGCCCATGGCGGCGAAGAAGATGTCCTCCTGCCGCCACATCACCCCCTTGGGCATTCCGGTGGTGCCTCCGGTGTAGAGCACATACCGATCGTCAGGGGAACGGGGGGCGAAGTGACGTTCCGGGCTGGCGGCGGCCAGGGCCGCTTCATAGTCGACGACCGGGATCCCGATGTCGGCCGGGGCGTCGGAACCGTCCTCGATCATGACCAGCACCTTGGGCACGGCCAACTCCTCGTCTCCCTGGGTGGCGGTGCCGGCCGCGCCCACCGACGGGACCAACGAGGTCGCCACCAGAGACGAGAGGGCTCGTTCGTAGATCAGCACCTCGAGGTCGGCGTTGTCCACCACATAGCGGAGCTCGGGAGCCACGTACCGGAAATTGAGGTTGATCGGCACCACCCGCGCCTTGTAGCAGCCGATCATCGCCTCGAGCCACTCGGCGCAGTTGTGGGCGAGTATCCCGACGTGGGCGCCGGGCTCGATCCCCTGATCCTGCAGATAGTGCGCCACCCGGTTGGCCCGCTGATCCAACTCCTCGTAGGTCCGCCGATCCGCTCCCGCCACCAGCGCCTCGCGTCGGGGGACGGTGTCGACCACGATCTCGAAGAGGTCAGCCAGATTCAGTTCTCTGTCGGTCATCCGATGTCTCCCCCGTCTTCGGGACGCCCTGGGGTCCCCGGCGTTCCCCCCGGAGCCGTATCATGCGCCATTCAGCCGGCCATGTGTACCACGGTCTGCCGGATTCGGACGGTGGCACGGGTGGGTGGAAGGCGTCAAGGGACCGCGACCCGAAAAGGGTCGGCACGAAAGGCAAGGACATGGCACACGCGAACACTGACCAGGTCGGGATCGCCGGGCTCTCGGCCCTCGTCACCGGGGGTGGGAGCGGGATCGGGCTCGGCACCGCTTCCCGCTTGGTTGCCGATGGTGCCCAGGTGACGATCTGCGGTCGGACCGAAGAGAAGCTGCAGCGGGCGGTGGCGACCTTGTCGGAGGTGGCGGCGTCCTCGCCCGGCCCGGTGGTGGGGACGGCCGCCTATGTGGTCGCCGACGTCACCATCGAAGAGGAGATCGCCCAGGCCATCGCCGCCGCCGCGGAGGCCCGCGGTCGGCTCGACATCCTGTTCGCCAATGCCGGCGGCGCAACCCACATGGGCCCGATCATCGGCGCCGACCTCGATCAGGTGCGGGCCACGGTCGAGCTCAACCTCATCGGCACCTTCCTCTGCATCAAGCACGGGGCGCCGCTGATGGCTGAGGGGGTGGGCACCGGTGTCGACGGCGGACGGTCCCCGGGCGGATCCATCATCGGGATGTCATCGGGAGCCGGGGCCTTCCCCCACCGCTACCTCTGGGCCTATGGCACCGCCAAAGCCGGGATCGACATGCTCTGCCGGTGCGCGGCCGAGGAGTTGGGCAGCGCCGGTATCCGGGTCAACACCGTGCAGCCCGGGATCGTGGACGACGAGCTGATGGCACCCATCACCGCCGGCGGGCCGCTGCTCGACGACTACCTGGCGGAGATGCCCATCAGCCGGTTGGGTACCGTCGAGGACATCGCCTCGGCGGTCAGGTTCCTGGCCGGACCGGAGTCCTCGTGGATCACCGGGGACAGCCTGGCCATCGACGGCGGCCATCACCTTCGCCGGGGCGCCAACTACGGGCTGCTGTTCGGCGCCTGATCCGTCCTGCCGACGGGTGCCGCCTGGGCGGCCGGGGTCAGTGGGTGATCGAGGTCAATGGAAGGCGCCGGCGCCTTCCAGGGCCAGCAGCTCGCGCTTCATCGGGAGGCCGCCGCCGTAGCCGCCGATCGTCCCGACCGACGTGATGACCCGGTGGCAGGGAAGGATGATGGCGAGCGGATTCCGCCCGTTGGCCTGCCCTACCGCCCGGAACGCCTTCGGCCTGCCGACCCGGCGGGCCAGTTCGGCGTAGCTGATCGTCTCCCCGTAGGGGATGTCGGCGAGGGCCATCCACACCTTCTTCTGGAACGGGGTGCCCTGGGGGTCGAGCGCCAGCTCAAACGTCTGACGCTCCCCGGCGAAGTACTCGTCGAGTTGGATGGCGGCGTCTAGAAGGTGGTGATGGATGCCGACGTCCTGACCGCCGTCGTTCTCTTCGACGCCGGCTGACGCCGGCGGGGTGGGCGCACCGGGCAGGACCAGGTGGGTGAGCCCATCATCATCGGCGCACAACCGCAGCTCGCCCACCGGGGTGGAGATGCACATCGTCTTGATGGTCGCCGGCGGCCGGGGCCGATGACGGGGATGGGATTTCGTTGCGATGGTCATGCGGCGTTGGCCTCTCCTTCGGGTTCGACGGGCGTGGACCACAGATGGGCCATGGCATAGGCCCGCCACGGGCGCCATTTCTCCGCCAACCGGGTGACCGTGGCCAGGTCGTCGTTGTGACCCAGCCGGGCGATGCCCCGCCGGACGCCGAGATCGGTCGGCATGAACGCATCAGGATGGCCGAGCGCCCGCATCGAGATATAGGCCGTCGTCCACGGGCCGATGCCGGGCAGGGCGAGCAGGCGCTGCTCGAGTTCGACGGGGTCCTCCCCCGAGTTGATCCTGACGGTGCCGTCGGTGATGGCGGCAGCCAGCGCCTCCAGAGTCCGGCGACGGCTTCCCGGCATGGCAAAGGCGGCATCCCCGGCGGTGGCGATCTCCTCGGCGTTGGGGAACAGGTGGGTGACCGTCGGTCGGGGGTTGACCAGCGGCCGGCCGGCGGCTCGCACCAGTTGGGCCGTCACCGTGCGGGCACCGGCCACCGAAATTTGTTGACCGATGACCCCCCGCACCGCCAGCTCCATTCCGTCGACGGCGCCGGGCATCCGCTTTCCGGGCGATCGTCGGACCTGCCGGCGCAACAGCGGGTCGAGGGACAGCGTCTCGTCGACGGCGACCGGATCGGCGTCGAGGTCGAGCAGCCGGCGGCACCGGGCCACCGCCGCGGTCAGGTCGCGGAGGTCCTGGAGGTAGAACGTCGATCGCACGCATCCGTCGCCGGGGGTGAGCTCGACGATTCCCTCCCCGTGGGGGAGATCGAGGCTGCGGACGTACGTCCCGTCGAGGTAGGACTCGACTCCGGGCACCGCCCGGAACGCCAGGAAGCCGAACAACGACTCGGCGTCGAGGGGAGCCCGGTAGGGCAGCCGTAGTTGGATCGACCCGGCGCCACCCTCGCCCCCCCGGCCCTGGCTCTTCCGGCGGAGGTCACTCGGCGTCATGGCGAAGACTTCCCGAATGGTGTCATTGAACTGGCGAACGCTGGAGAACCCGGCGGCGAACGCCACGTGGGCGACGGGGAGCTCGGTCGTCTCCATCAGGATCCTGGCGGTCTGCGCCCGCTGGGCCCGGGCCAGCGCCAGGGGTCCGGTGCCGACTTCAGCCACCAGCAACCGCTGGATCTGGCGGGCGCTGAAGCCGAGTTGGCGAGCCAGGCCGGCGACCCCTTCCCGGTCGACGATGCCGTCGGCGATGAGCTTCATGGCCCGGGCGGCGACGTCCGCCCGCATGTCCCATTCCGGCGATCCGGGCGACGCATCCGGGCGACATCGCATGCAGGCCCGAAATCCGGCCTGCTGGGCCGACGCCGCGGTGGGATAGAACCGGACATTGCCGCGTTTGGGGGTGATGGCCGGACAGCTCGGTCGGCAGTAGATGTGGGTCGACGTCACCCCGGTGAAGAACCATCCGTCAAAGCGGGTGTCCCGACTGGTCACCGCTCGGTAACACTGTTCGAAGTCATCGATCACACCAGTCAGTCTGGCATGGGCCCCGCCTGTTGTCTGGCGGAAATCGGACATGGTCGCCGAAGTCCGTTCCCGGGTGGACGTCGGCCCGGCGGGTGGTCAGAGGCGACGGAGCTTGTCCAGGTTGCGACGGTCCCGCTTGGTCGGACGGCCCGAACCCGGTTCCCGTGACAGGCTCGGCACCATCGACTCCCGAGGGGGCGGGGGCGGGCTGTGGTCGATCAGGCACTCCGCCGCCACCGTCGCGCCAACCCGTTTGCTGATCATCCGCGCCACCTCCACGATCCGGGGTCGGCTGCCCACCCGGGTCTCCACCGAATCTCCGATCCTGACCGGAGACGAAGGTTTGGCGGTGGCACCGTTGATCCGGACGTGTCCGGCCCGACAGGCAGCCGTTGCCGCCGATCGGGTCTTGTGCAGGCGGACGGCCCACAGCCATTGATCGATCCGGGTCGTTTCGATCAAACCATGGTGACACGTCGCCGCCGGGTCGGGCTGATCCTCACCGCTGACGATGGCCGGAGCCCGCGCCTCGGCTTCCGGTCCGTCGGGTGATCGCCACCCGGACCGCTTCGGGGTCGGGGCGGGCCACCACCGCCGGGTCGGATCCATCGTCACCGTCCAGGAATAGCCCGTGCACCTCGATGGCCAGCGCCGCGAGTCGGGCGACGTCGGTCGGAACCCGCCATTCGGACGAACGGGCTGACCGACGATGGAGGAAGGCGGCGGCGGCCCGGACGGCACCGTGCTCGGCCCTGTCGGCCGCCGACGGGTAGTTGAACCGCCACCGCCGGGCCCGGCGCTCGATCAGGGGCTTACCGTCGTCATAGACGTCCGCGGCCGCGAACACCCGGCAGTCGTAGGTCCGACAGGTCCGGGGACGGTACGCATAGATCGAGCAGCGCCCGTCGGTCAGCATCGGGCAGTGCCCCTGTTCGTCGTAGCCGAGCACAACATGGCCCGGAGGCAACCGGGGGGCGGGGAACAACAGTGCGGGGGCAATGTGACCCAACGTCTCGGTCTCGTCCGGTGCGATGTGGACGAACTGCGACGAGCGACAGCAGGCGGTACAGCCGGCACAGGGTACGTCCGCGTCCCGTTCGCCGCGGATCGCCGCTAGTAGGTCGGTCACCCACGATGAGAAGTCGCCGGCCGCCAGGTCCTCCTCTCTGTCCTCCCCACCCTCAACCACTGGCGTTCGGGGGGCGGTCCATCACCCATCGGTTCGTCACCTGGAGGAAATTCATGGGGCCCGGCTGGGCTTCGTGGGTGAACAGATATCGGAACCCGGCTCGCTGCAGGGTCCGGTTAGGGGCGGTGTTGAAGGCATTGGGTTCGGAGAACAGCTGCTCCAACTGGAGGTCCCGGAAGTACACGTCGGCCGACATCGAAACGAATAGCGCCCCGAGACCCTGTTGTCGCAGCTGCGGTTCCACCAGGTGGAGGTGCAGGAAGGCTTCCTGGCCGAACACGATGTGGTCGGCGGAGCTGAATCCCACCGTCCGGCCGCCGAGCTCCCACACCACCGAGTAATTCTCCCGCTCCGGGAGCGGGCGGGCATAGTCCTCCCGGTAGAACGAACGCCAAGCCTCGGGCGTCAGCAACCGGGCCCGGTCGACCCCCAGCCGGCGGAGGTAGTCGTCTGACGAGTGGTGGAAGTAGTCGATGCGGAGGTCCACCTCGTCGAGTTGCATCTCCCTGACCACCGGCTCGGACCCTGTCATCATCACTGCATCCGTTCGTTGGGCGATCGATCCCAACGGGATCAGGCCCACCCCAGTTCCTTCAGCCGCCGATCGTCGATCCCGAAGTGATGGCCGATCTCGTGGATGACCGTCTTGCGGACCATGTCGACGACCTCTTGGGTCGTCCCACACACCGAGCAGATGGTTGCCATGTAGATGGTGATCCGATCGGGCACCGCCGACATATAGCTGTTCCCCCGTTGGGTCAGCGGGATCCCCTCGTAGAGTCCGAGCAGCGGTCCGGGCGGGCTGGTGTCATCAACCACCACCGCGACGTTTTCCATCTGGCCACCCAGATCGGCGGGAATCCCGTCCAGGGCGTCGGTCACCAGACCTTCGAATTGCTCGATCGACATGGTGACCATGCCTAGATCATGCCAAGGGTCCCGGCCCCATCCGGAGCGCCCTGGTCAGGCCGGTTCAATACGGCTGGGGACCGTTACGGAGCCGTCGGGGGCGGGAGCATGCCGTAGGCACGTTCCGGGGAGAAACGAATGATGGCCCGTCGCTCGGCGATCATGGCGTCGCGGTAGGCGGCCCAGTCCTCGTGCTCGCCCATGGCCGCCCGGTAGTAGTCGACGAGCTCCTGCACCACTTCATCGTCGGCCCGGGTCGCCACCGGGGTCAGCTCGACTCCGCCTTCGAGCACCACATAGGCGAAGAAGTCCTCGCGGGAGACGTGCAAGGCCGCCCACGGCTCGCGAGACAGGTTCCGGTACTTGGCCCGGTCGACCGTCACCGAAATCCGGATCAGCCCATCGTCGAATACGTGGTAGAGGATGTTCGACAGCTGCGGCCGTCCATTGGCCCGGATGGTGGTCAAGACCGCCTTCCGGTGGTCACGGGCAAAAGCGAGGCCGGCGTCGAGTTCCATCGTCAATTTGAACCTAGCCCAACGACGGCTTATTCCGCCGGGTGGGGGCGGCCAAACCGGATGGTGCTCCGGGGCCCCTCATTCGAACTGGAGTGCCTCCAAGATCGGCAGTCTCGAGGCTCGCCACCCGGGCCACAGCGCCGCCGCCACGGCCACCGCCACCGACACCGGCGCGTAGACGAGCGATCCGAGATCGAGGATATAAGTGTCGTGGTAGCCGACGAAGAGCGGGGTCGCGTTGAGCAGCGCTTCGAGGAGCACGAACCCAACCAGGATGCCCAGCACCGCCCCGACCAGCGCCACCACCAGGGCTTCGGCCACCACCATCGAGAACAGCTCGCCGGGGGTCATCCCGATGGCGTTCAGCAGTCCGAACTCGCGGCGGCGCTGGATGCCCACCAGCACCAGGGTGGAGAGGACGCTGACGAACGAGACACCGAGAAGCGCCCGCTGGAGCGCCCAGAATCCGGTGATCTGGCCGGAGGCCGAAGAAATCGAGTCGCCGAGCGCCTGGCTCGGAGTCGAGAACGTCAGGAACGACGACACGTGGGTCCGGCTGGCTCGAGCCGCGACGGTCGACACCGACACCCCGGGGGCCGGCAACAGGGTCAGATCGTTCGGGAGCTGTTGGCCGTAGAGCCGGGTTTCGAGGCTCAGCGGCATCGTCACGTTGTTGCCCCCGGCATTCCCGTTGTCCCAGACCCCTTGGATGGGCACCCGGGCAAACCCACTCGGGGTTCCGAGCACCAGATCCGAACCGGCCCGCAGGTGGTCGCGCCGGGCGAGGCCGGCGCCGACGATCACCTGGCCCCGGGCGAAGGCACCCGGGTCGGCCCGGCCTTCATAGACGGTGAGAGTGGTCGGGAGCGAGCTGCTGGCCTCGACCAGGGTGAGCTGCCCCGCCGTGTGGCCGGCGATCACCACCTGGAAGCTTTCGACCCCGGCGACCCCGGGCAGGCGCCCGAGGGTGGCGACGTCGGCGGCCGGAATCCGGGCATCGGCGTTGAAACCGGTCTTGCCGGCCAGCGTCGACACGCTCACGCCGCGGCCCGGCACCGAAGTCTGGAATTGCGCGGTGATGTCACGGACGACCGATTGGTTGAAGCTGGAAGTGATCACCGCCACGCTCACCGCCGCCCCGATCGCCACCGCCATCACCCCGGTCCGGCTCGGATCCCGCACCAGGTTGGCGACTCCGAGTCGGACGACTCCCCCGCCGGCGCCCCCCCGGTGCCACAGACTCCGCACGACCACCGGCGCCCAGGCACCGCAAGCGAGGATGGCGAAGATGGCGGCGATCAGGAACCCCCCGACAGCGGCCAGCGGCTGCCATGACTGGAGCGATCCATTGCGCACCCCCAACCAGCTCAGCGCCAGCCCGCCGGCGGTGAGGAAGGTCAATACGATGCCGTTGCGCAGGGTGTGACGGACCGAGCTGCGCTCTCGCTGCTCCCGGCTCGACAGCTCGGCGGCGATGTCGAGGCGCATGGACCCCACCAGGGGACGGACGGTGGCCAGCAGCCCGATGACGGTTCCGACCACCATCCCCACCAGGAGCGTCCAACCGGTGGTCCTCACGTTGAGGGGGATACCGACCAGATGGATGGTCACGTTGTTGAGGGTGGCGAGCACCGGCCGGGCGATCACCGCGCCTGCCAACGCGCCGAGCAGGCCTCCCACCGCCCCGAGGACGCCGGCTTCGATGAGCGGTCCGGCGATCAGCACCGAGGGCGGCGCCACGACCGCGG
>DATARI010000094.1:0-17656 GCA_036264255.1 Acidimicrobiales bacterium | reverse complement strand
CCGCATCACCGGCGTCGGGCGAATCGTTGCGCTGTCGGCTGCCCTCAGCGGTGGTGGCTTCGCCGATGCCTACAACCTGGCCAACACCACACCCAACATCATCACCGACATCGTCATCGGCGGTGTCCTGTCGGCCACCTTCGTCCCCGTCTTCGTGGACTGGCTGTCCACCCGCCGGGGGGAGGAGGCTTGGCGGGCCATCTCGGCGGTGACCACCGTGACCATCGTCGTCCTGGCGGTGGCGACGGTGGCCTTCTGGTTCCTCACCCCCTCGATCATCGATCTCTACACGGTGTCCAACCACACCGACGTGGCCCAACAGCGCCAGGTGGCGGTCAGCCTCCTCCACTGGTTCGTTCCCCAACTGGCCTGCTATGGGCTGATCGGTCTGTTCGCGGCGTTGCTGAACGCCCGCCACAAGTTCGCCGCCCCCATGTTCGTGCCCATCGCCAACAACGTGATCGTCATCGTGGTGTTGCTGTGGTTCCACGCCCTGGTCCCCCATCCGACCCTGGCCTCGGTGGCCCACCAGCACGGCCCCCTGGTGCTGCTGGGGTTGGGCACCACCCTCGGGGTCGTCGTTCAGGCCGCGCTGTTGCTGCCCTCCTTGCGCCGGGCCCACCTCCACATCCACTTCCGGTGGGAGCCGGCCCACCAGGCCATGAAGACCATCGTGCGGCTGGCCGGATGGACCTTCGCGTTCGTGGTCTCGAGCCAGATCGCCCTGGTGGTGATCCTGGCCCTGGCCGACGGGGTCCGGCCCCCGGGCCAGGTGTCCGCCTACACCTACGCCTACACCTTCTTCCAACTCCCCTACGGGGTGGTGGCGGTGTCGGTGATGAGCGCGGTGACCCCGTCGCTGTCCGCCCGCTGGGCGCTGCGGGACACCACCGGGTTCCGACACCGGCTGGCCTTCGGCATGCGGGGGATGCTGGCCATCATCATCCCCTCCTCCATCGGGATGCTGATCCTGGCCCGGCCCCTCATCGACCTGGTGCTGGTCCACGGATCGGAGACGTCGGCCCAGGGGGCGAGCACCGCAGCGGCGCTGGCCATGTTCGCCCTCGGCCTGCCCGGGTTCTGCCTGTTCCTCTACATGGTCCGGGTCCTGCAGTCGATGCAGGACACCCGCACCGCCTTCTACCTCTACCTGCTCGAGAACGGGGTCAACATCATCTTCGGGGTGGCCCTGGTCGGCCCGCTCGGGGTGCGGGGCCTCGCCCTCTCCATCTCCATCGCCTACACGGTGGCGGCGGTGGCCGCCCTCCTGGTCATCCGGAACCGCATCGGGGGGCTGGGCGGCGACAACCTCACCCGTCCGATCAAACGGGTGGTGGGCGCGTCGGTGGTGATGGCGGTGGTCACCGTGCTCGCCGTCAACGTGTCGAGTGCGACCCACGGGATCGCGCTGCTGGCCCGGGTGGTCCTGGCGGTGGTGGCCGGCGCCCTCGCCTACCTGGCCACCGCCGGGATCGCCGGCGCCCGCGCCGAGCGGCGGCGCCACGAGGAGTCGGCCTACCTGTCGACCGACCACCGCGGTGGCGGGGGGCGGCGGTACCCACCCGACCCCGACTACCCCGAAGACGATGACGAGCCGTACCCTCCCGACGATCACCCGTCCGGCGGACGGCGCTACCCGCCCGAGCCGGTGGGAGGCGGACGGCGCTACCCGCCCGAGCCGGTGGGAGGTGGCCGGCGCTACCCGCCCGAGCCGGTGGGAGGTAGTCGCCGGTACCCGCCCAGGCCGGGGGCCGGGGGCCAGTCCCGTCTGCCGCCATCCATGGCGTTCCGTGGCAGACTCGAAGCCGAGAGGCCTGGCTCCAGCGTCCGCAACATCCGGAGGATGGAACCGGCGCCGAGGGACGACGAGGAGGATTTCGATGGCCCGGGTGCGGGTGGTAACCGATAGCGCCTGCGACCTGTCGGCGGCAGTGGCCGAGGAGCAGGGGATCACGATCGTGCCGCTGTCGATCCGGTTCGGCTCCGAGGAGTTCGTCGACGGGAGCGTGCTGTCCGCCGACGAATTCTGGTCCCGGTGCGCGGCGAGCCCGGTGCTCCCCGAGACCTCGGCCCCCTCGCCGGGGGTGTTCCAGGATGCGTTCCTGGCCGCCGCCGACGACGGCTACGACAGCGTGGTCTGCATCAACATCTCCAGCGAGTTGTCCGGCACCAACCAGTCGGCCCGGACCGCCGCCGAAGCGGTGGCCGACCGCATCCCGGTGGTGACCGTCGACTCCCGGTCGGCCACCATGGGCGAAGGCCTGATCGTCCTCGACCTGGCCGAACTGGCCGCCTCCGGCGCCACCCCCGAGGAGTTGGTGGCCCGGGCCGACTCGATCATCCCCCACACCTCGGTGTTCGGGGTGGTCGACACCCTCGAGCACCTGGAGAAGGGCGGCCGGATCGGTGGGGCCAAGGCCATGCTCGGCACCCTGTTGTCGATCAAGCCGGTGGTCACCATCGCCAACGGGATCGTCGAGGAGGAATCGAAGCAGCGGACCCGTTCCCGGTCGCTCAAGTACCTGGCCGGCAAGGCGGAGGCTGTCGGCCCGGTCAGCCGGATCGCCGTCTGCAACGGCGCCGCCACCGACATCGACGAGTTCGTGGCCCTGCTGGACGGGGTCAAGTCTGAGCATCCTCTGGTGGTGGCCGACCTCGGCCCGGTGGTCGGGACCCACACCGGGCCCGGCACCATCGGACTGTGCATGATCAGCGCCGGCTGAGCCCGGCCCGGCGCCCCCGGAAACGCCGGGTGGAGCGGGTCGCCCGGCTATCCTCACCCCATGGATCAGCACCCGCGACCGGTACCAACCTTGACCTCTGAACCCTCCGGGGCCGGGGACTGGCCCGCCCGTGGCGCCGACCTGGTCGAGACGCTGGTCAGCCTCCTCCGGGACAAGACGGTCCGGCCGCTGACCCTGGTGGCGAGGGCTGTCGTCTTCGGCGTCATCGTGTTCGCCGCCGCCGTCACCACCGTGACCCTGCTGTCGATCGCCCTGGTCCGCCTGCTCACCGTCTATGCCTTCAGTGGTCGGGTGTGGGCCTCCGACTTCTTCATCGGAGCGGTGTTCATCGCCGTCGGCGTCATCGCCTGGACCCTCCGGTCCGACCGGGGCTCGGCGAGGTCGACCAAGTGACCGAGTCGAGGCAGGTCGTCATCATCGGCTCCGGCCCGGCCGGCCTCACCGCCGCCATCTACTCCTCCCGGGCCCAACTGTTCCCGCTGGTGATCGAGGGTGAGCCGTCCTCCACCAGCGACCAGCCGGGAGGCCAGCTGATGCTGACCACCGAGGTGGAGAACTATCCGGGATTCGTGGACGGGATCATGGGGCCCGAACTGATGCAGGCGTTCCGGGAGCAGGCCGCCCGCTTCGGCACCGAGTACGTCACCGCCAAGGTCAGCCGGGTCGACCTCTCGGCCCGCCCTTTCGGGATCTGGGTCGGCGATCCCAACGCCGACGAACCCACCTATGCCGCCGATGCCCTGATCATCGCCACCGGGGCCCAATCGCTGATGCTCAACTTGCCCGACGAGGAACGCCTCCTCGGCTACGGGGTGTCGACGTGTGCCACCTGCGACGGGTTCTTCTTCCGGGAGAAGGACATCGCGGTGGTCGGTGGCGGGGACTCCGCCCTCGAGGAGGCGCTGTTCCTCACCCGGTTCGCCGATTCGGTCACCGTCATCCACCGGCGTGACACCCTCCGGGCCTCCAAGGTGATGCAGCAGCGGGCCCACGCCCACGACAAGATCAAGTTCCGCTGGAACAGCGTGGTCGAGGGGGTGCTCGGCGAGGAGAAGGTCTCGGGGGTCAGCCTCCGGGACGTCACCACCGGCGAGGCCTCCACCCTGGACATCTCCGGGCTGTTCGTGGCCATCGGGCACGAGCCCAACACCTCGTTGTTCAAGGGCCAGCTGGAATTGCGGGACAACGGCTACATCCGCACCTTCGACGGCGCCCGCACCAACGTCGAGGGGGTCTTCGCCTGCGGGGACGTCCAGGATGACTTCTACCGCCAGGCCATCACCGCCGCCGGTTCGGGGTGCATGGCGGCCATCGAAGCCGAGCGCTGGCTGGAGGAACGAGAAGACGGGGTTTGAGGGGCCAAATTCCATCGGCCCTGGCCAATGGAATGAAATCGGCACCCGGGCCGTTGATACATCGTGCACCGGAAAATGTACGGTACAGGGTCGACACCCGACCAGGAGGAGCAGCAACCATGAGCGATGCGATCACCACCCTGAGCGACGCTAGTTTTGACGAGCATGTCAAGTCATCCGACGTTCCCGTCCTGGTTGACTTCTGGGCGGAGTGGTGTGGCCCGTGCAAGATGATCGCGCCGGTGCTCGAAGAGATCGCCACCGAGCAGGCCGGGAAGCTGAACATCGCCAAGCTGAACATCGACGACAACCTGGACATCACCCGCCGGTTCGATGTCATGAGCATCCCCACCCTCATCCTCTTCAAGGATGGCGAGCCGGCCGCCCGCATCGTGGGGGCCAAGGGCAAGGGTCAACTCCTCCAGGAGCTGGCCGAGCACCTCTAACGAGGCGCCGCCCCGGAAGGGGCGGCTTGGTCGCGATGCTGCCGGTCTTGCCCGCGTGAGTCCGGGCGCCGCCATTCACCTGGCCGTCGATGACGTCGGCCCGGCGGTCGCCGATATCCAGCACCGACTCCGGGCCCTCGGCCTGTCGATCGGGCTGGACACCGTCGGCACTTTCGGCCGGGGTACCCGGACCGCCGTCGAGGGCTTCCAGTACCGCCGGGGCCTCCGGGTCGACGGGGTCTGCGGGCCCCAGACCTGGTCAGCCCTGGTGGAAGCCGGACGCCGGCTGGGCGACCGTTTCCTCTACCGCCGGACTCCCATGCTCCGGGGCGACGACGTCGCCGAGTTGCAGCAACGCCTCAGCGCCCTCGGATTCGACACCGGCAGGGTGGACGGCATCTTCGGCGACCTCACCTCGGCGGGGTTGGGCGACTTCCAGCGGAACGTCGGTCTCCCGGTCGACGGGATCGTCGGTGCCTCGACGGTGGCCGAGCTGATCCGGTGCGGTTCCCGGCACGCCGGCACCGAGTTGGTGGGCGCGGTAAGGGACCGGGAGCTTCTCCGCCAGGCGCCCCGGACCCTGGCCGGCCGACGACTGGCCATCGGTGAGGAGGGCGGCCTCGACGCCACCGTCGGCGCCCTCCGCCGGCTGCTGGTCGGCCGGAGTGCGCTCGTCACCACCCACCACCATCCCGACGGCTCCATCCAGGCATCCGAGGCCAACGCCAGCCGGGCCGAGGTTTACGTCGGGCTCCGGCTGGACGCCGGCAAGCGACAGTGCTCGACGGCGTACTACACCGGCTACCGGTACTCCTCACCGGGAGGGCGACGGTTGGCCGAGCTGTTCCAGAGCACCCTTCCGGCCAAACTCGGGGTGGCCGATGCCGGCAGCCACGGCATGTCCCTGCCGGTCCTGCGTGAAACCCGGATGCCGGCGGTGATCTGCGAAGTCGGACCTGCCTCGCTGGTGGTCGAACACACCCCCACCCTGGCCCGGGCCATCGTGGACGCCCTCACCGAATGGGTCGACACCCCCTGGGATTGACGCGACCGGAGGCGACGTGCGGCCCCGCTCCCCACTCCCCCGCTCTCTTCCGGGCCCCGAGTGTCGACCTCTAGGACAGACTCGGTGGTGAAGGTAATCCACAACTTCATACACAGGTTGTGGATGACTCTCTATTGACACTTCAGGGGACAAATCACTCTGAGTAACCGTAAACCTTGAGTTTACCGCATTATGTCAGGTGCATTACCACTCTCCGTGATGATTAGGCCACTACCCCGTTACTCCCCTGTGGACCGACCATCAACTTGTAGATGCGCTCCAGATCCTCGAGGGTGGCGAATTCCACCATGACCTTCCCGCGCTTGGCCGTCATGTCAACTTTGACCCGGGTGTTCAAGTGGGTGGAGAGGAGCTCCTCCAATTCGAGGATCCCCGGGGGCGGAAGCCGGCGTGGTTCGGCCGGCTCCGCCTTCTTGGCCCCCTTGGGCCCGGGCCGGGCCGATTCGGGGGCGGCCACCTCGTCGGGTTGGCTCGGGGCGGACCGCTCCCTCACCAGTTCCTCGACGGCCCGGACGTTCAGGCTCTCGGCCACGATCGCCTTGGCCAGTGACTCCTGGTAGGCGCGATCCGGGGTCCCGAGCAACGCCCGGGCGTGCCCGGCGCTGATCTGACCCTCGGCGAGGAGGCGCTGCACCGCCGCCGGCAGCTGCAGGAGGCGGAGGGTATTGGTCACCGCGGTACGGCTTTTCCCCACCCGGGTCGCCACTTGATCGTGGGTGTAGTTGAAGTCCTCGATCAACTGCTGGTAGGCGTTCGACTCCTCCAGAGCGTTGAGATCCTGACGGTGGAGGTTCTCCACCAGCGCCTGTTCGAGGCTGTGGGCCTCGTTGGACGTCTGGACCAGGACCGGCATGGTCTGGAGGCCGGCCCGGCGGGCTGCCCGCCACCGGCGTTCACCGGCGATGAGCTCGAACTGGTCAGGGGATCCGGCCACCTCCCGCACCAGCACCGGCTGGAGGACGCCCAGCTCCTTGATGGAGGCGGCCAGCGCCGACATGGTGTCCTCATCGAACTGGACCCTCGGCTGGAGCGGGTTCGGCTTGATACTGGTGAGGGGGACCTCGCGGAGGGCCGACGAACGGTCACTCATGACCTCGTTCGGAAGCAGCGCACCGAGTCCCTTGCCCAACCCGCTACGACGCGCCACCGCTGACCTCCTTCGCTAGTTCCCGGTAGGCAGTCGCCCCTCGGGACGCCGGATCGAACGCAGTGATCGGCTGACCGAATGACGGTGCCTCCGACAGCCGCACCGTCCGGGGGATGATGCTGCGGCACACCCGGTTGCCGAAATGCTCCCGGACCTCGGCCGCCACCTGGTCGGAGAGCTTGGTCCGGGCGTCGTACATGGTGAGCACGATGGTGGAGACGTCGAGGCCGGCGTTGAGGTTGGACGCCACCAGGTGGACGTTCCGCATCAGCTGGCTCAATCCTTCCAGGGCGTAGTACTCGCACTGGATCGGGACCAGGACCTCGTCGGCGGCGGCCAGAGCGTTGACGGTGATCAGCCCCAGCGAGGGGGGGCAGTCGATCAGCACGAAGTCGAAGTCGTCAATGACGGTCTCGATAGCCCGCTTCAGCTTCATCTCCCGGCTGAACGCCGGCACCAGCTCGATCTCGGCTCCGGCCAGGTCAATGGTGGCGGGCGCCACGAACAGGTTCTTGGTGCTGGTGGGCTCGATGCAATCCTCCAGCGAGACGTCCCTCATGATGACGTCGTACATGGACCGCTCGAAGTTGCGGGCGTCGATACCCAGCCCGGTGGTGGCGTTCCCTTGAGGGTCGAGGTCGATGACCAGGATCCGGAATCCGAGCTCGGCCAGCGCCGCTCCGAGGTTGACCGAGGTCGTCGTCTTCCCCACCCCGCCCTTCTGATTGGCCACCGCCAAGATACGGGGGAGTGGGTTCTTCGAGGCGGCCTGGACCAGCGATCCATCGGCTGGGGCGGGGCTGGATCCATTTCCCGCCGGCCCTGCCTCTGCGGCGGTAGCCACCGGGGTCGGCTCGACGTCTACCTCGGCTTCGACCTGGGCGGGCTTTGGCTCTGGTTGAGAGGGAGGCTCGACGACCTGAGGTGGGGTGGGTCCCGGCTCGGGGGCGGTCCTCGGTGCGGAGATATCCGGCTCTGCCGCCTCCGGCGGGACGGTTGGAGCGGTCTGTCGCACCGGTTCCGGCTCCGGAGCGGCGGCGGCGGCCGGCTCCACCGGTGGGGGCTCGACCGGCTCCGGTTCGATCGGGGGTGATGCAGCCGTCGATTCCGACGGCGGGGGAGATGACTTCGGATCCTTCTTCCCCCGAGGGGACGATTGATCTCGATCTCTGCGGCGGCCGCGCATCATCGTCTCCTCAGAGCAGCATCAGGGGTCAAGGAGCACATACTCCCCTTCATTGAGGGGCTGGTCAAGTCTTTTGGTTGAGTGTTTCACGTGAAACAGATCGCGGATCCTGATAGGCCCAGGTCAGGCCGGCGGAGCGTGGAAGACGAGGGTCCGGTGTTTCATTCTTCCCCAGGCCACATTGCTCCGAACCGACCCTGGGCCCTCCGAAGGACCCCCTCCCAAAAAAGGGGCGGTGGGGGAGTGGGGACCCGATGGTCGATAGGGTGGGAAGCCACCAGGTCGCACTTCCGGACCCACATGTTCCACGTGAAACGCCGGCACCAGATCCCTGTCGAGCTGCACCGCACTCAGAAGAGGGGGCGTTTGGTGGGAATGCCGGTCCGCCGGGGAAACTTGTCCGGCGTCTCCGTCCGCTTCTCGAGGATCTGATAGCCGAAGCGATCCCGGTGACGATAGATCGACCCCGGCGCCAGTCCCACGGTGGCCAAACCCTCGACCGGCCATCTTTCCGGGGGGTTCACTTCGGGTGGCTCGGACACCACCACGATGCCTCCGATTTTCAGCAACGGGGCGGCACACTCGGCGGTGACCCCTGGCGAGCCGAAGGACCGGGCGGTGATCAGATCGAAGGCTTCCCGCAACTCTGGGACCCGCCCAATCTCCTCGGCGCGACCCCGGAGCACCTTGACCCGGCCAGCAACGCCCCAGGCCTCGACCTCCTCGAAGAGGAAGTCGGTCCGGCGCTGGTTGGCGTCAAAGAGGGTCAGCTCGACTTCTGGCCAGACGGCGGCCAACACCAGGCCCGGAATTCCTCCACCGGTCCCGAGGTCCATGGCCGAGTCCGGGGGTCCCCCCCGATGCCCTTCGGCGGCTTCACAGAAGCCCCGGGCGTGATCGATCTGCTCCGTGACCGGCATCCCCCCGAGGAATCCGAGCTGGGCCGATCGCTCGAGGATCGGGCCCACCGTGTCAACCAGCTCCCGGTTGATTCGATCAGCGTCTTCAGAGGGCGGAGGCATAGGAGGTTGGCGGGAGCTAAAGGAGGCGGGCGGATGTACGCCAAAGACGACAATGGCACCGGGCCAAGCCCGGTGCCATTGTCACGATTCCTTTGAGAGCTGAGGTCAGGAAGCCGGCTCGATCACCACATACCGGGAGGGGTCATCCCCCTCCGATCGGGTCTGGACACCCTCTATCTCGTTGACCGCGTCGTGGACAACCTTGCGGTCCGCGGCACTCATCGGCTCGAGGGCCCGCTCGGAGCCCGACTCCTTGACCTCGGCGACGATGCCCTCGGTGAACCGCCGGAGAGCGGCAGACCGCTTCTCCCGGTAGCCACCGACGTCGACCAGAATCCGGTCGGTGCGGCTCTCCGACTGGCGTTGCACGAAGGTGCGGGTCAGGTCCTGGACCGCCGACAGCGTGGCCCCGCGGGGACCGACCAGAAGGCCGAGGTTGTCACCGGCGGCCGCCACTTCCACCGTCTCCTCGTCCAGCTCACGAACCTCGATGTCGGCGTCCAGACCGAATTCACGGATCAGCCCGGCCATGAAATCCTTCGCCGCCTCTCCCTGCTGGCCGATGGTCAGTGATTCCTCCACGATGCCCTCCTTCTCCTCCGGACGTCTCCCGGATGGTTGCTTCCCTGCTTGCCCGGCGCCGTCGGATGACGAACCGTTTGGGTTGGAGGAGCCGTCCCGGCTCCGGCGGCTCGGATCCGTCCCATTGCTGGTCTCGGACTTCCCGCGGCGAGAACCGTTGCGGCTCCTGGCCTGACCACCCGAGGGGCGGGATTGTGCCCCCTGACGCCCATCGTCGCTGGATCCGTTCCTCCGGGCAGAACGCTCGCCCGGGGAGGAGCTGGCTCCCTCGCCCCCGGACCGCTTCCGGTCCGGACGCTGGCGCCGTCCACGCTTGGGTGGGGGAGTCATCGGCCGCACCCTGGCCTGCACCCTCGCCTCGCCCCTCAGCCGACCGAACAGGCCCGCCTTCGGCTCCGAGAGCACCACGAACTCGGCGTCATCTTCGGCCACCCCCAAGAGATCCAGAGCGGACTCCCTGGCCTCGCCGAGGGACTTCCCACTTGCTTCCACCCACTCCACCGCTCATCGAGCCTTTCGTTCGCGCTTCGCCTTCGCCCGAGGATGTTCCTTCGGGGCGGTCCCTTCCTCCGGCGATGTGCTCGCCGTTCGGTTGGGGTTGTTCCTGGTACTTCGAGGGGCAGACCCCGGCCTCGGGTTCCGGGTCGATCCCGAACCGTTCGACCCGGTGCCTCGGGATCCGTTTGGCTTGGGCGCACTCGAGGCAGACCCATTCCCGCCGGCGGTCGACTTCGCCCGGCCATTCGCCCCGTTGTCCCGGGCATTGGCCGGGGTCGGCTTCCGAGCCGGACGGGCCGTCCCTCCCGTCCCATTCCGCTTGGTGGTGCCGGCGCTCGGCTTCGACGAGGAGGCCGGCTTGGCTCTGGCGATCTCCCGCTCGGTCCGGTCCGATTTCGGACCTGACCCCCCTCTCCCGGAAGGCCCTTTGGCCGGGATGCCCTTGGGGCCAGAACTGGAGGCCGGCGGAGGTCCGGCCACGATCCCCTTCCGGAACAACACTTCTTGGGTGCCGATCCGAATCGCGCTCGAGAATATGAAGTAGACGTTGATGATGGCGGCGATATTGAGGTAAATAAGTCCGAAAATAAGCGGCATATATTTCTGGAGCATCGCGGCTTGGGGGTTGGCTTGATTCGCCCCCGGGTTCCGGGCGTTCAGCCGGCTCATTTGCAGATATTGCAGACCCACCGACGCCAGCACCAACAACAAGTAGGGGATGCCGACGAAGATCGAGCTGTGGTGGGAGAACAGCTTCTGGGAGAAGTCCATGCCGAAGGCATTTAACTGCCCGTGAGCAGCCACGATGTCCTTGTACATCCGGGTGGTGTGCCCGATGTATCTGGGCTCCGCAATCACGTGGGCGGGTACCAATGTCTTCAGACCACCGACGATCGACGACTTGGCCGGAATGGTGACGGTGTTGGTAATCCCTCGGATCACGTCATAGAGAACCAGGAAGAACGGGAGCTGCAACAACATTGGCAAACAGCCAGAGGCCGGGTTCACTTTGTGCTCTTTGTAGAGCTTCATCATCTCTTCATTGAGCGCGGCCCGATTCTCGGGACCCTTGTACTTCTGCTGGAGCTTCTTCATCTCCGGGCCGAGGGCCTGCATGGCCGCCATGTTCTTGGTGCTCTTGACGGTGAGTGGCGTGAGCACGGCCATGACGGCAATGGTCAACAGGGCGATGTCCACCGGGTACACGGGGATGACCGAGTACAGGATGGCCAGGAGGTCAGCGACCGCCTTGAGCAGCGGTTGGAAGATCGACCCGATGTCGTGGCTGATGGAGCTCATGCCGTCCTCCCGTCGGGCACCGGGTCAACCCCGTGGCCGCCCCAAGGGTGGCACCGCGCCAAGCGTCGAGCCGCCAGCCGGGTTCCCCGCACCGGGCCGAACCGGCGGATGGCCTCGTCGGCATACGCGGAGCAGGTCGGGAGATACCGGCACCCGGTCGGGCGTCCGGCCCGGAGCCCCTGATAGACACGGATGGCCGCCAACAGGAGCCGGGTCACCGGGCCCAGCCGGGCGGGATCGGCCGGGAGGGTTCGCTCCTGCTCCTCAGCCTCCAGGGTGATTGACATCAGGTCCTCTCGTCTTCCCGTTCGCCGGCCCCGTCGTTCGGGCGCCGGTCGCCGTCCGCACAGCTTGGCCCATCGCTACCTTCAGTTCAGCAAAGGAAAGGGCGGTGGCCCCCGGGCCGGCGCTGACCAGGTAGGCGCCTGGGGATAACTCGATGCCCCCGGTGGACAAGATCGCCCGGAGCCGGCGGCGGAGGCGGTTCCTCACCACCGCGCCTCCGACCTTCTTCCCCAGCGCGTAGGCGACCTCCGCCTTTGACCAGGAGTTTTGCCGAACGAATTTCACCCGGAGGGGGCCCGACGACCCGCCGGTGCCCGAGGTGCGGAACGAGTCGAACGTGCGCTGCGACTGGATTCGGCTCACTCCTACGCCGGCTGATGGGACAACCGACATCGCCGGTATCAGGCCGAGAGCCGTTGCCGGCCCTTCAGGCGACGCGCCTGGATCACGGCCCGGCCCGCCTTGGTCGACATCCGCTTTCGAAAACCATGAGTTTTGGCGCGCTTTCGCACGTTCGGCTGATAGGTCCGTTTCACAATTCCACTTCCTTCCTCGCCCTGAACCGTGGACTTGAACGTCCGGTTGCGCCAGGGGGGCCCGTCACATCGACTCGGGCAATTCCGTACATAGTAGGCGCGAACAGGACCGACGCTCTAGTCGGCTTTCTCGTCGGCAAAAGCCCTGCGCACGGTGTACCGTTCCGACCACAGCAGGATATCCGGACTCGGCCGCGTGCCCCGTTCGGCCGATCCTGTGAAACGAACGACATGCAGCGATCAAGTCCAGCGGTCCCCGGCGCCTCCGAAACCAGGATGAATCGAGATTCGACCAGCAGTAATCCACATCTGTGGATTTCCTTGTGGACCGCTTCGGCTGCTCAAGGGCGGAGGCCCACGTGAACGACACCGAAGGCTTGTGGACCCTGTGCTCCGAGGCTCTCCGGGAACAGGTTTCCGAGGCGAGTTGGCGGGCCTTTTTAGCTGGAATCACACCAATATCCATGGCCGACAATGAAATAGTGTTGGGGGTCCCCAACACCCTCATCCGCGACCGGGTCGAGGCACGATTCCTGGGCCTCATCCAGGACACCGTGGTCAGCACCGTGGGTGCCCCCCTGGGCATCCGCCTGGAGGTGGTGGCGCCCCTCAACGAGCCCACCGAAGACCTCCTCGCCGCCGTCGAGCTCGAGGAAGCCATGGGAACCCTCCCCGACGCCGGTTCGAACGCCCGTACCTCCAACCGGCGCAACTCCGGGCGCGGCCAGAATGACCGGTCCCCGTCGGTAGCACCGGACACCCGGTACACCTTCGACACCTTTGTCATCGCCTCTTCCAACCGCTTCGCCCACGCTGCGGCCCAGTCGGTGGCCGAGACGCCGGCCCAGTCCTACAACCCGCTGTTCATCTATGGGGACGCCGGGCTGGGCAAGACCCACCTGCTCCACGCCATCGGGAACTACGTCCTGGAGAACTTCAAGGGCCGCCACGTTCGTTACGTCTCCACCGAGACCTTCATGAACGAGTTCGTCGATGCCATCCGGACCAACACCACCACCGCCTTCAAGCGTGGCTACCGGGAATGCGATGTCCTGCTCATCGACGACGTCCAGTTCATGGAAGGGAAGGAATCCCTCCAAGAGGAGTTCTTCCACACCTTCAACTCGCTCTACGGGGCATCCAAGCAGATCGTCCTGACCTCGGACCGCCCCCCGAAGGCGATGGCCACCCTGGAGGACCGTCTCCGCAGCCGCTTCCTCATGGGACTCATCACCGAAGTCCAGCCCCCCGAGCTCGAAACCCGGTTGGCCATCCTCCAAACCAAAGCCGAACGGGAGCAGGTCTTCGTCCCCGACGAGGTGCTCCAGTTCATCGCCACCCACGTGAAGGACAACATCCGGGTTCTGGAGGGGGCCTTGATCCGGGCCACCGCCTTCGCCAGCCTCAATCACCGGCCCCTGACCCTCGAATTGGCCGAGACCATCCTGGCCGACATCGTTTCGGCCGACCAACCCACCCGGATCACCCCCCAGATGATCCTCCAGACCACCTCGGAGACCTTCGGCTTCAGCATCGACGAGCTCCGTGGCCCCAATCGCCGCCGGCCGCTGGTGACCGCCCGGCAGGTCAGCATGTACGTGTTCCGGGAGCTCACCGACTTCAGCTTCCCGGCCATCGCCCGGGAGTTCGGGGGCCGGGACCACTCGACCGTCATGCATGCCGTCCAGAAGATCACCAACCTGATGAAAGAACGCCAGCAGATCTACAACCAGGTGACCGAGTTGATCCTTCGTATCAAGAGCGGCGCTTGACAACCATGTCGAGTCGCTCCCTCGGATGGAACGTCACCACACAGCGCCCGGAACCGGTATCCACACCACTTGTGGACACCAGGCATTCACCCTGTGGCAAATCTGTGAGCTTTCGCGGGGTTTTCCATAGCCCCCCACCGTTCCAACCACCCCTCACCACCCCCGGAGGGAAACGGGGGATCGAGGGTGGAAACAGAAACCTGTCCTACGCTGCACCGACCACCCTCTGTCCACAATCCACAGCCCTTATTACCACCACTCTTAATTTCAACTACTTAAAAGACAGTCAAACGAACAACCCGAGAAAGGACTCCTAGGTGAAGTTCCGCTGCGAACGCGACTCCTTGGTGGAGGTCTTGACCACCGCCGGGCGAGCCGTCAGCTCACGTACGACAACCTCGATGGCCCTCGGCGGGGTCCGGATCGAATCGGAAGGAAACCGGCTGATGGTGGTCGGCACCGATCTTGACCTCACCGTCCATGTGTCGACCGAGGCCATCGGGCTGTCCGACGGAGTCTGTGTCGCACCCTCCAAACTCCTCACCGACATCGTGCGCTCCCTGGAGCCCGGAGCTGTCACCATCGAGTCCGGTCAGGACAAGATCGAGATCGCCGCCGCCCGGTCGCGGTTCAGCCTGCGGACCTTTCCCACCGACGACTTTCCGAGCCTGCCCGAACCCCCGGCCCCGACCACCGTTCTGCCGGCAAACAGCCTGGTCAACGCCCTGCGCCAAGTGGTGCGGGCGGCCTCGAACGACGATGCCCGCCCGCTTCTGACCGGGGTGTTGATGGCGGCGGAAGGGAGCGGCATCCGGCTGGTGGCCACCGACTCCTACCGGTTGGCCCTCCGGGACATCGAAGGCAAGAACGACGCCCTCGAGACCACCCAGATCCTGGTTCCGGCCCGGGCCCTCGCCGAGCTGCAACGGTTGTCGTCCCTCGGTGCGGACGGCAAGGACGGCAAGGCCGGGTCCGAGGGCGAGGAGGGGAGTGGGGGACCGACGGTCGGGCTCTCGATCGGTGAGCACGATGTCACCTTCACCGCCGGAGACGTGCAGGTGAGTACCCGACTGCTCGACGGGAGCTATCCCGACTACCGCCAACTCATCCCCGCCGAATATCCGAACCGGCTTCACGTCGGGAAGGACTCCCTCCTCGACGCCCTGCGCCGGGTGCGCCTCCTGGTCCGGGACAACACCACCCCGGTGCGCCTGTCCATGCGGCAAGGGGGAGTGGACCTCACCGTCGTCTCCCAAGAGGTCGGCGATGCCAGTGAGACCGTTGACGCCGACTTCGAAGGGACCGACCTCACCATCGCCTTCAACCCCACTTATCTGATCGACGGTGTCGACGCAGTGATGGGTGACGAGGTGCTCCTCGAGACGATCGATGCCACCAAGCCGGCCACCGTGAAGGGCGCGGAACAGTCCGAGTTCCGCTACCTGTTGATGCCGGTCCGCGTCTCGTAATCCAGGATCGGTAGGCCCTGACGGCCGACCTCATGTACCTCGCCTCCCTGAGCATTTCCGACTTCCGGAACTTCGCCGAAGCCACCATCGCGCCGGACCCAGCCGGAACCACGGTGATCACCGGACGCAACGGCGCCGGCAAGACCAGCCTGCTCGAGGCCATCGGGTACCTGGCCACCCTGCAGTCCTTCCGCGGCTCTGCCAAGGAAGGCATGGTGCGGCTGGGGGCGGACCGGGCCATCCTGCGGGCCGTCACCATGGTGGGCGAGCGGTCGTTGGACATCGAGGCGGAACTGGCCGCCACCGGGCGTTCCCGCACCATGGTCAACCGGCAGACGGTGCGGCGCCGGTCCGACCTCGGGGAAGCCCTCCGGGTCACGGTCTTCTCGCCCGAGGACATTGCTGTGGTGCGGGGCGGACCGGCCGAGCGCCGACGCTTTCTCGACGAGACGCTGGCGGTGGTGGCGCCGAAGGCCAGCCAGCACGCCGAGGACACGGAAAAAGTCCTCCGCCAGCGGGCCGCGCTCCTCCGCCGGGCCGGTGGCCGCTTGAGCCCGGAGGTCGAAGCCACCCTCGATGTCTGGGACACCCGCCTGGACGCCTCGGGGACCGCCCTGGTGGAAGCCCGGGAGACCCTGACCCAGCAGCTCACTCCCCTGGCCGAACAGCATTACTCCCGTCTGGCCGGGGTGGACGTGAAGGTGGGCCTCCACTACCGGCGGTCCTGGACGGGGACCCTCCGGGACGCCCTGCTCGCCTCCCGGGCCGACGATCTGGTGCGAGGGATCACCCTGGTGGGCCCTCACCGGGATGAGTTGGAACTCACGGTGTCGGGGTTGGTGGGTCGTACCCACACCTCCCAGGGCGAACAGCGGTCCCTGGCCCTGGCCGTCCGGCTGGCCACCCACCAGCTGGCCACCGACCGGCTGGGGTCGGCCCCGGTACTGCTCCTCGACGACGTCTTCTCCGAGCTCGACCCCTACCGGACCCGGGCACTGCTGGAGGGGCTGCCTCCCGGCCAGTCGATCCTCACCACCGCCCTCCCTCCGCCGCCCGAGGTCGCCGCCGCCGCCACCTACGAGGTGGGGCCGGCGGGGACGGTAGGAGCGGTTGTGGCCGGCCAGGAGGAGGGGTGACGAACCCGGGCAGAGGGGACAAGGGACCCCGGTCGATCGACGCCTCCCTCGATGCCCTCTCCAACCAACTCGGGTTGGGTGGATCCCTCGGTCTCGGGCGCCTGTTCGCCCGCTGGGAAGAGATCGTCGGGCCGGCCATGGCCAGCCATGTGCAACCGGTTCGGCTCGACCCCCAGTCGCTGGTGGTGAACGTCGATCACCCGGCCTGGGCTACCGAAGTACGTCATTTTGGTGACGATCTCCTCGACAAAGTGGCCGCCGCCACCGGCACCCCGAGAGCCGCACAGCTGGAAGTCCGAGTCCGCCGCTGAGCGGCCAGGCACGACCCGGCTTCAGGTCGAAGAAACCCTCAGCATCGGCCTGAAGAAGGGCCTTCTCGGGGTACACTGGTGTATCGGAAACAGGGGATCCGGCGCCTTTTGCAACAGCGCCCTCAGCGCTTCGGACCGGACACCCAGTTTCCCCGTTATCCAGACCAGGTTTGAAAGGGCGCGCCCATGGCGCTGAAGTCAGAAGACAAGCGCAGTGTGACCAACGGTAGCTACACCGCGGAAGACATCACCGTCCTGGAGGGTCTCGATCCGGTTCGCAAGCGTCCCGGGATGTACATCGGGTCGACCGGCCCGACCGGCCTTCACCACCTGGTGTGGGAAGTGGTGGACAACTCGGTGGACGAGGCGATGGCTGGCTTCGCCAAGCGCATCGACGTCACCCTGTTGGCCGACGGCGGGGTCCGGGTCAAGGACGACGGTCGGGGCATTCCCACCGGGCCGATGCCGAAGTACAAGGGTCGCTCCGCGGCGGAGGTGGTGCTGACCGTGCTCCACGCCGGGGGCAAGTTCGGCGAGGGCGGCGGCTACAAGGTGTCCGGCGGTCTCCACGGGGTCGGCGTCTCGGTGGTCAACGCCCTGTCCAAGCGGCTGGTGCTGGAGATCGACCTCGACGGCGAGCACCACGAGATGGAGTTCGTCAACGGCGGCCGGCCAACCGGCAAGCTGAAGGTGACCGGGCCGGCGCCGAGAGGCCGCGACGTGGTGATTCGCGAAATGAAAGAGGCCGGATACAAGGTGGTCCAGCAGGAAGATTACAAAAAAGATGGAATGGATTACTTCC
>DATARI010000087.1:0-3543 GCA_036264255.1 Acidimicrobiales bacterium | reverse complement strand
CGGGGTGACCACCCCGTCGGCGTAACGAGACGAGGATCCCGGTGGCGGTTCGGGGGTCAGCGGGACCGGTGGGCGTCCGTCCCCCATCGGCGACCGGTACCAACGTTGGTCGGCCTGGTCCACGTAGTAGAGCACCCCACCCGAGACGGTGGCCGCTCCCCCGCCGTATTCATGGACCCGGCTGCGGATGCTGACGGTGGCCGGTGAGACGTCCACCGGGGCGCCGCCCTGGTCGGTCACCATTACCTGCCGGCCCCCGTCCTCCGGGCGACTCTCCAACCAGAAGAACGAGCTCTGGTCGGCCAGCAGCCCCGAACGGGACACTTTTCCGGCGGCCACCCGGGCAGCCGTGAACGGAGACGGCCACCACCCGAACCGGGCCACTGTTTCCGGGCCGCCCGAAGGGTCGGAGGCCTGGCGCGCCGTCGTCATCAACTCGGTACGGTAGCCCCCATGACCGCAGAATCAGATCACCCCCAGGCCGGCTCGGCGACCACATCGAGCCCGGAGTCCTTCTCCGCGTTCGTGGTCGAACGGAACGGGGATTCGGTCGACCAGGGGGTCCGGAGGCTGTCGACGGACGACCTGCCGGCCGGAGACGTGCTGATCCGGGTCGACTGGTCGGCGCTCAACTACAAGGACGGAATGGTGGCTCAGCCCGGCAACCGGGTGGCCCGCATCTCCCCGCTGGTCCCCGGCGTCGATCTGGTCGGCACGGTGGTGGCCGGCGGCGAGGAGCCCGACGGCCAGCCGGTCATCGTCCACGGTTACGACCTCGGGGTCGCCCACCACGGCGGTTTCGCCGAATACGCCCGGGTGCCGGCCGACTGGGTGGTGCCCCTCCCCGACGGGCTGACCCCGCGGCGCGCTGCCATCATCGGCACCGCCGGCTTCACCGCCGCCCTCTCCCTCCGTCGACTGGAGATCCAGGGTCTGACCCCCGATCAGGGCCCGGTCCTGGTCACCGGCGCCTCCGGCGGGGTGGGGAGCATGTCCGTCGCCCTGTTGGCCTCCCGGGGCTACCAGGTGGTGGCCAGCACCGGGAAGGACCACGAGCATCCCTATCTCACCGGGCTGGGCGCCTCCGAGGTGATCGGGCGGGACCTGGGTGCTGACCCCACCCGGGTGCTCGGCGCCGAACGCTGGGCGGGTGCCATCGACTGCGTCGGTGGTCAAACCCTGGCCGCCGTCCTCCGGACGCTCCGATACGGGGGCGGGGTGGCAGCCAGCGGCCTCACCGGCGGCAATGCCCTCGAGACCTCGGTGTACCCGTTCATCGTCCGGGGCGTCGCCCTCCTCGGGGTCGACTCGGTCCAGACCCCCATCGCCGAACGGCGGGAGGTCTGGAGCCGGTTGGCCGACGGCTTTGACGCCGCCCTCCTCGACGAAATGGCCGCCGACGAGATCGGCCTCCAGCAACTGCCCGATGCCCTGTCGACCATCATGGCGGGTGGGGTCCGGGGCCGCATCCTGGTCCGTCCTTCGTCGTAGCCGGTCGGGTGGTGGTCGGGGTCAGCCTCCGCTGAGCACTGACGACACCGGTTCGGACTCGGCCGTTCGAGAGCGGGAATGTCCGGCCTCCGCGGCCGCGGGGTCGGTCTGCCGGCGCCATCCGCCCGGGTGCCGGAAGGCGAGCATGGCCGCCACCCCGACCAGGAACACCACCATGGCCAGAAAGAACGAGTTGCCGGCCAACAGCTGCCAACCGCTTTCGTGGAGTTCTCTCCCCTTGTTGTAGGGGACCGACCAGATCGGCGCCTTCCAGAACAACAGCCAGGCGGCGATGGCCCAGAGCCAACCCCCGGTCGGCCGGTCGTCGGCCAGCACCAGCCAGAGGAGGATCGGGACCACCCAGACCAGGTGGTGGGCCCAGGTGATGGGCGAGACGACCATGCCGGTGGTGGCACAGACCAGGATGCCCAATAGGGGCGACGACGCCCGATAGGCCCACATGGCCAGCCCGAGGCCGGCCAGGCCGACGACGACCGCGGCCAGCGAGATGACCGAGTTCGAGACGGGCGCATGGTGAAGGCGGATGATCACCGCCCGCAGGCTCTGGTTGGAGATGAAGACGGTCCCGCCCACCCGGTCGGCGTCCGAGACGTACTTGGTCCAGAACAGCCAGGAGGTGTGGGGGGCCAGCACCGCGAGTCCGAGACCACAGATCACGAACGTGATGGCGGTCACCCACATGGCCCGGAACTGTCGGACCAGGAAGAGGAAGGGCACAAAGATGAGGGGGATGAGCTTGACCGCGGCGGACACCCCGGTCAGCACCCCCCGGGGGATCGTCTTCGATCCCACCTTCACCACCCCGGTCAGGTCGGCCAGGATCAACGCGGCCAGGATGATGTTCACCTGACCGAAGGAAAAGGTGAGCCGCACCGGGTCAAGGGCCAGTGCCGGGGCCATCAAGATGAGCGTCCAGCACCACAGCTGGTTCCGCGCCATGGTCGGTCGCACCGCCCGCAGCGAGACCGCCAACAGTCCGGCCAACGCCACGACGTTGACAGCTCCCATCAACAGTTCGGCCGCCTGTTCGGGGAACACGCTCAACGGGGCGAACAACAGGGCCGCGAACGGCGAGTAGGTGAAGGAGAGATGGGTGTTGGGGTCCTGCACGTCGTAGAGGTGGCCACCGAACAGATGGGACCCGCCCATCAGGTACACGTCGATGTCGACCTCGTGACGGTGCCAGGCGAACAGGAAGGCATAGCCCACCACTACCGCGGTGGAAACCGCACCGATCGTCCAGAGGACGGGCATGGGAACGGTTCGCCTCTCAACGCCCAGCTTCACCTCGGCTCCTCTGCACCCCGGGCAGGGTCGGATCGGCGCCCTAGGGATTCACTCTGGGGTTCGATGCTACTGAGTGACCGGAGGGGCCGTGGTCTGCGAACCCGGGCTGGTGGCCAGGAACACCGGCGACACGGTGATGGTCCCGTTGTTGCACGGGGTCAGTTGAGCCGGGATGGTCATGCTGGTGTACGAGTTCGGGGGGGTGATGACCAGGTTGGCGGCGGCCGGACAGGAGGTGGCCGAGCCGGTGGGCACATCGGAATAGCCCATGTTGAAGAAGGCCGACTGGCCCGGGGCCAGGGTCACGGTGGTCGGCGCCATCGCCGTGAAGGAGTAGTTGCCCTTACGCACCACCGTGGTGGTCAGCGACGCGCCGTTGGAGCCGGTCATGCCCAGCCCGGGGTACCCGCCCAGCGTGCAGCTGGTGGAGAGGTTGTTCTTCAGGGCGATGGTCGTCTCGATGGTCCCTGCCGCCCCGTTGCTGCCGTAGATCGACGCGGTCAGGTTGGCGGTGGCACAACCGGCGGTCCCGGCCACGGTGGTGGTCGTCGAGTGGGCGGTGGTGGTCGAGGTGGTCGAGGACGCCGCGGTGGTGGGCGTCGTGGTGGTGGCGGTGGTGGCCGTCGGAGTTCCCGAGGAGCACGCCGCCAGTATCAAGCCACCCAGGCAGACGGAGGCAAGCGCATCCCGTTCTTTCCTCAGCGTGAGCGCCGGGTGGACCTCGAACTCGTCGAGACCCGCACC
>DATARI010000082.1:0-17672 GCA_036264255.1 Acidimicrobiales bacterium | reverse complement strand
GGACCTCGTCACCGGGGTCGCACAGCACGGCGAAGGCGTTGGCGATGGCCTGCTTGCCCCCGTTGGTGACCAGGACCTGGGGGGCGGAGACCTACAGCCCGGAATCGCGATGGGTCTTGGCGGCGATCGCACTCCGCAACTCCGGTAGCCCGGCGGTGGGCGAATATTTGTGGGACTTGGGGTCCCGACAGGCGGCCTCGGCGGCGGCCACGATGGGTTCCGGGGTGGGAAAGTCGGGTTCACCGGCCCCGAAGCCGATGACGTTCTCTCCCAGCGCTTGGAGGGCTTTGGCTTTGGCGTCGACTGCCAGGGTGGCCGACGGCGACACGGCAGCGATGCGAGCCGAGACACGGTTTTTGGTCGGGTGGGCCATGGGTGCCATGATTCCATACGTGACCGCGACCTCTGACAACCCCCAGATCAACATTCCCGCCAACCTGCTGCCCGCCGACGGCCGGTTCGGCTCCGGGCCCTCCAAAGTCCGCCCCGAGAACGTGGAGGCCCTGGCCAAGGCGGCCAACCACTTCCTCGGGACCAGCCACCGCCAGAAGACGGTCAAGTCGGTGGTGGGCAGCCTCCGGGAGGGCCTCCGGGAGCTGTTCGCGCTCCCCGACGGGTACGAGGTCATGCTGGGCAACGGCGGCACCACTTCGTTCTGGGACGCCGCCACCTTCTGCCTCATCGAGCACAAGAGCCAGCACCTGAGCTTCGGGGAGTTCTCCTCCAAATTCGCCACCGCCGCCACCGAGGCCCCCCACCTCGACGAGCCGGAGATCATCGCCTCCGAGGTCGGGACCCACCCCGTTTCGGTCGCCCGCGACGACATCGACCTCTATGCCCTCACCCACAACGAGACCTCCACCGGGGTGATGATGGACATCGTCCGGCCCACCGGTGCGCGGTTGCCGTCGGACGGAGGCGGGCTGGTGGCGGTGGACGCCACTTCGGGGGCCGGTGGGCTCCCGGTCGACCCCCACCAGTTCGACGCCTATTACTTCGCCCCCCAGAAGTGCTTCGGGGCCGATGGCGGCCTGTGGGCGGCGCTGGTCTCCCCGGCCGCCCAGGAGCGCATCGCCCGCATCAAGGCTACCGGCCGCTGGGTGCCGGCCTCTTTTGACCTGAGCATCGCCCTGGACAACTCCAAGCTCGACCAGACCTACAACACCCCGGCGCTGGCCACGGTGTTCATGTTCGACAACCAGGTCCGCTGGTTCAACGACAACGGCGGCATGAAGTTCTCCACCGGCCGCTGCGACCGGTCGGCCGAGATCCTCTACACCTGGGCCGACGGCTCGGACTTCGCCACTCCCTTCGTGCCACGGGAGAACGAGCGGAGCCATGTGGTCGCCACCATCGACTTCGCCGACTCCATCAATGCCGCCACCGTGGCGGCGGTGCTGCGGGCCAACGGGATCGTCGACACCGAGCCCTATCGCAAGCTCGGCCGGAACCAACTTCGCATCGCCCTGTTCCCGGCCATCGACCCTGACGATGTGGCTTCACTCTGCGCCTGCATCAACTATGTGGTGGGCGCCCTGGCGGCCTGAGGTCGAGGCGAAGCGGCCCACCCGACTCGTTTCAGGGCCGGGCAGGGGCTACTCCGGAGAGTGGCAGACCGCCTCGACGTTGTTGCCGTCGGGGTCGCGCACGAAGGCTCCGTAGTAATTCGGGTGGTACTCGGGCCATACCTTGGCCTCGTAGAGCACCTCGGCCCCGGCCCTCTTGGCGGCGGCCAGAAACCCGTCCACTGCCGCCCGGTCCGGAGCGGTGAAGGCGATATGGGATTCGCGAAACCCGTCACCGGTGGATCGGGCACCGATCCAGAAGTCCGGCATCGGAGGGATGCCGAAGGCGATGGCCTGGCCCAGATCCATGATCCGTTGTCCTCCGATCGGAGCCAGCACCGCGTCGTAGAAGGCGGCGCTGGCCGGGAGATCGGCACATTGAATCTCGATGTGGTCGAGCACGGAATCAGTCTGCGACCGCCGCGCCGATGACGCAACCGGACCGGTGTCACCCTGGCGGCGACGCCACCTTGCCCGTATCCTGACCGAACGTGTCGATCACGCCCCCGATGTTCTCCTTGCGGGGTGGCGGCCGGAGGCGGAAGCGGGTGCTGTCGCTGACCGGCGCGGTGCTCGGCTCGGCCGCCCTGTTGGCCGGCTGCGGGTCCAGTTCCCCGGCGAGCTCGTCGGCCACCCCTCCGCCGGCCGTCACCTGGATGCCGGGCTACAACGCGCCCGGGACCCCGGCGCAGTACAACAAGGTGGGGGTGATCAAGATCGGGCCGAGCAACGCCAAGAACGTCCTGGTCCTCGAGCCTGGGACCTCGGCCGCCGCCTCCTACTTCGTCCCGTTGGCCCGATGGATCGTCTCCAAGTCCACCAACTGGCAGGTCTGGGCGGTCGAACGGCGCGAGAGCCTGCTGGAGGACCAGTCGGAGCTGAACCTCTTCAAGGAGCACAAGGCCACCGCCACCCAGCTGTTCGACTACTACTTCGGGTACCTCAAGGACCCGAGCATCACCCATCACATCCACCTGATTCCCGACGCCACGGTCGAGTTCGCCAAGCAATGGGGAATGAGGGTGGCGGTCGCCGACCTCCACGTAGTGATCGGGGCGGCCAAGAAGGCCGGCGGCAAGGTGGTCCTCGGTGGACACTCGCTCGGCGGGTCGGTGGTCACCGCGTACGCCACCTGGAACTTCAACGGCCGGGCCGGGGCCACCGACCTGGCCGGGCTGGTCTACATCGACGGAGGGAGCGCCCCGACCCCGGAGAGCGCCCAGGCCGCCACCCAGCAGTTGCAGTCGCTCGACGCCCCGGCTGCCACCCCCTGGCTGTCGTTCGGCGGGATCCCCGCCCCCTATGCCGGGATCTTCAACGCCACCGGGTCGGCCTCGGCGCTGTTGGACCCCAACGCGCCGTCGTTGGGCCAGACGTCGGGCCTGCTCCCGGCCGACATCGTCCCTCCCGTGCCGGTCACCAATGCCGGGCAGTACGGTTTCGCCCTCAACGCCGCCAGCTCGCCGTCCAGCTTGCTGGCGGCCCAGGCGCACCTCGGCCAAGGCCTGGCCGCCGCCGGCCCGGTCCATGGCTGGAACGGCGCCGGGGCGCTCACCCCGCTCAACCGGTTCGCCACCATGTTCTCGGGCTACCCCATCCAGAACGCTGACGGCACCGAGTGGTACTTCCCCCAGCGGTTGACCGATGACACCGCGGCGGTGGACAACGGCAATGCCAATCCGGCCCAGACCGTGCTCGACGTTCCCGCCACCATGGGCCACGATCTTCCGAAGAACCTGCTGATCTACGCCTTCGGCGCCCGGCTGGGCGGAGCCGGCATCCCCGAGGACGCCCAACTGCTGGCCGCCCAGTCGGGCATCCCGGCCGGCAACCTCACCCTGGCCAACTACCAGACCACCTACTCGCACAACGACCCGGCTGGCGCCTACCCCGACAACGCCTTCTTCGCCGGGCTGGTGCCGTTCCTCGGCAAGGTCGTCGCCCAGAAGTAGTCGCCCAGAAGTAAGGGTTACGAACCGATGCCGGCCCCGATCGACTGGGCGGCGAAGGCGGTCCCCTGTTCGTGGACCAGGGTGACCAGGTTGCCGAGGGCGAGGTTGACGTCCTCCAGGTGGAGTCCCCAGGTCGGCCCGAGCAGGGCGGTGTTGACCACCGGCCGGGTGTCCCCTGACGGGGCCACATCGTTGATCTGGAGCCAACTGGCCCCGTTCTTGTCCTCGCACTGGGCGGTGTACAGATTCGGGTAGGTCACCCACGGGGTAGCCGCCACCTTGGCGGCGCTCTGGCCGGAGCCGGTGGGCACCGCGGTGGTCTTGGTCGGGAACAAGGGGTCGAGGGCGCCCGGGGTGGTCGGGGCGCTCATCGACGCCGGGTTCACGCACAGCACCTGGTATGAGCTGCTCGGCCCCGGCGGTTGCCCCGACAGCAGGCTGACTCCGGCCCCGGCCCGGGCGAACAGGCTATTGGCCGGGGGGGTCTGGTCGAAGGTCGAGTACGCCGTCACGCAGCCGGTGGCGGTCGTCGAGTTGCAGGCGGGGATGTTCTGGAAGCTCCCGCCGACGGTCTGTCCCGTCGGCACCTCCACGTTCCCGCCCAGGAGGATGGCCGAGACCAGCAGGCGGCGCTCGGCCGGATTCGGGTCGACCTGGGAACGGAGCAGCCGGATGAGCATCGAGGCGCCCTGGGAGTGACCGATGAACACCACCCCCCGCCCGCCGTTGTCGTGGGCCAGGTAGTAGTTCCAGGCGGCCAGCACCCCGCCGTAGGCCAGGTTCAGCGACGCCGCGTTGACCGCCCCGATCCCCGAGGACCCGAGCAATGCCGACAGGGTGAACTGCTGGTACATGGGGGCGAAGATGCGGCAGTCGGGGGCGAAGGGCGACGCCTGGGCCTCCGCCACCTGGGTCTCGGCCGGGTCGACGTGGAGGTTGGCGTTGGTGGTGGTCTGGGCGCTGACCGTCGGGTACACGTAGAAGCAGTCGATGGCGGGCGGAGCCGCCGGGGCCGGAGTCTGCACCGTCGTCGACGAGGTGGGGGACGGGCCGGGCGCCACCGTAGTGGTCAGGCTGGCGGTGCAGGGGTCGCTGGCCAGGCCCGGCCGGCACAGCCACACCGGTCCGGCGGAGGCCGGCCGGGTGGTGGTGGTCGACTTCTTGGCGGGGGGGTTGGAACAGGCGGCCAGGACGGTCGACGCCGCCACCACCGCGGCGGCGACCGCGCCGGCCCTTCGAAGTCCCCCTCGGTGGCGCAAGGTCAGCCGCCCGAGATGTCCTGAATCTTCTGCTTTCCGGCCGTCACGAACGGCATCATCGCCCGCAGCTCGGCCCCCACCTTCTCGATGGGGTGGTCGAGGCCGGCCTGGCGCAACGCGTTGAAGTTGGGGCGGCCGTTGGCATTCTCGGCCACCCACTCCTTGGCGAAGGTGCCGTCCTGGATCTCGCCGAGGATGCGGCCCATCTCCTCCCTCACCGCGGTGTTGATGACCCGGGGGCCGCGGGTGAGGTCGCCGTACTCGGCGGTGTCGGAGATGGAAAAGCGCATCCCGCTGATCCCCTGCTCGTACATCAGGTCGACGATGAGCTTGAGCTCGTGGAGGCACTCGAAGTAGGCGGACTCGGGCTGGTACCCGGCGCCCACCAGCGTCTCGTACCCGGCCTGGACCAGGGCGGTCAGACCCCCGCACAGCACCACCTGCTCCCCGAAGAGATCGGTCTCGGTCTCCTCCGCGAAGGTGGTGTCGAGCACCCCGGCCCGGGTCGCCCCGATGGCGTGGGCGTAGGAGAGGGCGAGGTCGTGAGCCTTCCCCGAGGGGTCGGCGGACACCGCCACCAGCGACGGCACTCCCCCGCCCTCGGTGTAGGTCCGGCGCACCAGGTGGCCGGGCCCCTTCGGCGCCACCATGGCCACATCGACGTCGGCGGGGGGGTTGATCAACCCGAAGCGGATGTTGAAGCCGTGGGCGAAGAGGATGACGTCGCCGGACTGGAGATGGGGAGCGATCTCCGCCTCGTAGACGGCGGCCTGCTCGGTATCCGGCAACAGGATCATGATCACGTCGGCCTCGGCCGAGGCGTCGGCCACCGACAGCACCCGGAGCCCGGCCTCCTGGGCCTTCTGCTTGGATGACGAGCTGTCCCGGAGGCCCACCCGGACGTCCACTCCGGACTCGGAGAGGTTGAGGGCGTGGGCGTGGCCCTGGGAGCCGTAGCCGATCACCGCCACCTTGCGGCCGCCTATCAAGCTGGGGTCGGCGTCCTTTTCGTAGTACAGCGTGGCCATCGTGATCAACCTGCCTTCTCTGGGTTTTTTGCGAATCCGAGCACTGTGGCGCCCTTGGATCGGTCGTCAGTGCGGTCGAGCTTAGGCAATGCCACCCGCCCACTTCGCTGCAGGTCCACAATTCCGTAGCTCCGGAGGAGATCCTCGAAGTCGTCGATCTTGGTCGGGTCCCCGGCCAGCATCACCGTGAGCCGGTCGTGGCCGACGTCGACGATCTTGCCCTCGAACACCCCGACCAGCTGGATGACCTGGCCCCGGGTCTCGGGGGAGACCTCCACCGTGACCAGCAGCAGCTCCCGCTCCCGGGCCGCCGAGGGGGCCAGTTCGGTGATGGAGACCACCGGGATCAGCTTGTCCAGCTGCTTGATGATCTGGTCCAGCGGGGCCGACTCGACGTCCACCACGATGGTGATCCGGCTGAACCGGGGGTTGTCGGTGGGGGCCACCGCCAGGCTGAAGATGTTGTAGCCCCGCCGGGAGAAGAGGCCGGCCACCCGGGCCAGCACCCCCGGCTTGTTCTCGACCAGCACCGTCAAGGTGTGGTGGCGCTTGTCCACTCCGTAGGCGGACATCAGCCGTCACCCCGGCTCTGGACCGGGTCGACGATGATGTTGTCGTTGGAGTCCCCCGCCGCCACCATCGGGTACACCTTCTCGGAGGCGTCGGTACGGAAGTCGATGACCACCGGCCGGTCGTCGATGGCGTTGGCCTTGTCGATGGCGGGTCCCACCTCTTCGGGCGTCTCGACCCGGATGCCGACACAGCCCATCGACTCCGCCCAGCCGACGTAGTCGGGGAGGTCGGGCGACAGGTAGACCTCGGAGTACCGCTCGCCGTAGAACATCTCCTGCCACTGGCGGACCATGCCCAGATAGGCGTTGTTGAGAAGGGCGATCTTGACCGGGATCCGCTCGGAGCTGGCCGTGACCAGCTCCTGGGCGGTCATCTGGAAGCAACCGTCGCCGTCGACCGCCCACACCATCCGGTTGGGACGGCCCACCTTCGCCCCGATGGCGGCGGGCACGGCGAAGCCCATGGTGCCGAGACCTCCGGAGTTGATCCAGGTGTTCGGGTAGTCGAACTTCCACCACTGGGAGGCGAACATCTGATGTTGGCCCACCCCGGACGCCACGATGGTGTCGTCGGGGGTGGCGTCGCGCAATGTCTCCAGGACGAACTGGGGCTTGAGCTCACCGGGGGCATCGGTCTGGTCGTAGACCAACGGGTAGCGCCGCTGCCACTCGCCGAGCGTCGCCCGCCAGGGGTCGAGCCGCTCCCGGGGGAAGGCGGCGGCCGGGGTGCCCGGCGTCGCCGGGGCCCCGGGCCGGGCGTCGGAGGGAGTCCCCCCGAAGCCCGACCGGGCGGCATCGGAGTGCGGGAGCCCGAGGCCGTCCAGCGCGATCAGCAGCTCGTCGGTCACCAACCGGCAGTCGCCCACGATGGCGACGTCGGCGCGACGGACCTTGTGGTGCTCGGCCGGATCGATGTCGACGTGGATGATCTTCGCCCCGGGGGCGAAATCCCCCACCCGTCCGGTCACCCGGTCATCGAAGCGGCTGCCCAACGCGATCAGCAGGTCCGAGCGCTGCATGGCGGTCACCGCGGTGTAGTTCCCGTGCATCCCCGGCATCCCGAGGCAGAGCGGATGGGAGTCGGGGAAGGAGCCGCGGGCCATCAGGGTGGTCACCACCGGGATGCCGGTCCGTTCGGCCAGCTCCCGCAGGGCCTCCGAGGCGCGAGCCTTCAGGATCCCCCCGCCGGCGTAGATGACCGGCCGCTCGGCGGCCAGGATCAGCTCGGCGGCCTGGCGGACCAGCTCCGGGTCGCCGACCATCACCGGGTGGTAGCCGGGGAGGTCGAGGTCGGACGGCTCTGGCCAATACCACTGCATGGAGGCCTGGGCCACGTCCTTCGGCATGTCGATGACCACCGGGCCGGGTCGGCCGGTGGTGGCCACGTGGAACGCCTCGGCCACCACCCGGGGAATGTCCTTGGGATCGGTGATCAGCCAGTTGTGCTTGGTGATCCCCATGGTGATGCCGGTGGTGTCGCTCTCCTGGAAGGCGTCGGAGCCGATCGAGGTGGTGGCCACCTGACCGGTGACCACCACCAGCGGGATCGAGTCCATGTAGGCGTCGGCCAGGGGGGTCACGATATTGGTGGCCCCCGGCCCGCTGGTCACGATGGCGACCCCGGGCCGTCCGGTGGCCTGCGCATAGCCCTCGGCCATGTGGCCCGCCCCCTGCTCGTGACGGACCAGGATGTGGCGGATCGACGAGTCGATGATCGGGTCGTAGACCGGGAGGATGGCCCCGCCGGGGAGGCCGAACATGACTTCGACCTGCTGCATCTCCAAGCTCTTGATCAGCGCTTGTGCTCCTGTGAGTTCCTTCGGGTCCATCGGGGTGCTCCCTTGTCTGATGTCTGTGTCCGGCATTGCGATTGTGGTTGGGGCTGGGTATTCCGTCCGGGGGAACGGGGGTCGGAGGTGGGCGGGAAATGAAAACGACCTCCCGTCTGGGAGGTCGGAGAGCGCACACGGCGAGAGATCGTCGCGTGCGCTACGAAACGAGTACCAAGGTGATGCTGGGATTGATGGGGCAAGAACGCATGTTGGACGTATTGTTGCATGACCGGGAGGGTCCCGACAAGCCCCGGCGGCGGTCAGGCCGGAGCGGCGGGCGGGACCCAGGTCCGGACATCGTGGCCGTCGCCCACCACCGCGAAGTAGCCGACCTCGGTGATGTCCACCCTGAACAGGTGGAAGTCACCGCTCGGTCGCCAGCCGATCTGGGCCTCCAGGGCCACGGCGTAGCGCTCCCGCTCGGCCGGGTCGGCGACGTCCACTGCCCGGCCGTAGATCTTCACGTCCCCCTCGGTCCCGCCCTTGTCGGTCACCACGGTGTGGACCACACAGCGGGGGTCCCGCAGCAGGTCGACCGCCTTCCTCGAGCGCCACATCATGCCCAGGTACAGGTTTCCGCCCACCACCAACGGCTCCACCGGGCTGATCCGGGGCCAGCCGTTGGCCCGGAGGGTTCCGACCAGGACCAGACCGGCCGCCTCCATCCGCCGCCCGGCGACGGCGGCCAGTTCCGGATCGCCGTCGACGAATTCCTGCCAGCTGGCCACCGCTCCGGGACCGGACGGCTCAGGGCTCGGTGACCGCGCCCCGTTCGGCCCCGGTGACCAGTCGGGCGTACTTGGCCAGGACGCCGGTGGTGTACCGGGGCTCGGGGTGCTTGAGCTGGCCGCGCCGCCGCTCGAGCTCGCCGTCGTCCACCATCAGGTCGATGGTGTGGTTGACCACGTCCACCACGATCCGGTCGCCGTCGGCCACCAGCCCGATCGGTCCCCCGTCGACGGCCTCGGGGGCGACGTGGCCGATGCAGAACCCGTGGGTCCCCCCGGAGAAGCGGCCGTCGGTGACCAGCGCGCAGTCTCCGCCCCGGCCCACCCCCTTCATGGCGCCGGTCACCGCCAACATCTCCCGCATGCCGGGGCCGCCCTTCGGACCTTCGTAACGGATGACCACCACGGTGTTGGGCTGGATGGAGCCGGCCAGGATGGCCTCCATGGCGGCGTCCTCCCCGTCGAACACCCGGGCCGTCCCGTCGAAGGTCAGCTGGTCGATGCCGGCCACCTTCACCACCGCACCGTTGGGGGCCAAGGTGCCCCGCAGCACCGCAATCCCGCCCTGGACGTGGATCGGGTCACCCACCGGGTGGACCACGTCGCCGTCGGGAGGCGGCGGGGCCAGGGCAGCCAGGTTGTCGGCCACGGTTCGGCCCGACACCGTCAGACAGTCCCCGTGCAGCAGCCCGGCGTCGAGGAGCTCCTGCATCACTACCGGCACCCCGCCGATGCGGTCGAGATCGCTCATGTGGTACTTCCCGTGGGGCTTGGTGTCAGCCAGGTGGGGCACCCGGGCCGCCACCTTGTTGAAGTCGTCGAGCTCGAGTTCGACCCGGGCCTCGTTGGCGATGGCCAGGAGGTGGAGCACCGCGTTGGTCGAGCCGCCGAGGGCCATGGTGACGGCGATGGCGTTCTCGAAGGCCTCCTTGGTCATCACCTGGCGGGGCCGGATGCCGGCCCGGAGGAGTTCGACGACCGCCTGGCCGGAGGCGAAGGCGGCATCGTCGCGTCGGCGGTCCACCGCCGGGGCGGAGGAGCTCCCCGGAAGGGACATGCCGAGGGCTTCGGCGACCGACGCCATGGTGTTGGCGGTGAACATCCCGGCACACGAGCCCTCGGTGGGACAGGCGTTGTGCTCTATCAGGCTCAGCTCCTCGTCGGACAGCGCATCCACCGCATGGGCGCCGACCGCCTCGAACACCGAGGTGATGTCGAGGGCCCGGTCCCGGGCCCGACCGGGGAGGATCGAGCCGCCGTAGAGGAACACGCTCGGGAGGTTGAGCCGGGCGGCGGCCATCAACATCCCCGGGAGGGACTTGTCGCACCCGGCCAGGGTGACCATCCCGTCGAACCGCTCGGCGTGCATCATCACCTCCACCGAGTCGGCGATGACCTCCCGGCTGACCAGCGAGGCCCGCATCCCCTCATGGCCCATGGAGATCCCGTCGGACACCGCGATGGTCACGAACTCGAACGGGAAACCGCCGCTCTCCCGCACGCCGGCCTTGGCCCGCTGGGCCAGCCGGGCCAGGGGGAGGTTGCAGGGAGTGACCTCGTTCCACGACGAGGCCACCCCGATCTGGGGCTTGTCCCAGTCATCGTCGGTCATGCCCACCGCCCGGAGCATGGCTCGGGCCGGAGCCCGGGTCGGCCCGTCGGTCACCTCGAAACTGCGGGGCTTGATCCCGACCAGCGGCTGTTCCGAGGGGTCGGTGCGGGGGTCTTCAGTCATCCCGTCATGGTACGACGTCCAACGGCGAGTCTGTCCCCTACGCTTGGTGGATGGTGGCCGGCGATCAGATCACCTTCCCTCCCGACGACGTCGACGGCGTGGTCGCGTCGATCAGCGCCAACGGGTTCGGCCTGGTGCGCGGCGCCTTCGACGAGGCCGAGTTGGGCGCCCTCGAACGCGAGCTGGTCGACACCCAACAGCGCCTGGTCGCCGGTACCCTCGGCCGGCGCCACGGCACCGCCATCCTCGACCAGCCGGATGCGACCATCGACGGTCGGCCATTCGCCCACTACGTCACGTTCGCCACCGAGGTATCGCCCCGGGCGGCGGCCGCCACCAACCTGCCGGTGATGGTGGAGGTGGCCCGCCGGGTGCTGGGGGACCGGGCGTGGCTCCTCGACTACGAGCAGTTCGGGGTGGTCTACCAAGACGCCCGCCCGGGGCCCGGCTCGGCCTACTCCCGGATCGGATGGCACACCGATCACCAGTCGGGTCCCCACCTGTCGATCTGGCCCGGCCTGGCCTTCACCCTCCATATCGATCCCACCTCCCCGGCCAACGGATTCCTCCGGGTGCTTCCTGGAAGCCACCTCGGGGACACCGAGGGGATCCCCCTGGGGTTCGAGCGGGTTCCCGGGGAGGTGGCCGTCTACGCCGAACGGGGCGACATCCTCTTCCACCACGCCGATCTCTGGCACGCTGCCGCCCGGGCCACCGCTGACGGGGACGAAGCCGTCCGCCGGCACCTCCGGGGCAGTTGGCATGGCGGTGACCGCCTGGAGGTCGGCCACGGGACCGACGACTTCGTCAAGAACGCCCTTCGCTGAGGCTCCATCGCCGGGCGGGCCGACCCGAACGCGGAGCCGGCGTCGTCGGTCCAGGACGACGCCGCCTATCAGGCCATTGCGCCGCGGCTGAGCTTCTCGGCGGCGTGGGCGGCCACCTCGACGTAGCGCTCGAAGGTGGAGGTGAAGGTGCCCTGGCCGCCGGTGAGTGATCGCAGCTCGACGACATAGTGGGCCAGTTCGCTGCTCGGAACCAGCGCGCTGATCCGCTGGGTCTCACTGTCGGTCGGCTGGTTGTCGATGACCCGTCCCCGACGGGTGTTGAGGTCGGCCAGGACCCCGCCCTGGAAGCGGATGGGAACCGACACCTCGATCCGGGAGATGGGTTCGAGCAGGACCGGACCGGCACTGGCCAACGCCGCCGACACCGCCAACCCCCCGGCGAACTCGAAGCTCATCTCGTTGGAGTCCACCGCATGGAACTTGCCGCCGTCGCAGGTGACCTTCACATCGATCACCGGGAATCCGAACACGCCCCCCCGGCGGAGTTGCCGGCGCACGCCCTTTTCCACCGCCGGGATGAACTGGCGGGGAATCGCCCCACCCACCACCGCGTCCACAAACTCGAAGCCGGCCCCCCGGGCCAGCGGTTCGATCCGGAGGTGGGCGACGGCGAACTGCCCGTGGCCACCCGACTGCTTCTTGTGCTTGCCCTCGGCCTCGGCGACGCCGGTGATGGTCTCCCGGTAAGGAACCAACACGTCCTCCCGATCGACGTCCACCCCGAATCGCCGCTGCAGCCGCTCACAGGTGACCAGCAGATGGGTCTCGCCCATGCCGGACAGCACCGTCTGATGGGTCTCTTCGTCCTGATGGACGTGGAGGGCGGCATCCTCTTCGGCCAAGCGGTGGAGGCCGGTCATCAGGCGGTCCTCGTCGCCGGTCGCCCGGGGCCGCACCGCGATGGAGAGCATGGCCGGCGGGCAGGCAGGCACGTCCACCACTACCGGGGTCGACTTCGGGGCCAGGGTGTCCCCCGCCTGCAGCGAGGCCAGCTTCGGCACCGCCACGATGTCGCCGGCCTGGGCCTCGGCCACCGGGATCACCTCCTTGCCCCGGAGCATCTCCAGCCCATGGAGTCGCTCCTCGGAGTGGGTGCGGGTATTGGTCAGCACCATGTCGGTGCGCAGGGTGCCGGACAGTACGTGGAGAAGGGAGATCTTTCCCACGAACGGATCGACGATGGTCTTGCACACCCGGGCCAGAGGTTCGCCTTTCGGGTCGGAAGCGATCTCGACCGTCCGATCGCCGGCGGAGGCCACCGCCGAGCGATTGACGGGCATCTCGCAGATGAGCTCGACCAGCCGATCGAGAGCGATACCGGCGGTGGCCGAGCCGCAGATGACCGGGAACACCGTGCGGTTGGCCACCCCCTTGACCAGGGTTGCCTCCAGCGCTTCCAATGACGGGGTGTCGCCGTCGAGGTAGCCCGACATCAGGTCGTCGTCGGCGACGATGATCTCCTCCACCAGATGGTCATGGTCACGGTGCTCCCGGGGAGCGAGGTCGGCGGGAATCTCCACCGCCTGCGGATGGCCGTCGAGATAGACGGTGGCGGAGTCGGCCAGGAGATCGACGATGCCCTCCAGCTCGGAGGCGATACCGATGGGGAGCTCGAGCGGGGCGACCCCGTTCCCGAACGCCTCCCGGAGCTCGTCCACCGTCCGCTCGAAATCGGAACGCTCACGATCGAGTTTGTTGACGTAGACGATGCAGGGCAACCCGGCCTGTTCGGCCAGCTTCCACACCGTCCGGGTGTGCACCTGCACGCCTTCGACCGCGCTGACCACGATGACCGCCACATCGGCGACCGACATCGCCATCTCGACTTCGGCCACGAAGTCGGCGATGCCGGGGGTGTCCAGAATGTTGACCTTGTAGTCACCGAACTCAAAAGGGGCGATGGCCGTCGAGACGGAGCTCTTGTGCTTCCACTCCTCAGGCTCGAAGTCGCACACCGTGGTGCCGTCCTCCACCCGGCCCTGTCTGGAGATGGCGCCGTTGGCGAACAACAGCGCCTCCGCCAGCGTTGTCTTGCCCACGCCGTCGTGCCCGAACAGGGCGACGTTGCGGATTCGAGAGGACGGGACAGCTGCTTGCATGCGCACCTCGCTCGAGCCGGTGAAGCCTGCACCCGAATCTAACGCCGCCATCCGGCCCGTGCGAGGGGGATTGGTCTGCCCTTGGGGCGGCGACCTGGACCGACACCGTCACCGCCCTCACCGGAATAAAGATAGGTTATTCTGTCTTTAATAAGCAGACGAACCATCGTTGGAGGGATCAGGGAGGCTGACATGTCCGTGGCAATCGTGACCGGAGCGTCAAGGGGACTGGGGGCCGCAGTGTCGGCGGCACTGGCGAAGGACGGGTGGTCGGTGGTCATCGACGCCCGGGGCGAACCGGCCCTGGAAGGCTCTCGAGCCGACGCACAGTCAGGAGCCGCACCCGGGCCAGGGTTGTGGCCCTCGCCGGGGACATCACCGACCCCGCCCATCGACGAGCGCTGGTGGCCGAAGCCGAGCGCCTCGGGGGCCTCGACCTGCTGGTCAACAACGCCAGCCGGCTGGGTCCCTCCCCCCAACCGAATCTTTCCGACTATCCACCGGAGGAACTCCGGGCGGTGTTCGAAGCCAATGTGGTGGCCCCGACCGCGCTCACCCAGCTGGCGTCCCCGCTGCTCCGTGACTCGCCGAACCCGCGGGTGGTGAACGTCACCTCCGACGCCTCGGTGGAGGCCTACGACGGTTGGGGCGGCTACGGGGCCTCCAAGGCGGCGCTGGATCACATCAGCGCGGTGCTGGCGGTCGAGGAGCCCGGCATCCGGGTGTGGGCGGTCGACCCCGGGGACATGCGGACCCAGATGCACCAGGAGGCCTTCCCCGGGGAGGACATCTCGGATCGGCCACTCCCGGAGGCGGTGGTCCCGGACCTGATGGCCCTGCTGGGAAGCGACCGTCCGAGTGGCCGTTACCGCCTGGCCGACGTCGCCCTGGCCGGCGCGGAGGCGACCCGGTGAGCGCGCTCAGCCCCGCCACCCGTGACCGGACCTTGAGCGGGCTGCCGGTCTTCGACCTCCCTCCCGAGCTGGAGGCCTCCTCGCCCCCCGAGGCCCGCGGGCTCACCCGTGACGCGGTCCGGATGCTGGTGGCCAGCCGCCACGACGGCAGCCTGGTCGACACCCATTTCTCCGAACTCCCCCGCTTCCTCCAGGAGGGGGACCTGGTGGTCATCAACACCTCGGGAACCCTGGCCGCCGAGCTGGCCGGCATCGATGCCACCGGGCAGGAGACCGAGGTCCGGCTGTCCACCCAGCTCCCCGCCGGACTGTGGACGGTCGAGGTCCGGCGGCGCGGCGAGCCCTACTTCACCGCCGCGCCCGGGCTCCGGCTCGAGCTGCCGGGCGGCGGGGCGGTCACCCTGCTGTCGCCCTACGCCGAGCATCCCGAAGGGGTCCGGCTCTGGGTGGCGTCGGTGGAGTTCCCCGGGCGGCTCCACAGCTACCTGTCCACCTTCGGGCGGCCGATCCGTTACGGGTACATCCAGGGTGACTGGCCGATCTCGGCCTACCAGAACGTCTACGTGACCGAGCCGGGGTCGGCCGAGATGCCGAGCGCCGGACGCCCCTTCACCCCCGAGGTCCTCACCCGGCTGGTGGCCGCAGGAGTGGGGGTCACGCCGATCGTCCTGCACACCGGGGTGGCCTCCCTCGAAGCCTCCGAGCCGCCCTACCCCGAGTACTTCCGGGTGTCGGCGGTCACCGCCGACCGGATCAACCACACTCACCGCCATGGCGGGCGGGTCCTGGCCGTGGGCACCACAGTGGTCCGGGCCCTCGAGTCGGTGGTGGACTCCCAGGGACTCGTCCATCCGAGCACCGGATGGACCGACACCGTCATCACCCCCGATCGCCGGATACGGGCGCTCGACGGGCTGCTCACCGGTTGGCACGAGCCCGAGGCTTCCCATCTGGCCATGCTGGAGGCGGTGGCCGGTCGGAAGCTCCTGGAGGACTCCTACGCGGCGGCGCTCGCCAACGGCTACCTGTGGCACGAGTTCGGCGACGTCCACCTGGTGTTGCCATGACCCAGACCGCCGCCGGCGACCGCCAGCCCCTGGAGTCGATGCCGTCGACCCGTCGCGCCATCCTCGCCTCCCTCAAGCGCAACGGCCCCCGACGGTCGCGGGACCTGGTCGACGAGCTCGGGATCACCGTCACCGCGGTTCGCCAGCAGCTCGATCGTCTCCGGCAGGACGGACTGGTCATCCATCGCCAGGAGCCGGAGGGGCGCGGCCGGCCGGCCCACATCTACGAGCTGGCGCCGGCGGCCGAAGAGTTCTTTCCCAAGCGCTACGGCGATCTCACCAACGAGTTGCTCGGGTACCTGGGGGGTCCGGACAGCGACGATGTCGCCGAGCTGTTCGAACAGCGTCGCCAACGGCGGCTGCAGGACGCTCGGGTCCGTTTGGCCGACTTGAGCCTGGACGGGAAGGTACGCGAGTTGACCCGCATCCTCGACGAGGACGGCTACCTGGCTGACGTCGAGGACACCGAAGACGGCGGCTGGCGGATCGTCGAGCACAACTGCGCGATCCTGTCGGTCGCCACCGGGTTCCGGCAGGCGTGTACCAGCGAGATCCGCTTCATCAGTGACGCCCTTCCCGAAGCCACCGTGGCCCGGGTGGCCCACATCCTCAGCGGCGCCCACGTCTGCGCCTACGAGATCCGCCGCCGGAATCCGTAAGGCGCCCGGGTTCTCGGGCGGGGCCGCTCAGGGGGGAAGCGGAGCCCGGTGCCGCAACCGGTGCATCACCCGCCGCTTGAGGAGCACCGCCCGCTGCTCGAGGCCGCTCAACGCCACCCCCGGGGAGGTGGGGTTGTCGGAGGCGTCGGTGGCCGCCCGGGTCGGCGACCCCGGGAGCGGGGAGGCGGCGATCACCTGTCGGGCGGCGCGGACCGAGGCGTCCTGGCGCGCCCGCATCTGGGTTCGTTCCTCGTCGGCCGCCAACTTCCGCAGGCTGACATGGAACTCGAAGGTGTTGACCCGGGTGTCGAAGAAGGCTCCGACTTCGAAATCGACCAGGTCCAGCTTCACCAGTTTCTCGAAGATGTCCAGGAAGGAGGTCGGCGTGAACACCTGGCAGTGGATGTCGACAAACGATGGCTTCCGTTGCTGCTCGAGGCAGATCCCGTAGGCGGCGAGATCGCTGTCGGGGACATCGTCCCGGACCACCCCCGAGTAGTCGGCGGTGCCCGCCCAGATCGCCGGAGTGTCGACCATCCCGTCGATGGTCACCGTGTGGGCGAAGAAGTCGAACATCTGCGCGAAGGTCGGCGCCTTGATGTTGCGCAGATGGGCGTCGAGGACCTCGCCGAACTCCGTCACCCGTCGATTGACGTCGAAGGTGAACCGCTTGTCCGGGAGCACCAGCGACAGGATGCCGCCGGTGGCCAGGACCGCGTCCACCTGGGTCAGCCAATCGATCATGAAGGGAATGTGCTCGAACACGTGGGCGGCGATCACGTAGTCGAACGTCCTGTCGGGGCCGACCGCGTCCACCAGGGTCTGGTCCCCGTGTTGGACGATGTCGACGTCGACCAGGGCGTCGATCTGATCGGCCAGCTGACCATTGGTAGCGTATTTCTGCTTGAGCTCCTCGGTGCTGGCGTGATCGAGGTAGGTGATGCTGCCTTGCTCCTTGCGCACCTTGGGGTTTGCCAACGGCCCGATCTCCAGCCCTCGCATGGTGGCGAAATCGATCAGGGCGAACTCGGGCGGGACGTCCTCCATCTGCCCACCGTAGTGAAGGAGCCGAAACGACGCTTTCGGCTCCGGCCCGGTTCCTTGCTCCGGTGGCCCCAGGGCCTGGCTTCTACCCGTTTACCCGTCCATCAGAAGGGGTATCGTGGTAGGCACCTTCGACAGGGAGGGCCGGGTGGGGTGACCCACTGCGCGGGGCGGAGGTAGCGACCTCATGTCGAGTTGGTCGTTTGCGGTCGGAGGTGGGAATCGGGGGCCGGGCTGGTGGCCCGTGGCCGCCCCGGGGCCGGCTCCACTCCGGCGCCGTCGAGAGGTGAGGTCGACCCATGCCCACCCCGCTTTGGGCGGTACCTAGGTGGTGCCCGCCCCGAACCCCGAGGCCGACCGCCAGTCGTCG
>DATARI010000031.1:0-23023 GCA_036264255.1 Acidimicrobiales bacterium | reverse complement strand
CCAAAGCCGCGCCCGACACCTCGGCCCAACGGCGTATTCGTGCCTGGCGCGGCGGTCGTCCCAGTTCACCGGGCTGTCCGGCGAGGCCGTATGGCGTAACAGTGGCGTTATCGAGCCGCCTTCTGCAGTTAACACTCCGCTCCTACGCTGCAAGACATGCAACCGGAACGGTTTCGGCGAGTGCACCGTCGCCCCCAGGGGCAGCGTGAACACGCCAGCCGCCGGCTGCGGGACGTGCTCCGATCCAACATCTACTGGGGGGCGTACCCCCGAGGATTTCTGCCCAGCGACTCGGAGCTGATGGTGGCCTACGGCGCCTCGCGGGCATCGGTGCGGGAGGCCCTCAACATGCTCCGCCACGAGGGGGTCATCGACCGGCAGCAGGGAACCGGGACCTTCGTCATCTCCCACACCGCCTCGATGCAGATCCGGGAGGCGCACGGGGTGTCCCGACCCGACCAGGAGAGCATCCTCGAGCATCACCACACCAGTGAGATCGACCGGTCCCGGGTCCCCATCCCCGACATCGTGGCCAAGCGGCTGGAGGCGGAGCCCGGCGAGATCTGCCTCCGGCTGGAGTACGTGTCGCTGCACGACGGCGACGTGGTCGGCCTGGCCACCAACTACGTCCTCGATCCCGAAGCCACCGCCATCGGGAACCTGCCGCTCGGCCCGAGTTGGTACGAGTTGCTCGGGCGGTCGGGGCTCACCATCGGCGAGTCGGAGCTCATCATCGGCTGCGCCGATGCCGACGAGCACACCGCCTCGCTGCTGACCGTCGAGACCGGGAGCGCCATATTCACCATCGAGCAGATCATCCGAGACAGCCGGGGCCGGCTGTACAACTTCGCCTACATCGTCAGCCGGGGCGACCGGAACCACATCGTCTCCCTGGCCCGACAGGAACAGTACGACGATGCCTCCCGGTGAGCGTGCGGTTCCCCTCGCCGTCGGGTAGCCAGCCTTCTCTCCCCTAATCCGCCTTCCACCAACGTGAGCGCCGCTCACCCGAGCCTGTGAGGTCAACACCATGTTTCCTAGCCGCGCCACCGGTTATCTGCGCCCCCCCACCAGCCAGCAGATCAAGGACTACGCGGTCCGGCACCACCTCCACCTGACCGACGCCGAAGCCGAACAGATGGTCGGCCCGGTCTCCGCCACCTTGGAGATGTACACCCGGGTCGAAGAGCTGGACGAGCCGGTCATCCCCCTCCAGTACCCCTACCGGGACCCGGGGCACACCCCGCTGACCGGCGAGGACCCCTACAACGCCTTCATCCGCTTCTGCGAGGTCCGCGGCGCCGAAGACGGCCCGTTGGCTGGCCGGACGCTCGGGGTGAAGGACTGCATCGCGGTGGCCGGGATCCCCATGACCAACGGCGGCCGGCGGACCCCGGTGGCGGTCCCCACCGAGGACGCGGTGGTGGTCGAGCGGCTGCTGGCCGCCGGGGTGGTGATCACCGGCAAGACCAACCTGGAGGACCTCGCCCTCGGGCTCGGCGAGGGGTCCTCCTTCGGCGCCTCCCGCAACCCGGTGAACCCCAAGTACGCCACCGGCGGCTCGTCATCCGGCTCCGGCGCCGCAGTGGCCGCCGGCCAGGTCGACCTCGCCCTCGGGGCCGACGAAGGCGGGAGCGTGCGCATCCCCGCCGCCTGGTGCGGGCTGGTCGGGATGAAGGCGACCCACGGGCTCGTCCCGTCCTACGGGCTCACCTACATGGACCACACCATCGACCACATCGGTCCGATCACCAAGACGGTGGCCGACAACGCGCTGATGCTCGAGGTCATGGCCGGCTCCGACTGGCGCGACCCGCAGTGGATCCGGACCGAGCCCGCCGCCGGCGCCTACACCGCGTCAGCCGGCCAGGGGCTCGACGGGGTCCGGGTCGGGGTGATCACCGAGGCGTTGGAGGCCTCCGGGTGCACCCCCGACGTGCTGGAGGCGTTCGAGTCGGCCCAGAAGCAACTCGTCGACCTCGGCGCCACCCTGTCGGAAGTCTCCATTCCGCTGTGGCTGGACTCCCGGGCCATCGGGTTGGGGGCACTCGGGCTCGGGCTCTACGGGATGGCCATCTCCAACGGCATCGGCTTCGGGCACCTCGGGCGGGTCGACCCCGCCATCACCGCCGCCTGGGGAGCCCAGACCGCCCTCCAGGCCGCCGATCTCCCCGAGATGCTGAAGACCACCCTGCTGACCGTCGACCACGTGCTCTCCTGCTACCAGGGGGTGCCGCTGGCCAAGGCCCAGAACCTCCGCCTCGCCCTCCGGCGGGAGACCGCCGCCGCCCTGTCGCAGGTCGACCTGATGGTGACGCCCACTATTCCGACGGTGGCCTTCGAGCTCCTCGACCGCCGGGCGGAGCCGGGGGAGATGGGGGAGCGCCTGCAACTCTCGATGGGCGCCACCACCAACACCATGCCCTTCGATCTCACGGGGAACCCGGCCCTCTCCCTGCCGTGCGGCACCGGCGAGCACGACCTTCCGGTCGGGCTGCAGCTGATCGGTCCGCACTTCGGGGAGGAGATGGTCTACCGCGCCGCCTTCGCCTTCGAGGCCGCGTCGAGTTAGCCCCTCGACGCATCACCGGCGCCGGCCGTCCGGCCCGACGACTCCCCCGAGGCGAGCCATACCCGGTCCCGCCGACGGGGAGTCGGTCGCGTCCACCGACGAAAGAATGCGACCGGGTGGCGCGGGGTGGACACCGGTGCCGGACCCGGCTCGGCGGATCGGTCCGCAGGGCGGCGGATGTCGGCGCCCACCCGGCCATCGGGCCAGCCCAGTGGGGTATTCCCGTCGGGCGGAGTGGCGTAATCGCGCAGTAACCATGCAGCCATTTCGGGTTAACACTGGTATGTCACGGTGAGCCCATGCCAGGGATCGCACCACCGCCAACCGGCGACATCGGAACTCGACGGTGGGCCGGCCGGCCACGGGACGTCGGTTAGATGGAACGGTTCATCGGCCGCCGGCTCCTCATCTGCATTCCCACCCTCATCGGGGTGACGATCGTGGTGTTCATCACCATCAAGATCATCCCCGGCAACCCGGTGGCCAGCTTGGCCGGCATCAACTCCACCGCCGCCGTCCGCGCCGCCATCACCCACCGGCTGGGTCTCGACCAGCCGTGGCCGGTCCAGTACTTCGACTGGATCCGGAGCACCCTCCAGGGCAACCTCGGGACCTCCATCTCCCGCCAGGTGGCGGTGAGGCCCCTGGTGTTCAGCGCCCTGTCCAACACCTTCATCCTGGCCGGGGCCGGGGCGGTGGTGGCGTTCGTCGGAGGCACCCTCCTCGGCCTGTGGGGTGCGCTCCGGCATCGCCATCGCGACGGTTCGGTGGCCGACTCGGTGGCCGCCCTCACCGTGGCCGCCCCCCAGTACTCGGTGGCCCTGGTGCTCCTGGTGGTGCTGACCGTCAACATCACCGCCTTCCCGTCGGGAGGGATGTACAACTCGTCGGGCGGGGGCGGGCTGCCCGCCCTGCTCGACCACCTGATCCTGCCGGCCATCGCGGTGGGCCTCGCCCCCCTCGGGGTGATCGCCCGGATCTTCCGCTCCTCGCTCATCGACGTCATGAACCAGGAGTTCGTCACCAGCCTCCGGGCCCGCGGCCTGAGCCGGGGGGCGGTCCTCCGTCACGCCATCCACAACACCCTTCCCTCGTTGTTCACGGTGGCCGGCCTCCAGATCGGGTTTCTCCTCGGCGGTGCCCTGTTCGTCGAGATCCTGTTCACCTGGCCGGGGATCGGCCAGCTCATCTTCCAGTCCATCTCCGCTCGTGACTACCCGGTGATCGAGGCCTGCTCCCTGGTGTTGGCGGTGGCGTTCGTCCTCCTCAACGTGATCATCGACGTCGGCCACGCGCTGGTGGATCCGAGGGTCCGGCAATGAGCGCCATCGAGATCCCCATCGGGCTGATGTCGCCGGCCGACGACGGCCTCCCCGCCGGCGAGGTCATCTCCCGGACCCGACGCCATATCCCGCTGACCGTCATCATCCCCGGATCGTTTCTCGGCCTTCTGATCCTGGCCGCCATCTTCGCCCCGCTGGTGGCGCCCGACGGACCCCTGGCCGGGTCGATCGCCGACCGGCTGCAGGGAGTCGGGAGTCCCGGTCACCTCCTCGGCACCGACGGGCAGGGCCGGGACATTCTCAGCCGCCTCATCTGGGGGGCCCGGCCCTCCCTGCTGGAGGGCATCGTCCCGGTCGCCATCGCCGGCACCATCGGGACAGTGCTCGGCATGGTGGCGAGTCTCGGGGGCCGACGGATGCACACCCTCATCATGCGGACGCTCGACGTCTTCTATTCCTTCCCGGCCGTCCTCCTCGCCATCGCCCTGGCCGCCGCCCTGGGGGCCGGCGTGGTCAGCGACATCGTGGCCCTCTCGATCGTGCTGATCGCCCCCATCGCCCGGGTGGCGGAGACCGAGGTGTCCCGCTTGCGGTCGTCGGACTTCATGGAGGCGGCCAAGGCCAGCGGGGCGAGCTGGCCGACCATCGCCGGCCGCCAGGTGCTGCCCAACATCGCCCCCACCCTCCTCGTCTACTGCACCGCCCTGATCGGGCTGGCCATCGTCTTCGCCGGCGGCCTGTCGTTCCTCGGCCTCGGGATCGCCCCCCCGCAGGCGGAGTGGGGGTCGATGTTGAACGACCTCAACCAGGACCTCTACAACGCGCCGGTCCTCACCCTGATCCCGGCGCTGATGATCTTCGTGACCTCCATCGCCTTCAACATCCTGGGCGACGGCCTGCGTGACCTCCTCGACACCCATTCGGAGACTGGCCAGTGACCACCACCACCCACCTCCCGGCACCCACCGACGTGCGCCATTCGTCACGGCTCGACCCCGGGGGATCCCCGAGCACCCCGGATACCCCCGGCCCGGCGGAAGGCACCCTGGTGGTCGAGGACCTCCACGTCACCTTCCGGGCCAAGCACCGGTCGGTCGAGGCGGTGCGCGGGATCAGCTTCACCGTCACCGCCGGCAAGACCCTGGTGCTGCTGGGGGAGTCCGGCAGCGGCAAGTCGGTGAGCGCCCGATCCATCCTCCGGCTCTACTCCAGCGCGGTGGAGGTCACCGGACGGGCGACCCTCGGCGGGGTGGAGCTGTTCGGGCTGCCCGAGCGCGAGATGCAATCACTCCGGGGCCAGGCCATCGCCCTGGTGCCCCAGGACGCCAGCGGCACCCTCGACCCCCTCCGCCGCATCGGGTCCCAGATCACCGAGGTCCTCCGCCGCCATGCGGTGGTGTCCTCCCGGAAGGAGGCCCGGCAGCGGGCCGAGGAGCTGCTGGCCCAGGTGGGGATCGCCGATCCCCGCCGGGCGGTCCGGTCCTACCCCCACGAGCTGTCCGGGGGCATGCGGCAACGGGCGCTCATCGCCATCGCCATCGCCTGCTCCCCCCGGGTGCTGATCGCCGACGAGCCGACCACCGCCCTCGACGTCACCATCCAGGCCCAGATCCTCGAGCTGTTCGCCAGCCTCCAGGACAGCCTGGGGATGGGGTTGCTCCTCGTCACCCACGACGTCGGCGTCGCCCGGCAGATCGCCCACCGGGTGGCGGTGATGTACGCCGGCCTCCTGGTGGAAGAGGGAACCGGGGCCGCCGTCCTCGACCACCCGGCCCATCCCTACACCGCCGGGCTCCTCCGGGCGGTGCCCACCCACGACACTCCCCGCGGCTTCCTCCACGCCATCCCCGGGAAGCCCCCGGCGGCGGGGGAGACCGTCGCCGATGCCTGCGCCTTTGCCCCCCGTTGCGCCTTCGCGGTCGACAGCTGCCGAACCGAACAGCCCGAGCTGGTCCTGGTCGGGTCCGAGCACCGGGCCGCCTGTCCGGTGGTCGACGGCGAAGTCCCCCCCGACGGCACCCCGGCGCCGGCCACCGGTTTGGAGGCGCCGTGAGCTCCCCGGTGCTGCTGGCCGAACATCTGAGCAAGCGATTCGACAACGGGGTCCTGGCCGTCGATGACGTCAGCCTCACCGTCTACCCCGGGGAGACGGTGGGGATCGTGGGGGAGTCCGGCTGCGGCAAGTCCACCACCGGCAAGCTGGTCCTGCGACTGCTGGAGACCGACTCCGGCTACGTGGCCTTCGACGGCCAGAACCTGGCCACCCACTCGGGGCAGAGCTTGCGGGACATCCGGGGGAAGCTCCAACTGGTCCCGCAGAACCCGCAGACGTCGCTGAATCCGCGGCTGTCGATCACCGAGGCCATCGCCTTCAATCTCCGGACCCACGGCTGGGCCAAGCGGGACATCGCTCCCCGGGCGGCCAGCCTCCTCGACATGGTGGGGGTCCCCGCCTCCTACGCCCACCGCTATCCCCACGAGCTGTCCGGGGGCCAGCTCCAGCGGGTGGCCATCGCCCGGGCCCTGTCCACCGACCCCAAGCTCATCGTCTGCGACGAAGCCGTCTCGGCGCTGGACAAGAGCGTCCAGGCCCAGGTGCTCAACCTGCTGGTCGAGTTGCAGAACGAACTGGGGATCGCCTACCTGTTCATCTCCCACGACCTCGGCGTCGTCGAGCACCTCTCCCACCGGGTGATGGTGATGTACCTCGGCCGGATCGTCGAGGAGTCGACCGCCACCGACCTGTGGCAGAACCCCTCGCACCCATACACGGTGGCGCTGTTCTCCTCGGTGCCGGGTCCCGGCCGGGAGCGGATCGTCCTCTCCGGCGAGCTGCCCAGCCCGGCCAGCCCTCCGAGCGGCTGCGGCTTCCGGACCCGGTGCCCCATCGCCATCGACGAGTGCGCCGCCACCCGCCCCGATCCGGTGACGGTGTCGGAGGGCGACCACCACCAGGCTGCCTGCATCCGGGTGGAGGAACGGGTCCCGGTGGCGGCGGCCATGGCGGCCCTGGCGTGATCTCGCAACACCAACCAAGAAGGAGAGTCCCTTGTCCCTCATGAACCGTCTGCCGCGTCGCCGATCCGACCATCGGCTCCGGCTTCGAGGTCATCGCCGGATGGCGTCACTGCTGGCCGCCTCGGCGGTGGCGGTGTCGACGTTGGCCATCGCTGCGCCCCCGGCGACCGCCGCCGGCGGCCACGGGGGGACACTCATCATCGGCATGACGGCGGCCAACATCCCCAACCTCGACACCGAGCTGGCCGGCCTCCAGGGCTACGAGGGCGACCGGTTCGTCGGCAACTCCCTCTACGACGGGCTGACCCGGTTCAACCTCCTCCAGTCCACCAAGGTGCCCCAGGTGGTCCCCGCCCTGGCCGCCTCCTGGACCTCCAACGCCGACGCCACCGTCTGGACCTTCAGCCTCCGACCCAACGTCACCTTCCAGGACGGCACCCCGTTCAACGCCGACGCGGTCATCTTCAACTTCGACCGTGACTACAACCCCGCCTTCCCCTACTACTCGTCGGCGGTCGGCTCGGAGGCCCAGACCCTGACCTCGGGGATCGCCTCCTATTCGAAGGTGGATGACGCCACCGTCCAGATCACCATGAAGACGTCCGACTCCCACCTGCCGTCGGACCTCACCACCCTGTACATGGCCAGCCCGACCGCGGTCCAGAAGGAGGGCAACGACGGGTTCGCCCTCAAGCCGGTCGGCACCGGGCCGTTCCAGTTCGTCTCGGAGACCACCGGCCAGGAGCTGGTGCTGGCGCCGAACAAGCACTACTGGGCCGGCGCCCCGAAGCTGAACCAGCTCATCCTCAAGCCCATCCCCGACCCCTCGGCCCGGATCGCCGCCCTGCGCTCGGGGGCGGTCAACTGGATCGAGTACCCGACCCCCGACGACATCTCCTCCCTCAAGTCGAGCGGCTACCAGGTCCTGGAGAACACCTACGACCACATCTGGCCCTGGATCTTCGACACCACCCAGAAGCCGTGGGACAGCGTGCAGGTGCGCCAGGCGGCCAACTACGCCATCAACCGGAAGGCCATGGCCACCAGCCTCCTCCACGGGACCGCCCAGCCGGCCTACCAACTGATCCCGCCGGCCAACAGCGCCTATAGCTCCAAGAACTTCACCTACAGCTACAACCCGAAGAAGGCCAAGCAGCTGCTGAAGCAGGCCGGCTACCCGAACGGCTTCACCGCCACCATCTCCTATCCGACCAGCGGGTCCGGGAACATGGTGCCGGTGCCGATGAACGAGGAACTGCAGCACGATCTGGCCGCGGTCGGCATCCACATCACCCTGGTGCCGATGGAGTGGTCGGCCATGCTCACCCAGTTCATCACCGGGAAGATCCCCGGGGGCACCACCGGGACCAACATCTCCCTCACCTTCCAGCAGGAGTCGATCTGGGAGGGCCTGTTCCTCGGCGGCTCGCCCATCAACGACGCCCACTACAACAACCCGACCGTCGACAGCTTGCTGGAACAGGCCCAGTCGGTGACCAACTCCGTCGCCCGGGCCCAGCTCTACACCCAGGCCGGCAACCTCATCACCCAGGACGCCCCCTGGCTGTTCGTGGTCAACGACGAGAACCCCCGGGCCCTCGCCACCACCGTCCACGGCTTCATCGAGCCGAAGTCCTGGTTCGTCAACCTCACCTCCGTCTGGGTGAGCTGAGTCCCCCGACACCCGCCATGCCCATCCGCACCCCACACGCAAGGAGAAACCCATGATCGACGTACCGCTCTCGATCACCGAAGCCGCCGCCTCCCTCCGGGAAGGGGAGATCACCGCCACCCAGCTCACCGAGGCGGTGCTGGCCCGGGCCGATGCCCACGACTCGGCGGTGGGCACCTTCCTGGTCCGCTTCAACGACCAGGCGATGGAGGCCGCCGCCGTCGCCGACAAGGAGATGGCCAAGGGGCTCCACCGGGGCCCGCTCCACGGCATCCCCCTCGGGATCAAGGACATCATCGCCGCCGCCGAGGGACCGACCACCGCCAACAGCCTGGTGCTGGATCCGGCCTGGGCGGCGGGGAAGGATGCCCCGGTAGTGGCCCGGCTGCGGTCGGCGGGGGCGGTGATCACCGGCAAGGTCACCACCATGGAGTTCGCCTGCGGCTCCCCGGACCCGACCAAGCCGTTCCCCCTGCCCCGCAACCCCTGGAACACCGACACCTGGCCCGGCGGGTCGAGCTCGGGCACCGGGAGCGGGGTGGCGGCCGGGTTCTTCCTCGGTGGCCTCGGGACCGACACCGGCGGGAGCATCCGCATCCCGGCGGCGTTCTGCGGGATCACCGGGCTGATGCCGACGTTCGGGCGGGTGCCGAAGTCGGGCTGCGCCCCGCTCGGCTACAGCCTCGACCACATCGGGCCGATGGCCCGGTCGGCCGACGACTGCGCGGCGATGCTCCAGGTGCTGGCCGGCTACCACGCCAGCGATCCCGACTGTGCCAACCTCCCCGTCCCCGACTATTCGGCCGGCCTCGGGTCGGACTCCCTGGCCGGGGTCCGCATCGGGTTGGACCGGGTGCACCACTTCCCCGAAGGCGGCGATCCGGCGGTGGCCCCCTGCTTCGACGCCGCCGTCGGGGTGCTCGAGAGCCTCGGTGCCACGGTGGTGGAGATCGAGCTTCCCTACTTCGCGGAGATGCTGGCCGCCGACATGGTCACCATGGGGGCCGAAGCCCTGGCCTACCACCTGCCGGACATGCGGACCCGGTGGGAGGACTACTTCATGGGGACCCGCCGGATGGTGGCGACCGGAGCGCTGATCTCCGGCGCCGACTTCGTCCAGGCCCAGCGGGTGCGTCGGGTGGCGCTCCAGGCGCTCGGCGAGCTGTTCGAGGCGGTGGACATCGTCGCCACCCCGACCGCCTCCAAGGGCGCCACCCCCTACACCGACCTGGAGGGCGGCATCCTGGATGTCAGCCAGGTGTTCGAGTACGTCCACACCCCCTATTGGGATTCGGTGGGCAACCCGGCGCTGGTGGTGCCGATGGGCTTCACCGACGACGGGCTCCCGCTGTCGCTGCAGCTGGCCAGCCCCCACTTCGAGGAGGCGTCGCTGCTGAAGGTCGGGAGTGCCTTCCAGAAGGTGACCGACTGGCATCGCCAGGTCCCGGCCATGATCGCCAGCCAAATGGCGGCGTGAGCCAACTCATCAACCCAACCATTTCCCGAGGAAGGAACCCATGACCATCGCATCGTTCACCCCCGCCGACGAGGCCACCGTCCGCACCCTGCTGGCCGCCGCCGCCATCCCCGCCTCCGAGGAGGAGATCCTCGCCTTCGCCGGCGACTACCCCCGGCTGAAGGGGATGGTGGAGCTCCTCCACGCAGTGCCGGAGGCGCGCTACGAGGCGCCCGGGCTCCACTTCGACCCGACCCCCAAATTCGCCGAGTGGGGCTAGGGGAGTCATGACCAACCAACCCAACGGCGCCGCGGTGCTGATCATCGACATGCAGAACGGCTTCGTGCACGCCGACGGTTCCATCCCCCGCACCGGGCAACCCCTCCCCAACGTCGATCGGGTCATCACCTCGTCGGTGGAGCTGGTGGAGGCGGCCCGGGAGGCCCATCTCCCCATCGTGTTCACCCAGCACGTCTTCGATCCCGACTACTTCGACGTGGCCCCCCGGATCGTGGCCAAGGGAATGTTCGACCCGGAGACGGAAACCCTGGTGCGCAACAGCTGGGACGCCGCCATCCTCGACGAGCTGAAGCCCCTGGAGACCGAGCGGACCGTCGAGAAGAACCGCTACGACGCCTTCTTGTACACCGACCTCGATCAGGTGCTCCGCAAGCTCGGGGTCGGGCGGCTGCTGGTGGGAGGGGTGGTGACCAACGTCTGTGTCGAGTCCACCGTGCGCTCCGCCGAGCAGCGGGACTTCGAGGTCATCGTGGCCGAGGACTGCACCGCCGGGGCCCTCGAGTATCACGACGCCGCGCTGGCGTCGATGGCCTACATCGCCGCCGATGTGATGCCCTGGCGCCACGGCCTGGAGGCGCTGGTCGCCCCGTAGCGGGATGGGCAGCGGCGCCGGTAGCCGTCACCACCAGGGCCGATGGGGCCCAGGCCACCCCTACGGTTCCCTGGCATTATCGGAAGTCCCATTCCGGAAAAATTCATCCAAATAGGCCATCGTGCCGATGTAGAGGACCGAGGACCGGATGTCTCCCGCAGCTTGCGAGTGGCTCGCGCCTCGAGGAGGCTTCGATGGCAAACTCAGGGGCAAACCGGGTCCAACGGAGTCGATCCCACCGCGCGACCATGAGCACCGCCATGGAGGTCCGATGGCCACTGCCGGACACCGCGGGGACCGCCGAAGCCGACGCCGAACCGGCCGGGTCGGAGGCCCGGGGCAAGCCGGACGAGGTGTTCGATCGCAAGTCGGATGTTCTGGCCAATCTGAGCCGTAAAATCCGCACTCCCATGAATGGCGTGATCGGGATGACCGAGTTGCTTCTGGAGACAGACCTCGACCCCGTTCAGCGTGACTACGCCCAGACACTCCGCAACTCGGGCGAGGTGCTTCTGAACATCATCGACGAGATCTTGGACATCTCCGAACTCGACGCCGGGGCGCTCACGATCGAGAAGGTCCCTTTCAGCGTGCGGAGCGTCGTCGACGACGTCGTCGGACTGCTTGGCGGTCCGGCCCAGGCCCGGGGACTGTTGCTGGCTTCGGTGATCGAGACCCCGGTCCCCAGCATGGTGAGAGGCGATCCGGGTCAGGTGCGTCAAGTGCTGACCAATCTCGTCGGCAACGCCGTCAAATTCACCCGGAACGGGACGATCATCGTCCGGGTCAACAAGGAGGAATCCGTGGATCGGGGTGCTCTGCTCCGCTTCGAAGTCACCGACACCGGCGAAGGCATCGCTCCCGACCAGCTCGACCTGATCGTTCAGTCCTATGCCAAAGCCGATTGTTCCACTTCCCCGCAAGAGCAGGGAACCGGTCATGAATTGTCGATCAGCGGGCGATCGGTTGGCCTCATGGGGGGCGAGTGCGGCGTGGCCAGCCAGGTGGGCGAAGGAAGCACGTTCTGGTTCACCATCGTCTACGCCGATCCGGAGCCCACCGCATTGGGCTCGCCCTCGTCCATCGACGGCACCCGCGCCCTCATCGTCAATGCGGAGGTGACGAAGCGCACCGAACTTTCCGACTGCCTCACGGAGCTGGGTATGTACGTCAGTACCGCCGACTCCGGCCAGGCGGCGTTGGCTTCGCTGCGCCAAGCGGCGATTGATGGGAGACCGTACGCGGTGGCCCTCCTCGACTCGTCCCCACCCGGGATGGACGGGCAGGAGTTGAAAGATGCCATCGTGGCCGACCCGGTCATCACCGCGCGAGTGGTGCTCATCAACGAGTTGGGGGGTGGGGAAAACCACGGGAACGGCTCCCCATCCGGGGTCGGCCCGTCGTTGAGCAAGTCGGTTCCCCGAGAGGATCTCCTGGCCAGTTTGCGGGTCGCCCTGGGTCCAGAGGTGGCGAATCAGGCCGATGCCGCGCGGTCGGCGGCCTCTCCCTCCAGCCCGCCGGTCTCGCCCGTCGAAAGCCATCCCGGTGCTGGTCGGCTGCTGGTAGTCGAGGACAATGCGATCAACCAGAAAGTCATCGTGGCCATGCTCGCCAATAGCGGGTACGAGGTCGATACGGTGGTCAATGGTGCGGAGGCGGTGAGAGCCGTGGCCGTCGAACCCTACGACGCCGTCTTGATGGACTGCCAGATGCCGGAGATGAGCGGATACGAGGCGACGGCTGCCATCCGGGCCATGAACGACTGCGCCCGGTTCACCCCCATCATCGGGGTGACGGCCGGGGCCCGGCTGGAAGACCGTCGGCAATGTCTGGCGGTGGGCATGGACGCCTACCTGTCCAAGCCGGTGAACAAAGAGGCGCTGCTGGCTCTGGTCTCCCAGGCGGTGAAGCGGGCTCCGGCCGTCGGGCCCCACGCCACGGCTTGAAATTCGGGGACCAGCCCTTCACGTTCGAGGGGCGAGCACGACGGGAAGGGCCGGCTGGCAAATCCTATATAGTCGACGGGAATAGTCGATTTTAGGAGTCAGGGTGGTCGAGCAGGTCGGGGAGCGCACCGGGGCGCAGGCGGTGGAACGGGCGATCGAGGTCATCGACTGCTTCGGAAATGACGAGCCGGAGCTGTCGCTCAGCCAGCTGGCCCGCCGGGCGGGGTTGCCGGTCAGCACCACCCACCGGATCACCCAGGCCCTGGTTCGGGGTGGGATCCTGGAGCGCAGCGGCGGTGACCGCTACCGGGTCGGGCAACGGCTGGCCGGCCTGGCCGGCCCGGTCCTCTCCCGCCTCGGGGTCGACGAGGCGGCACCCTGGCTGCACAAGCTGGCCGAAGGGCTGCGGCTCACCGCCAGTGTCGGGGTCCGGGGGGACGGGGAATTGCTGACGGTCTTCTCGGTCCGGCCGAGCCTGGACTTCCACCCCACCCAGGTCCCCGGCCAACGCGAGCCCCTCCACGCCAGCGCCATGGGCAAGGCGCTCCTCGCTTTCGCCCCCGGGGAGATCCGGGCCAACGTCGAACGACTCGGCCGGCTCCCTCGCTTCACCGACCGCACCCACACCTCACCGGACGAGCTCATCACCGAACTCGAGCAGATCCAGCGCCGCGGCTTCGCTGTCTGCGACGGGGAGCGCCGCGATGGAATCCGGGCGGTGGCGGTGCCCCTCTTCGGCGGCCGCCGCCAGCTGTGGGGGGCACTCGGCGTCCAGGAGCGCGCCGCTCGGCTGGCCGAAGACCGACTGGCGCAGATCGCGCCCGCCCTCCGTCACATCGGCGCCGAGATCGGACACCGGGTGAGGCTGAGCCAGGCCTCCCACCCCTGAGGCTTCCACCATGCGGAACGGACCTTGACGGAGGCCGGTTCTTAATCCAGAGTAATCCCATCAGCTTTATATGGATAGCGGTGCCGCCTCGGTTCCCGATCCGCAGCCACCGCCCCGCCCAACCCCCAAAGGAACCCACCCCTCCATGTCCCGCTCCTGCTCCCGAGCCTCCGTGATCGCCGCATCCGTCGCCCTCGCCGGGCTGTTGGCGGCCTGCAGCTCCGGCGCCTCGGCCTCTTCTCCGTCGACGCAGGACGCGGTGAAGACGTCGTCGGGGATCCCGGCCGGCACCGTCCTCAACGTCGGCGACCAGCAGCAGTCGCTGCAGACCCTGTTGCAGGCGTCGGGCCAACTCCGCGGCCTGCCCTACACCCTGAACTTCGTCCAGTTCGGGAGCGGCCCCCTGGTCGACGCCGGCTTCGCGGCCAACCGGATCGACGCCGGGTTCATGGGCGACCTCCCGGCCACCGTGGCGGTGTCGTCCCGCCTCCCGGTCAAGGCGGTAGCGGTCGCCCTGCCCATCGGGGCCAGTCTGTTCCTGGTGGCCCAGCCCGGCATCAGCTCGATCGCCCAGCTGAAGGGGAAGCCGGTGGCCTACACCACCGGGACGGCCCAGCAGGCGCTCGCCCTCCGGGCGCTCGGCCAGGCCGGGCTGACCCAGAAGGACGTGCACCAGGTCGATGTCACCCTCCAGCAGCTCGGCACCGTGCTCCAGTCCGGCGCCGCCGACGCCTCCATCCTCAGCGTCCAGCAGAAGATCGACTTCCAGGAGACCCATCCCGGGGCCAAGGTCCTCGCCACCAACGCCACCGCCAAGCCGCCGAGCTACGACTACGTCCTGGCCACCACTTCGGCCCTCGGCAGCCCGGCCAAGAAGGCAGCCATCGCCGACTTCCTCAAGCGCTACGTGGCCGCCATCAAGTGGGAGAAGGCCCATCCGGACCAGTACGTGAACGCCTACTACGTCAACGTCGAGCATCAGACCCCGGCACAGGCGAAGCAGATCCTGGCCGCCGGCGGGGTGCTGAACCCGGTGCCCATCACCGCCGGCGTCCAACAGTCATTGCAGACGGTGGTGGGCCTGATCGCCTCGGCCGGCGCCATCCCCGCCTCCTTCAGCGTGGCCCCGCTGTTCAGCCCCGACGTGACCAACTACTTCAATCCGATCGTGCAGCCATGACCGACAGCCAGACCAACACCCGACCCAACCAAGGAGACCATTGCCATGACCGACATCCTCACCTCCCGATCCCGCGCCTCGATCCCCCCTTCCGGGGTGACCGTCAAGCCGATCGCCGGACGCACCGGCGCGGAGATCGCCGGTGTCGACCTCTCCCAACCCCTCGACGACGAGACGGTGGAGACCATCTCCGCTGCCCTCGACACCTGGAGGGTGGTGTTCTTCCGGGACCAGCACCTCGACCACGCCGCGCAGATCGCCTTCGGGCGCCAGTTCGGGAATCTCACCTACGCCCATCCCCATGACGACGCCCCGCCCGACGGTCACCCGGAGATCTACACCGTCGACGACCGCCGGCTGGGGGAGCGCTTCGGCATCGACGTGAAGGCCTTCCGGCTCAACAACCGCACCCTGACCAGCGGGTGGCACACCGACGTGACCCCGGCCATCAACCCTCCGGCCGGATCCATCCTCCGGGCCGACGTGGTCCCGAGCTACGGCGGCGACACCACCTTCACCAACCTGGTGGCCGCCTATGAGGGGCTGTCGGAACCGGTGCGCGCCTTCGTCGACACCCTCCGGGCCGAGCACCGCTACGGCGCCAACTGGGCCGGGTACCCCCAACGGGGGGGCGAGTACGGAGGGGTGGTGGAGAAGAACAGCCTGGTGGCTCATCACCCGGTGGTGCGGGTGCACCCGAGGACCGGCGAGCGCGCCCTGTTCGTGAACCCGGGCTTCGTCGACCACATTCTCGATGTGAACCCGGTGGAGAGCCGGTGGATCCTCGAGCACCTCTTCAACGAGTTGATCCGTCCCGAGTACACCGTGCGGTTCCGTTGGGAGCCGGGGAGTGTGGCCTTCTGGGACAACCGGGCCACCTCCCACCTCGCCCCCCATGACCTCGACCATCTCGACGTCGAGCGGGTGCTCCACCGGGTCACCCTGATCGGGGAGATCCCGGTGGGACCGGACGGGCGGGAATCGGAGCTGATCGAGGGGGTTCCCTTCGTTGAGACCCCCCTGTTCGCCCCCACGGATTGACCGGGACGATGGCCACCACCGAAATCCTCCGGCCCCCGCCGCCGGCCCCGGCCTCGGTCATCGAGGTCGGGACCGGCCGGGACCTGGTCCGGCCGACCCAGGATCGGCCGTCCCGGCGATCGAGGCGGGTGCCCCGCCAGGTCCGGAGGCTGGTCGGCCCGCTGCTGGTGCTGGGCCTGTGGCAGCTGGTCTGCAGCCTGGGCGTCTTCAGCAGCGTGGAGGTGGCGTCGCCGCTGGCGGTGGTCGACGCCGGCCGGCAGCTGTGGGCGACAGGGGAGTTGCAGACCAACCTGCTCATCTCCCTGCAGCGGGTGGCCGAGGGCCTGGTCGTCGGCGTCGCCGCCGGGGTGGTTCTGGCCGTCATCTCCGGCCTCTTCCACCGGGGGGAGGACCTGGTCGACCCCATCATCCAGGCCGCCCGGTCGGTTCCCATCCTCGGGCTGGTGCCGCTGGCCATCATCTGGTTCGGGGTCGGCGAGACCCCCAAGGTGTTCCTGATCGCCCTCGGGTGCACCTTCCCCGTGTACATCAATACCTTCGCCGCCATCCGGGGGGTGGACTCGAAACTGGTGGAGGCGGGCCAGACCTTCGGCCTCCGGCGGTGGGGGCTGGTCCGACGGGTGATCCTCCCCGGCGCCCTCCCCGGATTTCTGGTCGGGCTCCGCTTCGCCCTGGTCAGCAGCTGGCTGATCGTGGTGGTGGCGGAGGTGATCAACGCCAAGAGCGGGATCGGGTACCTCATCAACGAGGCCCAGAGCTGGAACCGCACCGACATCATCATGCTCGGCCTGGCCATCTACGCGGTGCTCGGCCTCGTCGCCGACGCCATCGTCCGCCTCCTCGAGCGTCGCCTGCTGACCTGGCGACGCGGCTTCACCGGGAGCTGACCATGACCCTCACCGAGTCCCGGCCCGGCCATCCCCGGTCCCGGCAACCGGCCATCATCGCCCACCAGGTGACCCGGGCCTTCGGGGACCGGCCGGTCCTCGACGGACTGGACCTGTCGGTCGACGCCGACGAGTTCGTCGCCCTCCTCGGGCGCAGCGGCACCGGCAAGAGCACCCTGCTGCGGATCCTCGGCGGCCTCGATCCCGAATACGGGGGCGACGTGCTGGTGCCGGCCAAACGGTCGGTGGTGTTCCAGGAGTCGCGCCTCATCCCCTGGCAGCGGGTCCTTCCCAATGTGGTGCTCGGCCTGGAGCCGGGTCCCGGCGGTCGCTCGGCGCTGGCCCGGCAAGGGCTCGACGCGCTGGAAGAGGTGGGGCTGGGCGATCAGGCCCGGGCGTGGCCGGTGACCCTGTCGGGGGGCGAGGCCCAGCGGGTGGCCCTGGCCCGGGCCCTGGTGCGGGAACCGCAGCTGATGTTGCTGGACGAGCCGTTCGGCGCCCTCGACGCGCTGACCCGGGCCCGGATGCACCATCTCCTCCAGGACCTCTGCGCCCGGCACCGCCCGGCGGTGTTGCTCGTCACCCACGACGTCGACGAGGCGCTGCTGCTGGCTGACCGGGCGGTGGTCCTGGTCGACGGCCGGATCAGTCTGGATGTGGCCATCGACCTCGAGCGTCCCCGCTGGCGGGGGGACCCGGGCTTCGTGGCCCTCCGGGACCGGTTGATGGTCGAGCTCGGCGTCGAGGAGCCCCGGGGACCGGGGGGGCGGAGCCGGGGAGGAGTGGAGGGGTCGGCGGAGCCGTAACCTGGGCAGCTGATAGCCGTCCCCCCGGAAGGTGTTGTCCCATGAGTTCCTCCCTGCCCGAGCCCCTGCGATGGGGGGTGATCGGGACCGGCTCGATCGCCTCCACCTTCGCCACCGATCTGGCCCTTACCGACTCCGGACGGATCGTGGCGGTCGGTTCCCGCCGACAGCCGTCGGCCGATGACTTCGGGAACCGGTTCGGGATCCCTCACCGGCACCCGTCGTACGAGGCGCTGGTGGGGGATCCCGAGGTGGAGGTGGTCTACGTCGCCACCCCCCATCCCATGCATCTGCCCGCCGCCCTGCTCGCCCTCGAGCACGGCAAGCCGGTGCTGGTCGAAAAGGCGTTCACCATGAACGGGGCCGAAGCCCGCACCCTGGTGGACGCGGCCCGGGACCGGGGCCTCTTCCTGATGGAGGCGATGTGGACCCGGTTCCTCCCCCACATGGTGGAGATCCGCCGGATGCTGGAGGCGGGGGCGTTGGGGGAGATCGTCACCGTCATGGCCGATTTCGGCCGGTGGTTCCCGGCCGACCCGACGTCGAGGCTGTTTGCCCCGGAGTTGGGCGGCAGCGCGCTCCTCGATCTCGGCGTCTACCCGGTGTCGTTGGCGTCGATGGTGCTCGGGAGGCCGGACCGGATCGCGTCGATGATCGCGCCGTCGTTCACCGGGGTCGACGGCCAGACGTCGATGCTGTTTGGCTACCGGAACGGCGCCCAGGCGGTGCTCACCTGTACGTCGGCGGCCAACACCTCGACCCAGGCCACCATCATCGGGACCGACGCCCGCATCGACATCGACGAGGGCTTCTACACCCCGGTCGGCTTCACCCTGGTGCCCCGGGACGGCACCACCAGCCGGTTCGACTACCCCCACCAAGGACGCGGCCTCCGCCATCAGGCCGACGAAGTCGCCCGGTGCCTCCGAGCCGGACTGCTGGAGAGCCCGGTGATGCCGTTGGAGGAGAGCGTGGCGATCATGGAGACCTTGGACACGGTGCTCGCCGGGGGCGTCGCGACGCCGTGAATAGACATCAGACTCGACAAAAGCCTTGGGAATTTCTGAGAGTATGAAGGAAGCGTCACGCGATGTTCATTGTGCTGTAACGTGAAACACAGGCCCGTGGAATCGGGCCTCGAATGCACAAAGTGCAGGGATGACTAGTCGGGGGGATTCACTTGAAACTCAACACTAAACGGGCATTCGTGGCGATGCTGCTGGTCGGCGGACTCATCGCCAGCGCCTGTTCCAGCAACAGCTCATCTTCCACCACCACCACCTCAGCCGGATCCGGATCCAGCGGCTCGGTCTCGGTGACATCGTTCACCAATGACTTCTCCGCCATGAACAACCTCAAGAGCATCGCCGCCGCCGGCAAGGGCAACGTGGCGGTCATCCTTCCCGACACCGTTTCGTCGGCTCGCTACACCGAGTTCGACGCTCCCTATCTGACCAAGGCGTTCCAGACCGCCGGGTTGAGCGCCTCCCAGTTCAGCGTCCAGAACGCCCAGGGGAGTGACTCCACCGAGTTGACCGACGCCCAGTCGGCCATCACCTCCGGCGCCAGTGTGTTGGTGGTGGACGCCCTCGACTCCGGAGTCGGAGCCCAGATCGAGTCCTACGCCAAATCCCACGGGGTGGCGGTCGTCGACTACGACCGTCTGGTCCTCGGCGGGAGCCGGCAGTACTACGTGAGCTTCGACAACGTGAAGGTCGGAACCCTCATTGGCCAGGGAATGGTCTCCTGTGTCGCCGCCTGGAAGGTGGCCCAGCCCAACGTGGTGGTGATGGTCGGATCGCCGACCGACAACAACGCCACCCTCTTCGCCCAGGGCTACAACGCAGTGCTGAACCCGCTGTTCAGCGCCAATACCTGGACGAAGGCGGCCGCTCCGGCCGGCACCTGGGATCCGCCCACCGCCGCCACCGAGTTCCAGCAGGCCTACACCGCCCATCCGGGAGTCAACGCCGCTCTCGTCCCCAATGACGAGAACGCCGCGCCGATCATCACCTACCTCAAGACCCTGAACATCCCGGCCCAGAAGTTCCCGGTCACCGGTCAGGACGCCACGCTGGTCGGTCTGCAGAACATCATCTCCGGCTACCAGTGCGGGACGGTGTACAAGCCGATCTACGAGGAGGCACAGGCTGCCGCCGCCCTCGCCCTGTACCTGCGGGCCGGCAAGACCCCGCCGACCAGCCTGGTCAACGGCAAGACCCAGGACACCACGTCCAACACCTCGGTGCCCTCGACGCTGCTGATCCCCGAGTGGGTCACCCCGAGCAATGTCGAGTCCACCGTCATCAAGGACCAGTTCGTGACCGCCGCCCAACTTTGCGCCGGTGCGTTCGCGGCTAACTGCACCACCTACGGCATAAGCTGACCGCGTGATTCGAGTCGATCAGGCCCACTCTCCGCAGCGATGAGTATCACTGCGGAGAGTGGCGCCCCGACCCGCACCGAGGACGCCGGTCAGCCCCTGCTGAGCCTGCGGGGGATCTCCAAGAACTTCGGAGCCGTCCAGGCCTTGGACCACGTCGACCTCGACATCCCCGCCGGGCAGATCACCGCCCTGGTCGGGGACAACGGGGCCGGCAAGTCCACCTTGATCAAGACCATCTCGGGGATCTGGCAGCCGACGGCCGGAACCATCCTCTGGAAGGGTTCGCCGGTCACCGTCCGCACCCCCCGGGATGCCGACCTGCTCGGGATCGCCACCGTGTACCAGGACCTCGCCTTGTGCGACAACCTCGACATCGTGCAGAACATGTTCCTCGGCCACGAGAAACTCAAAGCCCGGCTGCTCGACGAAACCTCGATGGAGAAGATCGCCAAACAGACGTTGGCGGACCTGTCGGTGACCACGGTAGCCTCGGTCCGCCAACCGGTCGGGTCGTTGTCCGGTGGTCAACGCCAGTCGGTGGCGGTGGCCCGGGCGGTGATGCGGGAAGCCCAGCTGGTGATCATGGACGAGCCCACCGCCGCCCTCGGCGTCTCCCAGACGGCCCAGGTCATCGAGCTCATCCAACGGCTGGGCTCGCGGGGGATCGCCGTGCTGGTGATCTCCCACAACCTCACCGACGTCTTCGAGGTCGCCGACCGCCTCGCCGTCCTCTACCTGGGCAACCTGGCGAGCCAAGGCCCCATCTCCAACTACGACACCCAGAGCGCGGTCGAACTGATCACCACCGGCACCGTCTCCCATCCCGAGCAACACGGCGGGAACGCCAACAACCACGACACATGAGGGGCTGAACCATGTCCATCCAGACCCCGCCCGCCTCGGAGCCGGCACCGGCGCCGCCCGCCGGCCCGCCGGCCAAGGGCAAAGGGCCCGGTGGCAGAGAGATCCCGACCACGGTGGTGGTGGCGGCCCCCGACCTCAGCGACAGCTTCACCGAGTACCTCCGGGCCTGGGGCAAGCGCATCCGAAACGGGGAGAGCGGCGTGCTGCCGGTCCTCGGCGGCCTCGTCATCCTGGTCATCATCTTCCAGATCCAGAGCTCGGCGTTCCTGTCGGCCCGGAACTTCGCCAACCTGCTGGTGCAGGGGGCGCCCTATGTGCTGTTGGGGATGGCCGAGGTCTGGGTGCTGATCCTCGGGGAGATCGACTTGTCGGTCGGCTACGTGGCCGGGATCGGGGCGGTGATCACCGCCATTCTGGCCGCCCCTCCCTACGGCTATCCCTGGTGGGCTTCCTGCATCATCGCCATGCTCGCCACCGGCGCCATCGGCGCGGTCTGGGGCATCCTGGTCATCCGGCTGCACCTCCCGTCCTTCGTGGTCACCCTGGCCGGCCTGTTGGGCATGGAAGGTCTGCTGCTGTACCTGGTCAATGCCCATGGGACCGGTGGGACCATCCGCATCTCCAGCTCCGCCCTCCTCGACCTGTCCAACGGCAACCTCAGCGAGGTGGCCAGCTGGGTAGTGATGGCGGTGGCGGTGGGGCTGTTCGCCGCCATGACCATCCTGCGGGACCAGCGCCGTCGACACGACGGGCTGGTGGCGCCGCCGTTGGCGGTGACTCTGATGAAGGTGGTGGCGGTGGCCGCCGCCGGGGTCGCCATGGTCTACGTGTGCAACATCAACCGGGGAAGTCTCTTCGGGGTGCTGCGGGGGGTTCCCTACCCGGTGCCGATCATCCTCGGCGTGCTGGTCCTCTACACCTTCGCCCTCGGTCGCACCCGATTCGGACGTTACCTCTATGCCATCGGTGGCAATGCCGAGGCCGCTCGGCGGGGCGGGGTCAGCCTGGGCTGGAACAAGTTCTGGGCCTTCGTCCTCACCGGGGTCACCTCCGGCGCCGCCGGCATCCTCTACGCCTCCCGCCTCGGCTCCGTCTCCAACAACATCGACGGCGGCACCCTGGTGCTCTACGCGGTGGCCGCCGCCGTCATCGGCGGTACCAGCCTCTTCGGGGGTCGGGGCAAGATGGTCCACGCCCTGGTCGGCGGTCTGGTCATCGCCACCATCTACAACGGCATGGGCCTGATCGGGCTGGCGGCCTCCTACCAGTTCATGGTCACCGCCTTGGTGCTGCTGGCGGCGGTGACGGTCGATGCGCTGGCCCGCCGGGGCCGCGACAACGCTGCCTGATTCGATCGCTGATTCGATCGCCGGGGGTCAGTGGCCGGTGACCGCGTCCTTCACCTCGGACGCCGCGTCCTTCAGCTTCTCGGCGGCCTTGCGGAGGTCGGCTTCCGCCTGATCCGCCTTCCCCTCGGCCGCCAACTCCTCATCGCCGGTGGCTGACCCGACGGTTTCCTTGCCCTTTCCCTTCAAGTCCTGAGCCAGGTTGGAGACTTTGTCTCGGTTTCCCATGAGCGTTTCCTTTCGGTGACGGTGGAGGGTGCGGGTGTGCGAATGCGGTGCGGCCAGGTGGTCTCAGGCGTCGATCTCGTCTTCGAGGTAGGGGACGGGATGGTTCCTCCCCATTTCGCTGAACCGCTCGTTGAGGGCGTGGGCGAGCACGTCGTGGTCATGGGTGGTGGGGGTGAGGGCGCCATAGAGGAATGCCTCCACTTGGAGGTTGGTGCTCATGCCTCCCAATTCGAAATACCGAAGCCACAATTCGCCGTGGGTGAGATCAGCGTCCTGCCGGTACATGTCGAGTACATCGTTCGGGCGATCATCCATGTTGTCCTTCCGGCGTCCGGTCCAGTGGACCGGGATGGGGCCGCCGAGCTGACGTCACCATGTCTCGCGCCCCCTCGCTCAGCGGGGAGCTGTGTTCGACGGAGAAGCGGCGAAGGGCGGTGTAGGCGTCGTGCTCGCCGACTCCGTGACGTTCCATCAGCACTCCCTGGGCCTGGGAGATGACCTCCCGGGTTCGCAGCACCTCGCCGAGCTTGCTGGCCAGTTGCTGGTCGGGAACGTG
>DATARI010000232.1:0-5706 GCA_036264255.1 Acidimicrobiales bacterium | reverse complement strand
TCGGCGTATGGCCTGGTCAACGCAGCCGGGGGCGTCCCGACACAGCCACGCCCCTCGACCCGGGGCCGACCGCCCCACCACCAGGGATCCGTCGGAAACCCGGACCACCCGCACCATCTCCTCCGCCGCCCATGCCCGACGGCAGCCGATGCAGGTGCGGATGGGGGCTATGTCGTGCCCTCGCTGGCCGGATCCTGGGCGGCGGCAACGGGGGCGGGAGCCGTTTCGGGCTCCGGGGCCGGAGCCGTCACGGTCGGAGTCTCGAGCGGGGCTTCGGCGGCTGACGCCTCAGGCTCGGCAGGAGCCTCGGCGGCGGGCTCGGCGGGAGGCTCGGCGGCGGGCGCGGCCGGAGCCTCTGCCTCCTCACCCTCGGCCGTACCGGCACCCTGGGACCACTGGGAGGCCGAGACGGCATCCCCGCCCTCGGCCGGCTGCCAGACCATCTCCCCGGCCTCGTTCTGCACCCACTCGCCCTCGGCCCACTCTTCGCCGCCGTAGCCGGCTTCCTCTTCGGCCAGCTGGGTCTCGCTCTTGATGTCGATGCGCCAGCCGGTGAGGCGGGCGGCCAGGCGGGCGTTCTGCCCCTCCTTGCCGATGGCCAGGGACAGCTGGTAATCGCTGACGATCACGGTGGCGGTCCCGGTGTCGTCGTTGAGCCGCACCTCCCGTACCCGGGCCGGAGCCAGGGCCGACTGGATGAGCTCGACCGGATCGTCGGAGAACGGCACCACGTCCACCCGCTCTCCCCGGAGCTCGTTGGTGACCATCCGCACCCGCGAACCGCGGGCACCGACGCAGGCGCCGACCGGGTCGACGTTCGGGTCGTTGGACCAGACGGCGATCTTGGTCCGGTGGCCCGGCTCCCGGGCCGCCGCCTTGATCTCCACCGCCCCCGAGGAGATCTCGGGGACCTCGAGCTCGAACAGCCGCTTGATGAGGCCCGGATGGCTCCGGCTCACCACGATCTGGGGGCCCTTGGTGGTCTTGCGGACCTCGACGATGTACGCCTTCAGGCGGGCACCGTGCTCGTAGCGCTCATAGGAGACCTGCTCGGCCTGGGGCAGCAGCGCCTCCACCTTGCCCAGGTCGAGCAAGGTGTAGCGGTTGTCGGTCTGCTGGACGATGCCGGTGACGATGTCGCCTTCCCGGCCGGCGTACTCCACGTATTTGAGGTCGCGCTCGACTTCCCGGATCCGCTGCAGGATGACCTGCTTGGCGGTCTGGGCGGCGATCCGACCGAAGTCGCTCGGGGTGTCGTCCCACTCGCGGATGACGTTGCTGTCCTCGTCCAACTCCTGGCCGTAGACCCGGATCTCCCCGGACTCGGGATCGATGGTGACCACTGCCTCCTCGGCCGCGTCGGGTCGGCGCTTGTACGCCGCCACCAAGGCGTTGGCCAGGGCGTCGAGAAGGGTCTCCACCGCGATCCCCTTGTCGCGGGCGATCTGACCGAGGGCATCGAGGAACTCGAAGTTCGGCTTGCTCATGGCGTGGTGACCTGCTTCCTCTTCTCGGTCGTCTTCGTCGTGTGGGTGGTGCCGCCGGATCCACCCGTCTTGCCCCCGCCGGGCTTGGGCGTCGGGCCCCATCCGAACACGGTGCGGACCCGGTCCATGTCCGAGTAGGCCAGTCGGATCCGGCCCTCGGGAAGGTCGTCAGTGGTCAGCTCGATGCCGTCGGCATCGGCCACGGCCAGGGTGCCCTTCAGGCGGCGCGGGCCTGGGACCTGGGGGCGGGTCTTGACGGTGACCGTCTCCCCCACCGCCTTGGTGAAGTGGGCCGGGGTCCGCAGGGTCCGCTCCACCCCCGGGCTGGACACCTCGAGGGTGTAGGAGCCAGAAACCGGGTCGCGCTCGTCAAGCACCGCCGAGACCACCCGGTTGGCGTCGGTGAGGGCCTCGAGATCCACCCCGCCGGGCCGATCCACGGTGACCAACACCACGCCCGACTTCAACTCAACGTCGAACAGCTCCAGACCGACGGAGATCACCGCGGGCTCGAGCAGAGAAAACAGTTCTTCGGTCATACTGGCTGTCTCCTCTCTCGCTCGGTGTCGGGGTGCAAATCCGTGTGGTAGCCATATATCCGTTGCCCATCTCCTGCAGTTCGGCCGAAGTGTCTGAGGCCAAAACAAAAGCGTGGGCTGTCCGCCCACGCCTTACCAGCGTCACTACACCCCAACCAAACGGCAGAGTTCAAGTATAGCAGCGCCAGGCTGATCTGGAAGCGGCTCTGAGCCGCCCTTTTCCCCCGTCGGCCGGTGCGGCGACCCCTGCCGGGGCTTCCCGGCGATCAGCTGGAGACCAGTTCCGCCACCACGTCGCCGGGGGCCAGCTCCCGGTCCTCCCCGGTCGCCCGCGACTGCCACTCCACCACCCCCCGGGCCAGGCCCTTCGCCCCCACCACCAGCCGGACCGGCAGCCCCAACAGGTCGGCGTCTTTGAACTTGACCCCCGGGGAGGCGTCCCGGTCGTCGTAGAGGACCTCGACCCCCGCCGCCACCAGCCCGGCGTAGAGCTCCTCGGCGGCCGCCGCCACCTCCGGCGACCGGCCGGCCCCCAGGGCCAGCAGCGCCACCCGGTAGGGGGCCACCTCCTCCGGCCAGATCAATCCCTTGTCGTCGTGGTGCTCTTCGGCCACCACCGCCAGCAGCCGGCTGACCCCCATGCCGTAGCAACCCATGGAGAACCGTCCGTCGGTCCCGTCCTCGGCCACGAAGTTCGACCCGGGCAGAAGGTCGCTGTAACGGCGCCCGAGCTGGAAGGTATGGGCGGCCTCCACCGATCGCACCAGGCCGATCGGCTCGCCGCAGTGCGGGCAGCGGTCCCCGGTGACCACCTCGACGAACGACCCCCACTCGTCGACGGTGAAGTCGCGCCCGAGGCGCAGCCCGCTGACGTGGTGGTCCCGTTGGTTGGCCCCGGTCATCCAGGTCCCGCCCCGGCCGATGCTGTGGTCGGCGACCACCCGGATCCCGTGCTCCTGTTGGCCCATCGGCCCGATGTAGCCCTTGATCAGTGACGGATGGGCGGCGAAGTCGTCGTCGTCGAACAGCCGCCATCCCGACGGCAGCCGGGCCTCTCGGTCGCCGGGCACCAGCATCAGGGTGGGACGGCCCTGGTCGTCAATGACCGCCAGGCACTTCATCATGTCGGCCGAGGTGACCACCCGTTCGTCGCCGGGAACCCCGCCGGCGGCGGCGAAGAACGCCACCACCAGCTCGATGCCGGGCCGGTCGGGGGTGTGATGGGTGACCAGCGGAGGGTGGTCGGCGTCGACCCCGGTGCCGTCCTGACCGGCGGGGTCGGGGTCGACCCGTCGCTCGGCCGCCTCCACGTTGGCGGCGTACCCGCAGGCGGCGCACTGGACGAAGTGGTCCTCCCCGACCGCCGAGGGGACCATGAACTCGTGGTTCACGTCCCCACCGATGGCCCCCGACCGGGCCACCACCGGGAAGACGTCCAGGTCGAGCCGGGCGAAGATTCGGAGATAGGCCTCGAAGACGGCGGCGTAGGAGGTCTGCAGGGCTTCCATGTCGACGTCGAACGAGTAGGCGTCGGCCATGATCAGTTCCCGGGTGCGGAGCAGGCCGAACCGGGGGCGGGCCTCGTCCCGGAACTTGACCTGAATCTGGTAGATGGTGAGGGGCAGCTGCCGGTAGGAATCCACCTCGGCGCCGACGGTCACCGTCGCCACCTCCTCGTGGGTGGGGCCGAGCACGAAGGTCCCGCCCCGGCCGTCCACCACCATGGCCGGCAGATTGTCGGTCCCGAACATGGCCGCCCGGCCGCTCTGTTCCCAGAGCTCGATGGGGTGAAGGGCGGGCATCAGCATCTCCTGGCCGCCCGATGCGTCCAGCTCCTGGCGGATGACCCGCTCGAGCTTCTGCAACACCCGGTAACCGAGGGGCAGGAAGGTGTACACCCCCGACGCCAACCGCCGGATGTACCCACCCCGGATCAGCAGCTGGGCGCTGGCCACCTCGGCGTCGGCCGGCGCCTCTCGGAGGGTGCGGACGAGGAGCCGGGACATGCGCATGGTCGGCGATCCTACCGGGCCGGGTCACCCCCTCCCGGCGAGCGGCGCGGCTCTGAGCGGAGCTGCGGAGTTACTGGGCCTCGTGGCCCTCGCCGTACTTCTTGCGGATCAACTCCACCTTGGTTTCCGAGGCATTGGCATCCTCGCCCTTGTCGTCGATCAGGGCCCGGCGGTCGGCTTCGGCTTCGGCTTCGGCCCCGGCGTCGGCGGCGGCCAGCCGGGCCTCCACCCCCTCGGTCACCAGCTTCTCGGCCTCGGCCACCAGCGCATCGACCATCTCGTCCTCCGGCACCACCCGGACGATCTTCCCCTTGATGAACAGGTGGCCCCGCTTGCGGCCGGCGGCGATGCCGAGGTCTGCCTCCCGGGCCTCACCGGGGCCGTTGACCACACAGCCCATCACCGCCACCTGGATGGGCAGGTTCCGGTTCTCCAACGCCGCCTGGGCGGCGCTGGCCACCGCGATGACGTCGATCTCCGCCCGGCCACAGCTCGGGCAGGCGATGAGGTCGAGGCCCTTCCGCTCCCGCAGCCCGAGGGCTTCGAGTAGCTGGCGGCCGGCACGGGCCTCTTCGACCGGGTCGGCGGTGAGTGAGTAACGGATGGTGTCGCCGATCCCTTCGGCCAACAGGGTGGCGATGCCGGCGGTGCCCTTCAGCAGCCCGGCCGGCGGCGGCCCCGCCTCGGTCACCCCGAGGTGGAGGGGATGGTCGAAGGTCTCCGACGCCAGCCGGTAGGCCTCGATCATCAGCGGGACCGACGAGGCCTTGACCGAAATCTTCACGTCGTCGAAGCCGACGTCGGCGAAGTAGGCCAGTTCGATCCGGGCCGACTCGACCAGAGCCTCGGGGGTGGCGCCGCCGCAGCGCTTGTAGAGGTCGGGGTGGAGGGAGCCGGCGTTGACCCCGATCCGGATGGGGACGCCGCGATCCTTGGCCTCGGCCGCCACCTGCTTGATCTCCGCCTCCTTGCGGAGATTGCCCGGATTCAGCCGGAGCCCGTTGACCCCGGCTTCCAGCGCCGCCAGTGCCATCTCATGGTGGAAGTGGATGTCGGCGATGATCGGCACCGGCGAGCGGGGCACGATCCGGGCGAGGCCCTCGGCGGCGGCTTGCTCGTTGCAGGTGCAGCGCACGATGTCGGCACCGGCGGCGGCCAGCGCGTAGATCTGGCTGAGGGTGCCCTCGGCGTCGGCAGTCTTGGTGGTGGTCATCGACTGCACGGTGACCGGGGCGCCGCCGCCCACCGCCACGCCGCCGACGTGGATCTGCCGGGTCGGTCGCCGTTCGGTGGTGGTCCAAGCCGTTCGTCCCATAGCCCCCATGCTAGGGGTGCCGCCGACGCTTTTGGTAGGCGCAAAGGCAAACATTGGGCGAACAATGTGACATCCGAGGAGTCAGCCCCCCGTCCCAGTCGTCAAACTCGGCTGAGGGTGAACCCTCAGTTGAACGGATTTGCGATCGGATGGAGCAGGTCGCTCAACAGGGTGGTGGCGAAGAGGACCCCAAAGAAGGCCAGCATCAACCAGGTGAACGGCATCAGCTTGGTCACATCGGCGTGGTAGAGCACCCGGCGGCCCCGGGACCGGATCTTCTCGTAGACGGCGATGGCCACGTGGCCGCCGTCGAGGGGCAGCATCGGGAACATGTTGAAGATCCCGAGGAACAG
>DATARI010000224.1:0-46682 GCA_036264255.1 Acidimicrobiales bacterium | reverse complement strand
ATCTCCCGGGAGTTGGGCCAGGTGGAGTTGCCGTGCTGGTAGTCGTTGGACCACATGAAGCAGTCGGCCCCGAGGGCGTCGATGACCATCGCGGCGTTGGGGTCGCGGAAGAAGGTGGCTCGGATCTGGTCGGCGAAGCATTCCGACGGGGGCCGCGACTGGGGGACGGGCACCTTTTCCCGCAACCGGGCGTAGTAATAGTCGAGTTGGTCCACCAAGAACGGTGCCCAGGCGATCTCGTTCTCGACCAGCACCAAACGCATCTCCCGGTGGCGGTCGAGCGCACCGGAGAGGATGAGCTCCAAGAGGGCGTCGGCCGCCGCCAGCCACTTCAGATTGATCGAACGCCGGTAGAGGGCGAGTCCGGCGGCGGAAAGGTCGCTGCCCTGGTTGTAGATGTCCACGCTGTAGTCGTGGCCGGAGAGGATGTGGAGGCTTACCGGCAGGTTCAGCCGGGCCGCCGTCTCCCACAGAGGGTCGTAGTGCGACGAGGCGAACGGCAGGTCGGGATGCGGCGACTGCCACACCTGGATGCCCCGGAGCCCGGCACGCTGGCAGCGGATGGCTTCCTCCACCGCCAGGTCCATGTCGTAGACCGAGATGAGCCCGATGCCGAGCAGGCGCTCCGGGTCGGCGTCGACATAGTCGGCCAGCCAGTCGTTGTAGAGCCGGAAGCACTCCCGTTGGACTTCAGGGGAATCGAGGCCGAACAGGCGGAGAGCCAGGGAGGGGTACAGCACCTCGGCGCTGACTCCGTCCTCGCCCATCTCGTCCAGGCGGGCCTTGGAGTCGAACCCCCCCGGGCGCTGGGAGAAGGTCCCCGGTGTCGCCCCCCAATAGTCAGCGGGAAGCACGTCGGCCCAGAGGGCGACGGGCTCGATGACGTGGGAATCGGCGGATATCAGTCCGACCGCTGTCCGGCTGGTGGCGGGCAAGGTTGAGGTCATGGACGTTCCTTCTTTCGGGAGGCGTTCAGGCGCGGGCTGAGGATGACGATGGGCATCTCCCGACCGAGGAGTCGGGTCCTGTCCTCATACGCCTGGGCATAGGGGCGGGTGATGAGCACGGCGGAAAGAGCCCGGGACCGTTCGTCCCCGGCGGCGACCCGCCCGAGGGTGGCCCGGTCCCGGCGTCGGACCCGCAACCAGCAGCGGGGTTCGGACCGGAGGTTCTCGACCCAGGAGGGATCGGAACTGCCGCCGGAGTTCGAGCCGATGACGACCACCTCGCCGTCGTCGAACGGGTGAAAGGGAAGGACCGTTTCGCGCAACATCCCGCTGCTGCGGCCGATGGTGGTGAGCAGGAGGCAAGGGGTGTAGGGCACATGGCGAAGCTTGCAGTTCTGCCAGGCCAGGTAGGAGAACCCGGTGAGGTGGGCCACGCGCTTGTCGGCGGTGAGGGCCTTGGGCCCCCGGATCCGCCACCACTGGTTCGGGATCACCGGCTCCAGGTCCGCCTGGACCTGGGGGTCCGAACCCGACCGGAGATGCATGCCACCCATTCGACGCCCTCCCCAGGGTCTCCCGGCTTCGTGCCGGGGAGTCCTTTAGTCAAATAAGTTAGCTATTTAACCGGACGGGAGCAAGCGACGGAGGGCGGCACCCGGCTCGCCAACCGGGGGTGGCCGGGGAAGGCGGATGGCAGGAGGGCGGCGCCCCCGCCCGGTGGTGGAGGCTTCAGGCGGCCAGGGTGTCGACCAGCTGGTGCGGCTCCGAGCCACGGGTGCTGGTCGGGGCGACCTGTCCAAGGATGCTGAGGGCGGCGGTGAGGTAGCGACCCTTCGAGACCCCGAACGGCAGGCGGTCCGGGGGCCGGATGCCGACCCGGATGGCACCATGGCCGGCGGGGGCGACTTCGAGGTAGACCGGCACCGTCACCGGAAATCCACCCTTGAGTTGCAGGGTGGCTGGGACCGAACGGAAGCCGGCGCTCGGGAGGGTGTAGGTGGGAAGGTTGCCGGTCAGGGTCACGACACCCAGGTCGGAGACGATGCGCACCCCTTTGGTCCGGTTGGGGAGCTGGTCGTAGTCGGCGTCGACAATGTCCGATACATACATGACCGATCGCGTGCCCTGGTCCATCGTTCGCACCTGATTTCGCTGGTTGACTGAGGAACTCAGCTTAGTGTGGGTCCCCGCCCTATCATCCGTCAAACAGCTAATGGCGATCCGATCAATCTCTAAAGCAGATCACGGGGGATCTCCACCCCGGCGACCTCGACATCCAACAGGGGAGCGAACTGCTGGACCCCGTCGAAATCGGTCTCGTCCGGTCCGCCGGAGGCGGTCCGGCGCGGAATGGTCACCTTGATGGTCCGGACCTGGTCACAGTCGTAGATGGAGACGCCGGCGGCATCGACCCCGTAGAGGCGGGCGAAGAGGGAGGGGTTGAGCGCCTCCGAGCGGCGAACCGCGTCATAGGTGCCCGGGTCCGGGAAGACGATGTCGAAGGTGATCCACGACGCCCCGGCGTTGGCGCTCTTGAGCGCCTGGGTGAGGTCGGCGAGACGGGCCATCAGACCCCCACCAGCTCGATCCGGAACGGGTCGCGCTCGTCCTCGACGTCGAGGACGTGCCACACGCTCCACTCGTAGACGGCGCCTCCCCGGAAGACGTTGGGGGAGAAGGGGTAGGCGAAGTTGCCCCCGCCCCCCAACTTCCCGGTGAAGTCGAGTCGGGATCCGGTGGCCCCGGCCCGGCCGGCCACGGCTACCGCGATGTCCTCGGTGTCGCCCACCACATCGACCACCAGCCCCACCTCCCGTGGGGGCTCGTCGACCCGCGGCTCGAGGTCGCCGAGGACCGCGTTGTGGCCGTAGGGGCGGAAGCGCATCGACCACTGTTCGGGACGGATCCCGAGGCTGGCCACCACCCGCTCGAGCAGCTGCCGGTAGTCGTGGAGGAACCCGTCGAGTTCAGCCAGGAGTCTCGGGTCACGCATCCCCGCGATCATGATGGCGCGATAGCCGACCAGCCGGGCGCCCTCGATCTTGATGGACGGCCGATCGGCGGGTTCGAACCGGCTCCCGGTGACCCGGACGGTCCGGTCGTCGAGCTGTTGGTAGTGGGCGTCCCCGGCGGCGATGGACCCGGAGGGTTGGACGATGGCGAAGGGGTCCGGGTTCTCGTGCATGGTGACCCGGGCCACGCTCTCGGTGGTGCACCGGACGCCGGGCAGCATCGGCTCCACCGTGAAGTGGTCGGCGCGAACGGTCCCGAGCACCGGCGAGCCCTTGGCCGGTTCGGTGGTGGCCAGGTAACCCTTGTCGATGCTCTTGGCCGCGTGCCACGACACCGACGCCGGCATCCCCCGACGAAGCGCCTCGCAGGCGTAGATGGCTGGATCCGCGCACCGCCCGGCCAGCACCACGTCCGCCCCGGTGTCGAGGGCGTCGATCAGCGTTCCGGCTCCCAGCATGCCGACGATGGCGGTCGACCGGTCGATGGCCTCATGGGTGAGGTCAGGCACCGGCCCCAGCGAGGTGATCCGGCCATCGTCGAGAGCCCGGTGGACCAGGGCCGGGTCGAGATCGGCATGGACGAGAGCCACCGTCAACCCCATCCCGGCGGTGCGGGCCCAGTCCGCGACCATCGAACGGAAACCCTCGAGGTGGGGAGCGCCGCCGGCGCCGCCGCAGGACCCGATGACCAGGGGTGCCCCGACGGTCTTGGCCCCCTCCAGCATGATGCCGAGGTCACGCTCTGACGACAGCTTCGACTTGGGGTCTCGTCCCCCTCCGAGGAAAGCGGGCCCGAAGTCGGTGCTCCCGGAGTCACAGCCGATGAGGTGCGGCTCCCGTTCCAATCCGAGCTGGAAGCCCCGGCGGGAGAAGCCGAAGCCGATGACGCAATTGGCAAGGAGCCTGACCTCGTCGTCGCCGGCGTGGCCAGATCCCGGCCCGCTCATTGGCTGAAGTCGACCTGAACGCTCTTCACCTGGGTCATCTCCAGGAAGGCGGTCCGACCGTTCTCCCGGCCATACCCGCTCTCCTTGACCCCGCCGAAGGGGAAGGCGGGATCCCCGCCCCGGTAGTTGTTGACCCAGACCGTGCCGGCGTTCAGCTCGCCGGCCATGCGGTGGGCCCGGCCCAGGTCCCGGGTCCACACACCGGCCGCCAACCCGTAGCGGGTGTCGTTGGCGAGGCGCAGAGCCTCGTCCTCGTCCGCGAAGGAGAAGACGGAGAGGACCGGACCGAACACCTCTTCCTGGGCGATGGTCATGTCGGGTCGGACGTCGGCGAAGACGGTGGGCGAGAACAGCAACGAATCGCCCTCGATCCCCTTCGGGGTCGGCGGCTGCACCCCACCGCACACCAGAGTGGCGCCCTCATCCTGGGCGACGGAGACAAAATGCTGGACCCGGGCCAGCTGCTGAGGCGTGCACAGAGGGCCCATATCGGTGTCGGGGTCGCCCGGGTCGCCCACCACCAGCTTGTCGATGCCGTTCAGGACCCGCTCGAGGACGGCGGAGTAGACCGGGGCATGGATGAGGGCCCGGGATCCGGCCACGCAGGACTGGCCCGCCCCGCCGGTGATGCCGCTGACGATGCTGGCGGAGGCCCGGTCGAGGTCGGCGTCGTCGAAGACGATGTTCGGCGACTTGCCGCCCAGTTCCAAGATGACCGGGACCAGGCGGGCGGCACCCTGCCCGGCCACGATCCGGCCGGCTTCGGGGCTGCCGGTGAAGATGATCTTGCGGACGTCGGGGTGGTTGCTGACCGCGGCGCCGACCACCGGTCCGAGCCCGGTGACGATGTTCACCACCCCCGGCGGAAAACCGGCTTCGTCGGCCAGCTGGCCGAATTCCAGTACCGAGCAGGATGCGTACTCGGAGGGCTTCACCACCAGGACGTTCCCGGCGGCCAGGGCCGGGGCGCAACTCTGGCCCATGATCTGGAGCGGGGTGTTCCAGGGGACCTGGACGCCGAGGACCCCGAAGGGTTGCCGGATCGAATAGCTGACCAGGTCGGGCCGGCCACCGGTCTGGATCTCGCCGTCGTCCATGGTCATCGCCAGCCCGGCGGCGTAGCGGTAGTAGGCGGGATTGGCCCGGTTGGCCCCCAGCGACTCGCGGATGGTCTTGCCGTTGTCCCGGCTCTCGACGGCCGACAGCCGCTCGACATGGTGCTCCAGCAGGTCGGCCAGCTTCAGCAGCGCCAGCGACCGCTTCCGGGGGTCGTGCCGCCACCACGAATCCTGAAAGGCCTCCTGGGACGAGCGGACGGCCCGGTCGACATCCTCGGTGGTGGCGGCGGGGACGGTGGCCCACACCTTGCGGCTGTAGGGCTCGAGGGCGTCGAGGGTCTCCCCCGATGATGATGGGCTCTGAACTCCGTTGATCCACATCTGGTACGTCTCGACAGCCATGTCTCCTCCACCCGTCTCGTGCCATCGACCGGCCCCGGGCGGCTGTCCCAGTGTGGGATAAACATGTAACCTAGTCAAACGAATACCCGTTTCAATCGTGGAGCAGGGCGACCTCGAGTCCGGTGGGGGGGCCCGGGCCGACGACCAGGTGAGTGATGGGGGAATGGCATGACCGAGAGCTTGACGACGCAGGACGCCGGGGTGGGGGTGGTGCCCGATCACGTCCCCCCTGAGCTCGTCCATCCGCTCGACCAGTGGAACGGCGCCGACTTCCTGGCCAACCCGATCGGGTACTGGGATGACATCCGGCCGACCACCCGGGTGTTCTGGAGCCCCTTGCACGGGGGCTTCTGGTGCCTCACCCGCTACGCCGACATCCATGAGGTGTTCCAGCGCACCGAGGATTTCTCCAGCCGCTTGACCAACATCCCCGGCCGCAAGGTCCGTCTCCTCCCCATCAGCCTCGACCCTCCCGAGCACCGGTCCTACCGTCGGGTGCTCAACCGGCCCTTCGCCCCGCCCCGGATCGAGCAACTGGGCGTCAAGATCGAACACCGGGCCAACGAGTTGATCGACAGCTTCATCGGCCGGGGTGAGTGCGACTTCATGGCGGAATTCGCGGTCAAGCTGCCGACCCAGATCTTCTGCGAGCTCCTGGGGCTGCCCCCCGAGGAGATGGACCAGTTCCTCGAGTGGAACAACACCATCCTCCACGTGCACGGCGACGCCGAGGGCCAGGCCCGCCAGACCAAAGCCAACGAGGAACTGTCGGCCTACCTGTCCCAGTTCATCGCCGGCCGGGGCGAGGGCCCGGCGGACGACCTGGTCCGGACCCTGCTGGCTGCCGATGTGGACGGACGCCCGATGGCCCACGAGGAGGCCCTCGGCATGGTGTACCTCCTGTTCATGGCCGGCCTGGACACCGTCACCGCCGCCCTCGGATGGAGCTGGCAGTTCCTGGCCGAGCACCCCGACCACCGCCAGCAGATCGTCGACGATCCAGAATTGATCCCGAGCGCCATCGAGGAGCTGCTGCGCTACTACTCCTTCTTGGAGGACTCCCGCACCATCACCCGCGATCTGGAATTCGCCGGCGTCACCATGAAGGAAGGGGACCGGATCATGCTCCCCACCTCTTCGGCCGATCGCGACGAGGAGCAATTCCCCGATCCCCACACCGTCGACTTCCAGCGGGACCCCAACCGCCACCTGATCTTCGCCGCCGGGCCCCACCGCTGCCTCGGCTCCCATCTGGCCCGGGCCGAAGTCCGGATCGCCATGGAGGCCTGGCACCGCCGGATTCCGGACTACCGGATCCGGGAAGGCGCGCAGGTCCACTACCACGGGGGCGCGGTGATCGGTCTCGACAACCTGCCCATCGAGTTCCCGGCCGGGTGAAGGAGGCGAAGGAGATGGAACGACCCATGATGGAATCGACCGACGCCGCCAGCGACCGGATCGTCTTCACGGTCAGTGTCGACAACGAGAGGTGCCAGGGTCACGCCCGATGCTGGCAGCTGTTGCCGGAGTTCTTCACCCTCGACGACGAGGGGTACTCCAACATCGGCGACAACCAGCCAGTGACGGCGGAACAGGAGGCCAAGGTGCGCCAGGCGGTCAATGCCTGCCCGGAGCTGGCCTTCACCATTCACGAGAGGAAGACCGATTGATGGACCGACACGACGAGCTCTTCGCCACCGCCGCCCGGGTCCTCGGCGGCGCCTTCGGGCAGTTCGCGCTGCCGGAGGAGGACGCCATCGTGGCTTCCCATGGCACCGGCGCCTATCTCTACGATCTGCGCGGCCGTCGCTACCTCGACTACCTCCTCGGCAGCGGGCCGCTCCTGCTCGGGCACGCCCGGCCCGAGGTGGTCGCCGCCATCCAGACCCAGGCCGCCAAGGGATCCCATTTCTACGTGTTGAGCGAGCCGGGGATCGAACTCGCCGAACGGATCGTCGACATCGTCCCCTGCGCCGAGAAGATCAAGTACGCCTCCTCGGGGAGTGAGTCGACCTTCCAGGCCCTGCGCATGGCCAGGGCCTTCAGCGGCAAGACCAAGATCCTGAAGTTCGAAGGTGGCTTCCACGGGACCCACGACTACGCCATGATGAGCTCGTTCCATTCATCGCCGGACGGGTTCCCCCATCCGGCCCCCGACTCGACCGGGATTCCCGATGCCATCCGCGACACGGTCCTCGTCTCCCGGTGGAACGACCGGGAGCTGACCCGCTCGTTGGTGGAGCGCCACGCCCACGAGTTGGCGGTGGTGGTGTGTGAGCCGATGCAGCGGGCCGTGGTGGCGGCTCCCGGGTTTCTCCAGTTCCTGCGGGAGCTGACCGAGGAGCATGGCCTTCTCCTGATGTTCGACGAGATGGTCACCGGGTTCCGGCTGGCCCTCGGCGGCGGCCAGCAGCGCTACGGAGTGGTGCCGGACCTCGCCACCTTCGGCAAGGCGATGACCAACGGGATGGCGATGACCTGCATCGCCGGACGCAGCGACGTCCTGGCCGTCGCCGATGTCGCCCGGGCCGGGAGCGATTCCTACTCCTATTTCGGCGGGACCCTCAACGGCCACGCCCTGGCCGCCGCCGCCGGTCTGGCCGTCCTCGGCGTCCTCTCCGGGCCGGGCGTGTACGAGCGGTTGGACCAGATGGGCGACACCCTCCGCCACGGTTTGCGGGAGGCGGCCGCCCGGCACGGGCTGCCCGCCCAGGTCCTGGGCGAAGGTCCGGTGTTCCAGATCGTGTTCACCGAGACGCCGGTGGTCGACTTCGAGACGTTGGTCACCGGGGACCGCGCCCGGTCCCGGGAATTCGGGCTCGGCTGCCTGCGGGCCGGCATCCTCAACAACGGGGGCGGCAAGTTCTATATCTCACTGGCCCACAGCGATGTGGATCTGGCCACCACCCTTGAGGTGTTCGACCAGGTGCTGGCGGGCATGGCGGCGGAAAGGGCGCCGGCCCGTCAGGCTGCCACCTCCACCCTCTGAGCGGCTCAGCGGATTCGGCACTCCGGGTGCCGCCCCTCGTCCCGGAACGGAAGGGCCAACTCCTGCCCGCATCCGTCGCATCGGGGGATCGGCGGGCGCTCGGGCCGGGCAGCCAGCTCGCGATCGCGTCGGGCCATCTTGGCCGGGAGGATGTCGGCGGCTACTGCGGTGAGCGGGAGGGTGACCTCGGCCAGACCGGCGGCGATGGTGGCTTCATGGAGATCCTTGGTCATGAACTGGGTGATGTCCACGTGGTCCATGGCCTGCCGTTCCCGACGGATCCGGTCGTGGCGTCCCCAGGTCCGCATGCCGCGGGAGTCGCCCTGGCTGGCCGTCACCACCCGGGTCACCATGTCCTCGTCGATCCCGTAGGCGGCGGCCAGCTGCATGGCCTCGAGCTGCAACGCGTAGCCGGCGATGCTCAGCAGGTTGTTCACCAGCTTGACCGCCACCCCGGATCCGACCGGCCCGACATGGAACAGCTCGTTGCCCATGGCTTCGAACACCGGCCAACAGCGTTTCACCGTCGGCTCGTCGCCGCCGATCATGAGGGAGAGGGAGCCGAGCTCGGACTTCTCGCTGCCCCCACTGACCGCGGCATCGATGACCACCAGCTGGTGCTCCTCGGCCCGGCGGGCCAGGTCGATCACCGTCGTCGGGAGGATGGTGCTGTGGACCACCACCACCGTGTCGGGCCGGCCATGTTCCACGACGGTGGCCACCACGTCTTCGACCTGTCGATCGTTGACGACCACCACGGAGATGATGGAGGCCTCCGACGCCAGCGCGGCCAGGGAACCGGCTGGGCGGGCCCCGGCGTCGGCCAGCGACTGGACCGCCTCCGGACGGGTGTCGAAGACCAGGACGTCGAAGCCGGCGCGGACCAACGAGCGGGCGATGCCGCCGCCCATGTTCCCCAGTCCCACCACGCCCACCACCGGGCCGGCTTCGGAATCGGGCGGGGGCGGGGGGGCAGGAGTCATACGGCAAGAATCGCACAAAGATATAACGGATTCCACTCTCGGGGCTCCGGCACCCGGCGGCCCGGGCGGGTACTATTCAGTCAGATGATCTACCTGTACGGTCTGCAGGGCCGGGTCCGAGAAGGCGACCGAGGAGGTAGCTGCCAGTGGCCGAGGATGCATCGGGAATCGATGACGGAGATCGGCGAGCCATCGAGCTGCTCATCGTCGAGTTCGCCTGGCAGGTCGATCACGACAGCGCCGACACCGTCCATAGGCTGTTCGTCGAGGACGGGCTGTTGGTCCTCGGCCCCCATCGGCTCGACGGGGGCTCGGCCATTGCCGAGTGGGGCGCCAATCGTGCCGGACAGGAGCGACGCAGCATGCACGTCTGTTCGAACATCCGGGTCACCTCCTCCGGCCCCGATCTCGCCGCCGCCACCACCTACGCGGTCATCTACATGGCCGATCGGGGAGGACCGGTACCCAGCTCGCCGTTGAGCGTCGGGGAGTACCACGACGAGTTTTCCCGGGGGACCGAGGGGTGGCGCTTCACCCAGCGCGAGATGGTGATGCTGGCCAACCGATGAGTTCTGACGCCGTGGTGCGGGTGGGGGTCATCGGCACCGGGTTCGGCGCCGAGACGCTGATGCCGGCGTTTGCCGCCACCCCCGGCATCCGGATCGAAGCGGTGTGCAGCGCCCGGCTCGACCGGGCGGAGGCGGCCGCCGCCCGGTTCGGCGCCGCCACCGCGGTGGACGACTACCGCCGGGTGGTGGAGATGAAAGAACTCGACCTGGTCTGCGTCTGCACCCCGCCCCCGCTGCATGCGGGGATGACCATGGACGTCCTGGATGCCGGCCATCACGTGTTCTCCACCAAGCCCCTGGCCACCACCCTGCCCGAGGCGACCGCGCTGCGCGACCGGGCCCGCGACCTCAAGGTGGTCACGGCCATGGACCTCGACCAGCGCTACGAACCGGTGAGGCGTTACAGCCGGGATCTGGTCCGAAACGGCTACCTCGGGGACCTCCGCTTCGTGATCCTCACCCTCATGGAGGGCTACACCACTGATCCGGGGGCCCAGCTCTACTACTGGAATTGGGTGTCGCAGCTGTCGGCCGGCGGCGGGATCCTCGGCGCCTCTCTGCTCAATCACCACCTCGACCTCCTTCGCTATACCTTCGGCGACATCGAGTCGGTCGGAGGGGTCGTCAGCACCCTGGTGACCGACAAGCCGGTCTTGCCGTCCGGGGCTGACAGCCATCACCCGGTCGGTGATCCCGGGAAGCTGGAGCGGAAGCCGGTGGATACCGAGGACGCGGTGGCCCTCCAAGGGCGTTTCTCCGGGGGTGGGCTGTTCACCGCCGCGGCGTCGTGGTCGGTACGGCATCCGAGTGGCGTCCGGGTGGAGGCCTACGGGAGCGACGGCACCCTGGTGCTCGAGCCTTCTGGCCGCCTGCTGGGTGGGACCAAGGACGACGGCGGGTTGTCGGAACTGGCGGTGCCCGAGCCCCTCCGGCTCCCCGACCTCGGCTCCCAGAGGATCTCGCGCTTCTCGCTGTTGGCCCGGGATCTGGTGACCGCCCTGACCGGCGGCGGAGGTGACCCGCTGTTCGCGACGTTCGACGACGCCCTCCGGCTTCGAGAGATCGCCCACCAGGTGCTGGGGCGTTGACGGTGGGCACCTCCGGTTCCGGTGATCCGCCCCCGGTACCGGCGGATACCGCGGCGGTGACGGCCCGATGAGCCGGCTGGCGGTGGACGGCGGGAGGCTCCCACTCTGGGCCGACAGGTCCATCACCGCCGCCTTCTTCGAGTTGAACGGCGAGACCCTCGTCCCCCGGGCCCACGCCCACAGTGCGCGCTCGGTCGACTTCCTCCACGGCCGCCTGCTGGCCGGCCTGTTGGCCCGGTCGGTCGAAGCCCGGATCGATGATCCCGACCGGCAATGCGCCCGGCTGACGGTGGACCTGTTCCGTCCGACCCCGCTGGGTCCGGTGGAGGTGACCGCCTCGACGTTCCGCCAGGGGCGGCGGATCCAGGTGATCGATGCCGTCGTGGCGTCGGCCTCTCCGTCCGGGGGCGACCCGGTGGTGACCGCCCGGGCCTCGGCCACCGTGCTCCGGAGGGGCGAAACGCCGCCCGGCGAGGTGTGGACCCCGACGGAGTGGACCTTGCCGGGTCCGGAGGCGATCCCCCCGCCGGGTGCCGACGAGGCCCGGCTGTTGCCCTGGGACATCCGCGCCTGCGGGCCGAGCGGCCTGGTCTCCGCGGATCGGGTCCAGGTCTGGGTCCGGGACCCCCGCCCCCTGGTGGAAGGCGAGGCGGTGACCGGCCTGGTCCGGGCGGCGATGGTGGCGGACGCCGCCAACCCGTTCGCCAACGCCGGCACCCGGGGGTTGCGCTACATCAACACCGACATCACGCTCTTGCTGCGTCGGCCACCCCGGAGCGAATGGATCGGCTTCGAGGTTGCGTCGCATCTGGCCCAACGGGGCATCGCCATTGGACAGTGCACGCTGTACGACGAGGACGGGGCGATCGGGTCGAGCTCGGTCACCGCCATCGCCCAGGAGCCACTCGGCCGGGACATCGCCAAGACCGCCGGGCCCTGAGGAGGACCGTGGAGCCCCAACGCCGCGGCCGGCGCATCGCCATGACCGACGGGGAACGCGACGCGTTCCTGGGGACGGAGCGGGTCTGCCGGGTGGCGACGGTGGGGGCGGACGGTCAGCCCCATGCCACCCCGCTCTGGTTCGTGTGGTTACCGTCGACCAAGACGCTCTGGCTGTACTCCATCGTCCGGAGCCAGCGCTGGGTGGACCTGAGTCGGGACCCGCGGGTCGGGGTGGTGATGGACGCCGGTTCGGCCTATCAGCGACTGCGGGGCGTGGAGATCAGCGGGCGCGTCGCGATCGTCGGCGAGGTGCCGCGGGTGGGTCAATCCCTCCCCGAGCTGGAGGAGCCCGAGCACGCCTTCGCCCGGAAGTACGGCGGCAACGACACCCTTGCCTACGACGGCCGCCATGCCTGGCTGCGGGTCCAACCCGAGAAGGTGACCAGTTGGGATTTCCGCAAGCTGGCCGCCGCCCGAGCCCCTTCCTGATCCCCGATCGCCGAAACGGAGGGCAAGCCGACATGAGTGTGGACAGATTCCCGATCGAGGCTGGGCACATCCTGATGTTCGCCCGGGCCATTGCCGATCCCAACCCCATCTATGCCGACCCGGTCCACGCCGCCGGGTCGGAGTTCGAAGCGGTCATCGCCCCGCCCACCTTCATGCGGGCCAGCGCCCAGTTCGACCCCGATTGGCCGCTGCGTCCGAAGTTCGGTGACCCGTGGATCGGGTCGGGCCGGACTCCCACCGGTGTCCCCCCCGCCGAGGGGGGTGAAGCGGGCACCTCCCTCCATGCCGAGCAGCACTTCGAGTACCACCGGATCGTCCGGGCCGGCGATGTCCTTCATGCCACCGAGCGTCCGGGCCGCCGGTGGGAAAAGCAGGGTCGGCGGGGTGGGACGCTGCGGTTCGCGGAGACCATCATCGAGTTCCGCGACGCGGAAGACGGGTTGGCGGTGACCATGCGCTCGGTGTCGGTCCGCACCGAGCAGGTGGTAGCCGCCGAGGATGACCGGTGAGCCTCCGTGCCGCCGACGTGGAGATCGGCCAGACCCGTGAACTCGTGGTGGTCGAGGATCTCACCCGCACCCAGCTGGTCCAGTACGCCGGGGCCTCCGGTGACTACAACCCGCTCCACACCGACGAGGTCTACGCCACCCAGGTGGCCGGCTATCCGACGGTGTTCGCCCACGGCATGCTCACCATGGGCATGACCGGCCGGCTGGTGACCGACTGGGTGGGGGACGGCCGCCTGGTCCGCTTCGGGGTCCGGTTCGGGCGTCAGGTGTGGCCGGGGGAGACGCTCACCGCCCGTGCCACCGTCGCCGGCGTGCGGGAAGAGGATGGTGACCATCTCATCGACCTGATGCTGACCACCGTCAACCAAGCCGGCGATGAGGTCATGACCGGCTACGCCACCGCCCGCCTCGACCCCTGACCGGGTCGCCGATCAGGCCGACACGGGTCCGGCGTCCACCGCTTCGGCGCCGTAGCCGCCCGACTCCATGGCGTCGAGGTAGTCGGCGATTCCGTCGGTCAGGGACCAGTGGGCGGCGAACCCGACGTCGGCGGCGATCCGGGAGACATCGAGGGGGGAGCGGAGCCAGGCCCCCTCCGGGAAGCCGCCGCCGAGATCGACGTCGGCGGTGGGACGGGCGGCCCGCACCGCGTCCGCCACCTCCGAGAGGGGGGACATCCGACCGGAGGACAGGTGGTAGACGGCGTGGCCCAGAGCCTCGGCGTTGAGGAGGGCGACCAAGCCGGCCACGATGTCCTTCACGTAGGTGAACTCGAACTGCTGGTCGCCCCCCTCCGGCCGGTGATGGGGTCGCCCTTCGCAGACGTCGGTGACCATGGTGGACACCGGGGTCCGGTGGGGTTGCCACGGACCGTAGACACCGGTGATCCGGGCCAGGGTGAGGTCCATCCCGTACTCCTCACCGAACGCCAACGCTCCGACCTCCCCGGCGGCCTTGGAGGACCCGTAGAAACCGGCGGGGGCGTAGGAGGAGTCCTCGGCCAGCGGGATGGTGGTCGGTGGTCGCCGTCCGAACACCGAGCGGGTCCCGACCACCAACAACCGTCCGGCCGACCGATCGTGGAAGACCCGGCACAGCCTCCAGGTCGCCTCGCCATTGACCGCCAGCGCCTCGAGGGCCTGGTCGGGAGTGGGAGAGACCTCGCCGTGGAACCGGGTCAGCGCGGCCAGATGGGCCAGGTCGACGGCGTCCCCCTCCTGGCCGGCGGCGGTCAACGCCTCCTCGATGCATCCCGGCTGGCGGAGGTCGCCGCGCCGATAGGTCACCGCCGTCGTCCCCAGTCCGTCGAGGACTCCACCGCCGAGGGCGGGGGCGAGATCCACCGCCACCACCGGCCGTCCGCTCCGGGCGAGGGCCCGGACCAGATGGGAGCCCACGAATCCGGCGGCTCCGGTGACCACCACCGGGCGGCTCTCGCGAAGAAGGGGCATGAACGTCTATATTATCGAACTGATGAGGGGGCCCGGGGCTCCCGCCACGTGGGGAGGAGTTCGCCATGGATGTCGGGACCATCCTGCTGTGGGAGGACCGCACCGCCGATTTCCGGTCCCGGATCGCCCATGTCGAATCCCTCGGCTACCGCGCCCTCGGCATCGGTGATTCGCCCACCGTCTATCGGGAGTTGATGGCCGGGTTGGCGGTGGCGGCCATGGCCACCTCGGACCTGGCCCTTTGTTCCATGGTGATGGTGCCGGTGGGGCGCCATCCCGCGGTAGTGGCCAGCGCACTGTCGACCCTCCAGGAGCTGTCGGGAGATCGGCTGAGCGTGGGGATCGGCACCGGGGGGAGCGGGACCGCCGGTCTCGGTCAGGGCCCCACCACCCTGTCCGTCCTCCAGCGATTCGTCGACGCCGTCCGGACCCTGCTCGCGGGGGAGCCGGTGGAGTGGGAGGGGGAGACGGTCCCCCCGCCCCGGTTCCCGAGGCCGGTGCCTTTCTACCTCTCCGCCTACGGCCCGGCGGCCCGGCGGTTGGCCGGTCAGTCGTTCGACGGGGTGATCCTGGCCACCGGGTCCTCGGTCCCTCTCATCGAGCACTTCCTCGATGAGGTGGGCGAGGCGGCGGAGTCGGCCGGCCGGTCGGCCAGCGACGTCGATGTCTGGGTGATGTCCCGGGCGGCGGTGCGGGAGGACCGTGAGGAGGCCCTCACCGACATCCGGGCGAATCTGGCCAGCGCCGCCAGCTTCGGCTTGCGGTCGACGGCCCAGATGGCCACGGTGCCCGAGGAGTTCCGGCCGAAGGTGGTGGAGTTGCAGCAGCGCTACGACGCCACCCAGCACACCCTGTGGGACGGTGACAACGCCCGGCTGGTGGAGGAGTTGGGTCTGAGCGAGTACCTGGCCGGTCGTTTCGCGGTGGCCGGCACCCCCGACGAGTGCCGACGGCAGGCCGAGGGGATGGCGGCCGCCGGGGTGTCCCGGCTCATGATCCCGGCGGTCGATCGCGATCCGGACGGACTGCTCGAACGGTTCGCCAAGGCGGTGATCCGGTGAGCCGAGCCGCGGTAGCGGGCGACCGGTGGTCCTGATGTACCGCTACCACCACATCGCGCTGGCTGTCCCCCGGCTGGAGGCGGGCATGGAGGAGATCGGCGGGGCCCTGGGCCTGACCTGGCGGCCGGTCCAGCAGACCGATACCACCGTGCGGGACGCCGACGGGGTGGTGCACCCGGCTCCGGTCCGGGTGACCTACTCGGCCGGCGCCGCCCCGGCCGTCGAGCTGTTCGAGGCGATTCCCGGCACCCCTCTCGACGTCCCGGCCGGCTCGCCGTTCCATCACATCGGGGTGTGGGTGGACGACCTGGCCGGCGAGTCGGCCCGGTTGGAGGCGGCGGGTTGGAGCTTCTTCGCCGGCACCGGGGTGGGCCGGCAGTCGCTGTACCGGGGTCCGTCGGGGTTGGTGCTCGAGCTCTGCGACGTCACCTGCGACCGTCCCTGGCTCTGTGATCTGTTTCCCGCCGATTCCCCCCATTTCCGTCCGGTCCCGGATCCGGTGGGATGACCAACCCGCCGGCGGGAGCCCCGACGATGGACGGATACCGCCGACACGAGAACGGAGGCGAGCGTGGTTGATGATCGGTTGCTCGACGAGGAGGCGGTGCGGGACGACGCCGCCACCGCCGCCGGGGTCAAGGGTTGGGACGACGCCGACATCGCCGAACCTCTCCAGGTCCTGCTGGACACCGTGAAAGTGGAAGGCCGGCTGTCGGAGGTGGGTGCCGAAGCCTGTGGGACCCGGGTCCGGAACCTATTGCGGGGTTTCATCCAGATGCAGGCGGACGCCACCGATCATCCCGACATCCTCGACGAGGAGGTCGGCCCGCCCCTTGTCCTGATCGGCCTCCCGCGCTCGGGAACCACCCTGTTCCACGCCCTCCTGTCCCGGGACCCGGAGGCGAGGGCGCCCTTGTGGTGGGAGTCGCTCTACCCGTCGCCCCCGCCGGAGGCCAAGACGTTCTTCACCGACCCCCGCATCGCCAAGGTCGATGCCGAGTTCGAGTCGATGAAGCAGCGCAACCCGAACTACGACGCCCTCCAACCCTGGGCGGCGGAATTGACGGCCGAGTGCAACACCCTGGCCCAACCCTGCCTCCGGTCGATCGCCTTCTCGGCCTACTACGACATCCCCGGATACACCGAGTGGTACCTGTCCGCCGACCAGGCTGCCCTTTACCGGTACCACCGGCGTGCACTCAAGCAACTCCAGTGGCGGGGCCCGAAGGGCCGCTGGGTGGTCAAGTCGCCGACCCATTTCTTCACCCTCCCGGCGCTGGTCGGGGAGTACCCCGACGCGGTGATCCTGCAGACCCACCGGGACCCGGCCCAGACCATCGGTTCCCAGGCCGACATGTACCTGGCCAACCGGGTGCTCTATTCCGACGACACCGACGCCCGGGCGGTGGGCCGCGACTCGTTCGAGCTCTGGGCCCGCGGGACCGACCTGATGCTGGCCTTCCGGCGGGACCACCCCGAGGTCCGGGTCGTCGACGTGGCCTACCCGGAGCTGGTGGCCGACCCGATCGGCACGGTGCGGTCGGCGTACGCGCAGATCGGGCGGGAGGTGAGTCCGGCCATGGAGCACTCGATGAACACCTGGATGGAGGAGAACGCCCGGGACAAGCGGCCGAAGCACGCCTACCGCTTGGAGGACTTCGGTCTGACCGCCGGCGAGGTACGGGCACGGTTCGGTGACTATCTCGACGAGTTCGGAGCGTTCTGCGGGCTGTCGGGGCCCGAGAGCTGACGTGGCGATCCCCAGTTTCCGCTTGGACGGGAAGACCGTCGTCGTCACCGGGGTCGGCCCCGGCATCGGTGCTCACGTCGCCGCCGGGTACGCGGAGGCGGGAGCCAACCTGGTGCTGTGTGCCCGACGCCCCCAGGGAATCGGAGAACTGGCGGAGAGGCTGGCCGGCGAGGGGGCCAAGGCCCTGGCGGTGGTGGCCGACGTCTCCCGGCCCGAAGAGCTGAACCACCTGGTGAAGGCGGCGGAGGACTCGTTCGGCTCGATCGACGTGGTGTTCAACAATGCCCATGCCAACCCCGCCTGGTCGGCGCAGGAGGGTCTGGAGCACGGCCTGGCCCGGGGCGAACTGCCCGACAAAGGCGCCTTGGACTACAGCGCGGAGGATTGGCAGGCCACCTTCGATGTCAACGTGCTGGCCCCCTACCGGTTGGCCCAGGCGGTCGTCCCCGGGATGACGGAGCGGGGAGGTGGGGTCATCATCAACGTGCTGTCGGCGGCCGCCTTTCAGCCCGCCCTGCCGGTGGTGGCCTACGGCACCACCAAGGCGGCGCTGCACATGCTGACCCGGTACCTGGCCAAGGCGTGTGCCCCGGCGGTGCGGGTCAACGCCATCTGCCCGGCGTCGATCAGCCCTGACGGCGGGGTGTGGGAGGCCTTCAAAGCCCACATCCCGAAGATCCCGCTCGGTCGCGTCGGCATCGCCGACGAACTGGTCGGCGCCGCCCTGTTCCTGGCCACCGACGCGTCGAGCTTCTGCACCGGGCAGGTCATCTTCTGCGACGGCGGCCGGGTGGCCACCGTCTCATGAAGGCCGACTCCATCGACGGGACCGGCCACCGACCCGCCGACTCTCCCGGCAGGAGGTCCCAGGCGTCGGTGGGGGGGTTTCGAATTGAACAGATCTGGCCGTCTAGCTCCACGAGAGAAGAAATGAGGATGTCATGACAAGTCACCGGGTCATCGATGCCGACGGGCACGTCTTCGAACCGTCCGACCTCTGGACCAAGAGGATGCCGGAGGAACTCCGGGCTCGCGCTCCGCGTCCGGCTCCCGGCGGGCCGCCCTTTTTGCTGGTGGACGACGTCGAGATACCCCCGCGACGGTTGTTCCCTTCGAAAGTGAAGACGCCGGTGTCCGAGGACGAGGGCGAACGCTTCGGCACCGCCCAGGCCGACCAGTTCGGCCCCGCCAGCCAGATCGAGGCCATGGATCTCGAGGGCATCGACGCCTCGGTGCTGTTCCCCTCCCACGGCCTGGTCATCATGGGGGTGGACGGGGTCGATCCGATCATCACCACCGCCGCCTCCCGGGCCTACAACGACTGGCTCTCCGACTTCTGCGGCCAAGGGGCGGGTCGGCTGTTCGGTTCGGCGATGATCGATCCCCGTGACGTCGCCGGGGCGGTCGACGAAGCTCGCCGGGCGGTCGAGGAGCTGGGCTTCGTCGCCGTCTATCTGCGCCCCAATCCGGTCAACGGGCTCATGTGGCACGACCCGGCCTACGAACCGCTGTGGTCGGCGCTCGAGGAGCTCGACGCCCCCGTCTGCTTCCACGAAGGGGGCGGGGTGCTCCTCCCCCAGGTGGGCACCGATCGGTTCGACCGCCACTCGTTCTGGCACGTCGCCACCCACCCGATGGAACAGCAGCTGGCAATGGTGTCGGTCCTCATGGGCGGAGTGGCCGAACGCCATCCCGGACTTCGATTCGGGTTCATGGAGTGCGGGGCGGGCTGGCTTCCCTACTGGATGTGGCGGATGGACGAGCACGTGGAAGGCGAGCCGCACGACTTCACCGACCTGACCCTGACCCCTTCGGAGTACGTCGAACGCCAGTGCTTCGTCTCCATCGACACCGACGAGGAGCCGGGGGTGGCCACCATCGGCCACCTGGAGGCGGACAGGGTGGTGTGGGGGAGCGACTATCCCCACCATGACTCCAAGTTCCCCAATGCCTTCAAGACATTGTCGGGCCTTCCCGGCCTGGGTGAGGACCAGTTGCGGTCGGTGGTGGAAGACGCCCCCCTCGCCCTGTTCGGCCGTCGCTTGGCCGACGCCATGACGGTGGGCTGACCCGCCGGCGGCCAACGGCTCAACCGGCGGCGTCGAGCAGGGTGTGGGTGGCGGTCGCCAAACCCGCGAACGCCACAGCCGGGCTCAACTTCTCGAGGTCGTCGGAGAGGACCTCGATGGACCACGGGCCTTCGAAGCCGCGCTCGTCGAGCTTCCGCACCAGGTCGTCCAAGGCGAAGCTGCCCGCCCCCGGGGCCAGTCGGCCGTGCCGGGTCTCCTGGTACGGGTCGTCCCATCCGATGGCCGGGCCGTCGCTGAGCTGTACGCAGGCGATCGCCGAAGGCGGCACCGCCTCGATGTCGTCGATCGACGAGCCGCCCCGGAAGAAGTGCCAGGCGTCGAGGACCACGCCGGCGTTCGGGCGCCGGCAGCGCTCGACGATGGCGGCGGCGGTGAGAAGGTCGGGGACCTCCGTCCAGGGGGCGAACTCGAGGGCGATCACCAGTCCGTGGTCGGCGGCGGCATCGCACAACTGGCGGAGTCGGATGGCCGCCTCGTCAACGGGCCCGGCCAGTTGGCTGACCGCCATGACCCGCTCGGCCCCGAGCCGGACGGCGAGGGAGAACAATCGCTCGGCGAAGGCCGCGGTCCGGTCGGCTCGGGCCGGCTCGAGGGCGGCGCCCAGCAACTCGAACTCGCCGATCCGCAACCCCAACCCGGCGGCATCCGCCACCAGCTGTTCGACCGGCACGCCGGCGCCGGTGGCGTCCACCACCTGCCGGTAGGAGAGGCCGACCTCGGTGATGCCGGCTTCCGAGGCGGCCTGCAGGCGCTGGCGGGCGCCGACGTCGCGCCGGGTGCTGGCGCCGAGAAGGACCCGACGGATCACTGGGGCGACCAGTAGCGGGGTCCGCCACCGACGTAGAGGGTCTCCCCGTGCACGTAGCTGGCCGCCCGGGAGACCAGGAAGAGGATGGGGTAGGCGATCTCCTCGGTGTCGCCGGGCCGGCCGACCAGGACCCGGTCGCCCTGGGCATCCGGATCCCGGCCGATGCCCCGCATGGCCCGCTCGAATCCCTCGGACTTCACCAACCCGGGGGCGACGCAGTTGACCCGCACCCCAGCGGTCCCGAACTCGGCAGCCAGGATCGAGGTGAGGTGGATGACACCGGCCTTGGCCACCCCATAGGGGGCGTGCATCGGTCGGGGAGTGAGGGCGGCCGCCGACGCCACGTTGACGATGGCGCCTCCGCCCCGCTTGGCCATGACCGGAGCGGCGGCCCGGCTGAGGAGCCACACGCTCCGGAGGTTGACGTCGATCATCCGGTCCCAGTCGTCGGCGGGCCACTCCCCATCGGTCCGGCTGCGGCTCCCACCGGCGTTGTTCACCAGGATGTCCAGTCCACCCAGTTGGGCGACGGTGTCATCGATCAACGCGGCGCAGGCGCTCGGGTCGCTGACGTCGGTTTCCATCACCACCGCGGTTCCCCCGCCCTCGCCGACCTCGGCGGCGACCCGCTCGAGGTCCCCGACCCGGCGGCTGGCGAGGACCACGGTGGCGCCGTAGCGGGAGAGGACCAGAGCGGTCGCCCTGCCGATGCCGGTGCCGCCACCGGTGACGATGGCGACCTGACCGGCGAGGTCGAACCGGTCGCCGGGCGGGGGTCCTGGTCGGTTCATCTCGGGCCGGCTCCTTCCGGGTCAGAGGCGAATGGGCCTCGACCTCTTGGACATCATTCAGCTATATTCAGTTGGACAATCTAAACGATTCTACTGGAGGCATCCCTGTGGGCCCGACCCGAACGCTCGACCTGTCATCGGCCTTGGCGCCGGATCGCGAATACCCCCTCAGCACCCCTCCCGACATCCCCTACTGGGCCGAGAACATGCTGTTCACCCTCTACGACCCCACCGCCGACTTCGGGCTCTGGCTCCACCTCGGCACCGTGCCGACCGACTGGTCGATGTGGGAGGACATCGTGCTCGCCTATCTGCCCGGAGACGGCGGACTGCTCCACACGACTTCCTACCATCGGACCCCGGCCGAGCGGCGGCCGGCCGGGTCGAACCTGTCGTTCACCTGCCTCGAGCCGTTTCGCCGCTGGAAATTGGAATTCGACGGCCGGTGCCTGCTGTCGGAGTACGAGCAGCTCCGCCAGGGGCGGGCCCTCGACAGCGTCAAGCACCCACTCGCCTTCGAGCTGACGGTGGAGTGCGCCACCCCGGTCTGGGACGCCCACACCTCGGCGACGATCGGCGACGATCGCGGCAGCATGCGGGGACAGAGCTGGGCCACCGATCACTACCAGCAGCTCTTCTCCGTCGATGGCGCCGTGCAACTTCCGGAGGGGGAGATCGAGTTCAAGGGGACCGGTTGGCGGGACCACTCCCGCGGGCCCCGTCACGGGGGCACCGGCGCCACCTGGGGGGGCCACGCCATCGTCAACTGTCTCTTCCCCGACAGCGGGCGCGGCTTCGGGCTGACCCGGATGTGGGATCCAGACGGCGGGTTGACCCTCGACGCCGGGTTCGTGGTGGACGCCGTCGGTGTCCTCCACCACGCCGAGGTGCGGGAGGTCCCGCGCTTCTATGAGCCCCGCGTCTCCGGGGACGACATCCCCATCGCCCTGGGTTACCCGGGCGGCGAGGTGCGCCTCCTCGGGAGGACGGTGAAGGAGACCTGGATGACCCGAAACCATGCACTGGCCCGAGGGGTGGAGCGGGAGGGGAAGGCCAGCATCCTGGCCGAGGCCTTCGCCCGCTTCGAATGGGACGGTGAGGTTGGTTACGGACTCTGCGAGCGATCGGAGCATCTGAATGATCCGGCGGGGGAGTTGCGCCCTCCGGCGCCGTGACCGTCCCGATGGCCGCCGACCCGCTGGGCTTCGTCACCCCGGAGAAGATCCAGTACCGCGACCTCCAACGCACCCGGACAGCACTGGCCGGTTGGATGGCCGGACGGATGCCCGGGGTCTCCGACCTCGATCTTTCCCCGCTGGTCATTCCGGAGGGGAACGGGGTGGCCAACGAGACGGTGGTCTTCACCGCCCGGTACACCGTCGCCGGTGGCCGCCGGAGCCGCCGATTCGTCGCCCGGCTCGAGTCGAGCCAGCCGCTGTTCACCGGGACCAGCCTGGGCGACCATGTCGCCATGGCCACCCTGCTGGCCAGCCAACCGGGAGTGCCGGTGCCCGGCGTCGTCGGGTTGGAGGAAGACCCGTCGGTGGTCGGGGTCCCGTTCTTCGTCATGGAGCACGTCTCCGGGTTGGTCCCCTCCGATCGACCTCACTGGAGCGAGACCGGCTGGCTGGCCGATGCCAGCCCGGCTGATCGGCGCCGTCTGTGGGAAAGCGCGGTAACGGTGATGGCCGGGATCCACCGGGTCGATCCCGCCCTGGCTCCCTTTCTCCAGCGACCCGACGACGGCCGGAGCGGGCTCGAACAGGGGCTGTCCCAGTGGGGCCGCTACTACTCCTGGGCCTCCGGGGGCCGGAGCCATCCGGTGATGGAGGCGGGCCGCGAGTGGTTGCAGGCCAACCTCCCCGCCGTCCCGGTCACCGGGCTGGCCTGGGGCGACTCCCGGATCGCCAACATGATCTTCCGCCGGTTCGGCTGCGTGGCCGTCCTCGACTGGGACATGGTCTCCCTGGCCGGCCCCGAGAGCGACCTCGGTTGGTGGATCATCCAGGATCACGGGGCGCCGAGACGCCTCGACGGGATGGGAAGCCCGAGGGAAACGGTGGAGCTCTGGGAGGAGGTCAGCGGGCGGAAGGCCGGCGATCTCCATTTCTCCCTCGTCTTCAACACCTTCCGGCTCGGGGCCATCCGAATGCGCCTGGCCCGCCAGCTGGCCGCCGAAGACCGCCTGCCACCCGAGATGGCCGGCCTCGAGACCAACAACGTGGCCATCCAACAGTTGGCTCTTCTGCTCGGCCTCGATCCGCCCGGACCGCTCACCGCCACCCTGCCGGACCTCGGCTGAGGCGATGGCGGAAGTGGGCTCAGCCGGCGGTCACCGGATCGCCGATCGCCTCGTAGAAGGCAGCCTGCACGCTGGCCGGATCGAGGGCGTCGTGGACCGGGACCAGGCCGGCTTCCCGGGCCACGTCGAGTGCGCTGCGGGCGGCCTGGACGTTCTCGGCCTCCCATTCATAGAGGGCGAGATAGCGGTACTGGGAGATGTCGGGATTCACGATGTCGTTGAAACGGAGCCGGCGAGCGGAGATGACCCCCGGTACCCGGGCGACGTCGTGGAGGTGGACGGTGTCGTACCAGTCGTTGTACTCCGTCTCCCGCCCCTCGACGGGATTGGAGAAGACGACGAAGGTGAAGCGAGCCATGGCAGTGCCCCCCGGGGTCCGTTGGTGCTGGGCCCGGTGAGGGGGCCCAGTCGCGGCCGCCACCCTATCACCCTCGGCGTCCAAACCAGTTCAATCATTTACCGGTTAATGCCCGCCCGTCCGGCCATCGTCGGTCCTGGCCGCCGGATCCGCTGGTCCCCGGCCGGATGACTGGAGGCCCCGTCCCCGTCCCGTTCACGGTGGCCGTCACCGACGGGGCCATCGCCGACCTCCACCGCCGGTTGGACCACGCCCGGCTGGCGCCCTCCCTCCCCGGCGACGGATGGACCCTCGGGACCTCCGCCGACTACCTGGGCGAGCTCGTTTCCTATTGGCGCCACCACTACGACTGGCGGTTCCACGAACAGCAGATCAATCGAGTCGACAACTACCGGGTGGAGATCGACGGCGTCCCCCTTCATTTCCTTCGCTCCCCCGGCCGGGGCCCGCGCCCGCTCCCCCTGATCCTCACCCACGGGTGGCCGTGGACCTTCTGGGACTTTGCCAAGGTGATCGGCCCCTTGTCCGACCCGGTCGCCCACGGTGGCGATGAGGCCGATGCCTTCGACGTCGTCGTCCCCTCCCTTCCCGGTTACGGCTTCTCGACGCCGCTGCCCCGCACCGGCATCTCCTTTACCACCACCGCCGATCTCTGGGCCCGGCTGATGACCGAGGTGCTCGGCTACCCGCGCTTCGTCGCCCATGGCAGCGACTTCGGGATGTTCGTCGCCGCCCAGTTGGGCCACAAATATGCGGGGCAGGTCGCCGGCATCCACCTGGCCGGCCCGGTCGACCTCGACGGCTGGCGCCCGACCGATGCGTACCACCCGTGGAGCGACTACATCCGCCGGGCGGAGGCATCGACGGATCCAGAACACCGCGCCGACTATCCGGCCTGGGAGCGGGTTCGGGCCTCGCATCTCGCTGTCCACATGGGGGAGCCCCAGACCCTCGCCCACGGATTGCACGACTCGCCGGCCGGCCTCGCCTCCTGGCTGGTGCACCGCCGCTACGCCTGGGGGGACTGCGGTGGTGACATCGAGAGCCGGTTCAGCAAGGACGAGCTTCTGACCAACGTGTCGATCTACTGGTTCACCGAAACCCTCTGGAGCTCCATCCGGTTCTACGCCGCGGCGGTGGACGCCCCCTGGGCGCCCAGCCACCGGCGGCTCCCGGTGGTCGAGGTCCCCACCGCACTGAGCCTGTCGCGACCCGACCGTCCCCCCGGCTACGACCCTGACCGCTCCGACCTGGCTTCAGCGTTCGATCTCTCGTTCTTTCGCCTCCACGACGTCGGCGGCCACTTCGGCCCGATGGAGGAGCCACGACGATTCGTTGACGACCTGCGGGACGCCTTCCGCCCCCTCCGAGACTGAGAGCAGTCGGCCCGGCCCGGATGAGTGCAATAAGATAGATGATTATTCGGCCGGTCCCGGGTTCCCGGTGGCCGGGACCGCCCAGAGGATTCGGAGTGAGTGTGGAGGGAGGGAGCCCAGGGCCGCGCATGCCGCTGCGGACGGTCCTGTTGCTCGGCGCCCTGACCGCTCTCGGATCCCTGTCCATCGACGCCTACCTCCCCTCCCTCCCCTCGATGGCCCGGGGCCTCGCGACGACCGAAGCCATGGTCCAGCTGACCCTGACGACCTTCCTCGTCGGTTTTGCCGCCGGGCAGGCGTTCGGAGGATCGGTGAGCGACGTGTTCGGTCGCCGCCGCCCGGTGCTGGTGGCGCTGGCGGTATACGCAGTTCTGTCGGTGGCCTGCGGACTGGCTCCCACCATCGGGGTGCTGCTGGTGGCCCGGGCCTTCCAGGGAGTGGTGGCCGGCGCAGTGGTGGTGACCGCCCGGGCGGTGGTCCGGGATCTCCACAGCGGGCCTGCCGCCGCCCGCCTCTACTCGATCCTGTTGCTGGTCATGGGGGCGGCCCCCATCGTCGGCCCGATCGCCGGTGGGCAGCTGCTCCACTTCACATCCTGGCGGGGCATCTTCCTGGTATTGGCCGGCGTCACCGTCGTCCTGCTGGCCGTGACCTTTGTAGGGTTGCGGGACACCCTCGCCCCCCATCTGCGCCGGACCGGTGGGACCCGCGACGCGCTGCGGACCATGCGGGGGCTCGGGCATGACCGGGTCTTCCTCGGCTACTTCCTGGCCAACGGGTTCGCCAACGCTTGCGTTTTCGTCTGGATCGCCGGTTCCCCGTTCGTCCTCCAGCGGCGCTACGGGTTCTCTCCCCAGGTGTACAGCCTGGTCTTCGCCCTCATGACGTCCGGGCTGATCGGGATGAGCCAGGTCAACCGGTGGCTGGTCAACCGGGTGCACACCCGTCGGCTGCTGCGCATCGGACTCACCATCGAAGCCATCGGAGCCGCCGGAGCCCTGGCCGCCTTCTCGGTCCACGGGCTGTCGCCGGTCTTCGCCATCATCCCCATCCTGGCGATGATGTCGAGCATCGGATTGATCCTGCCCAATGCCTTGGCGCTGGCCCTCGCCGACCACCCGAGAGAGGCGGGAACCGCCACCGGGTTGATGGGGGCGCCGCAGTACCTCATGGGGGCGGGCCTGGCCCCCCTGGTCGGACTGGGGGGAGCCTCCAACGGAGTGCCGATGGCCAGCTTGCTGCTCGCCCTGTCGCTGGTGGCGGTCGGTGCCTACCGGGTCCTGACCCGACCCGGCGCCGAGGACGCCGAGCCGGTGATGGCGATTCCGACGGTGTGAGGCCCGGCCGCGCCGGTCAGACCATCAACACCCCGCCGTTGACATTGAGGCACTCGCCGGTGATGTAGCTCGCCGCCGGGTCGGCCAGGAACTCGACCGCCCGGGCGATGTCCTCCGGCTGGCCGAGGCGGCCGACCGGAACCGTCGGGATCGGAGAGTCGGCGCCCGGGGCGTCGGCGGGAGCCGGTTTGGTGTGGCTCTGGCGAGGGGTGTCCATCGCCCCCGGGCAGACGGCGTTGACGGTGATCCCACTGGCGGCCAGCTCCTGGGCCATCACCTGGGTCAGGCCGACAACGGCGAATTTCGAGGCGGAGTAGGCGCCACGTTGGGGATAGCCACGGCGGCCCGATCCCGAGGCGATGTTGATGATGCGGCCGGAGACGTTCCGTTCGAGGAGGTGGCGGATCACCGCCGAGCTCAGGAGGAAGACCCCTTTGGTGTTGACCCGCATCACCAGATCGAACGCCTCCTCGGGGACGTTCCAGGTCCAGTTCCGATCGGCCCCGTGGGGGGCGGCGGCGTTGTTGACCAGGATGTCCACCTGACCGAGTGTCCCGATGGTCTCGGCCACCATCCGCTCGGCGTCGGACTTGTCCCCGACGTCCCCCACCAGGCCGGTGGACCGGACTCCCATCCCCTCGAGCTCCTCGACCAGGCTGGGCAGGCCGAGCCAGGAAGCCGCGGCGTCCTGCTCGCCGTCCTCGTGCACATTGCGGGTCCCTCCCGGGACCAGGTCAGTGACGGCGACGTCGGCACCGTTGGCGGCCAGTTTCCTGGCGATCCCCCGTCCGAGCCCTGCATATCGCCCGCACCCCGTCACCAGGGCGACCTGGCCGCTCAGCGTTCCCATTCCCATTGTTCTCCCGTCCTCGGCCCCGGCCCTGTGGGGTCGGAATCAGATAACATAGGTAGAGGATAACGGGAGTGGGGGTCGCGGTGCCGAGAAGCGGAACGAGGGTGGATTCGGGCCTGGAAGCCGCGGTAGTCGCACTGGAACGCCGGGTCGGCGAGCTGGAGAACCGCCAGGCCATTCTCGATGTCTATGTGACCTATGCCTGGCTGCAGGACGGCGAGCGACTGGATGAGCTGGTCGACCAGGTCTTCGCCGCCGACGCCGCACTCAGTCTCGGAACCGGGATGCCTACCCACCGGGGACGCGATGCCATCCGCCAGTCGCTCACCATCCGCCGCGAGTTGGAAGGGACGGCCCACTACTTCACCAACTTCGAGATCACCGTCAGCGGAGATCGGGCCACGGCCCGAGCCTATTTCCAGAGTTTCCACTGGACCCGGGAGACGGCGTCGGGGGGTGCCGGCCGCCCCGCCGACTTCGTCGGCGCCGGGGTGTATCTGGACGAGTTCCGTCGGGAGCCGCCCGGCTGGAGGATCACCAAGCGGGAACGGCGCAACCTCGGCCCCGGGCCTCTCGGCCACGGGGAGGTGCCGTCGGGATTCGCCCGGCATCTGCAGGGGTGGGGAGGAGCGGTCGGCGACTGAGCCGACCGTGCTGCTCGCATTCGGAAGTGTCAACGAGCGTACCGGCACGAAGGTGGGCCGGTGGAGGATTTGTGACGATGGATCTCAGTGGAGGCCTGGCCCCCGAGTTGGACCTGCCTCGCCTCGAAGGAGACGAGGACGATCCCCATTTCGGCGAGAACGAGGCGTTGTGGCTGTGGGACGCGGAGGCCAAGGTGGGCTTCCATCTCTACCTCCGCACGCTTCCCTACGCCTACCGGCTGCGGAGGGAGACGATCAATGTCTTCTTCGGCGGATCGTCGGTCTTGGTGAGTCGGCAGGACGGGCCGGGGTCGACACCCGACACCGCCCGGGGCCCGAGCCTCGCCTGCCGGGTCACCGAGCCGTTCGTCCGCCGTACCTACAGCTACGACGCCACCGCTCGCCCCACCTCGACCGCCGCCATGCGCGAAGGGTTGCTTCCCGACGGCACCGTGGTCCTGTTGTCGTTCGACATCGAGACCACCATGGCGGTGCCCCCCTGGGTCACCGGGACCTTCGGCACCGGTGAGGCGCTGGAACAAGCGCGCCAGTCGTTCGGCGGCCATCGCTACGAGCAGCTGCTGCGGGCCACCGGGACCATTCGGGTCCGGGATTGTTACGGCGCCCCGGGGATCGAGCCGTTCGGAGACCGGGACGTGGCCTTCTCGGCGGTGGGGCTCCGCACCCACCGGATGGGATCCCGGAATCTGGCGTCGTTCCCCGGGCACACCTGGCTCACCGGCCTGTTCCCGAGCGGGCGGGCCTTCGGCCTGATGCGGTTCTGCGGGGCCGACGGGGTCCCCCACTGGGAAGAGGCCGTCGTCTTCGACGGGGAGCGCTACCACCCCGCCCGGGTGAGCGACGCCACCCTGTTCTCCCAGGAGCTGCCGGGGGAAGCGCTGACCGCGGTGCTCGAGTCGGATCTAGGCCAATGGTCGGTGACCGGCAGGCTGGAGGCCACCAACTTCGTCTCGGCCATGCCTCCGGAGCCGCAGCGGTGGGGGATCGACCGGAGCCGGGGCAACCAGCGCATCATGAAACAAGGCGTCGCCACCTTCGGGCTCGATGGCGAAGCCGGGGCGGGGATGGTGGAGCGTTCGGTGATGGTCAGCGACATGCCGGCGTTGTCGCCCGACCCCGGGGAGGGGTGATGGCGTCCCCGATGCGGTTCGTCGGACGGACGGCGGCGGTGGTCGGGCTTTCGGACATCGGACGCGCCTCGGCCCGGCGGCTGGCTTCGGAAGGAGCCGATGTCATCATGGTCGGCCCCGACGCCGGGCCCCTTGCCGAGTTGCGGGCCGACGTCGAGTCCTTCGGGGCCCGGGCGCTCGTCCTCGAACACGACCTTGGCAATCCGCTGGCCGCCGAGCGGGCGGCCGCCGCCGCCACCGCGGCCGGATGGCGCACCGACGTCCTCGTCAACGCCCAGATGTCCACCGGCTGGGCCTCGGTGGAGGAGGGTGACCTCGCCGACTGGGAGGAGACGATCCGGATCAACCTCACCGGTCCCTATGCCTGGACCAAGGCCTTTCTTCCCCAGCTCAAGGAGTCGGGGACCGGGGCGGTGGTCCACCTCGGCTCGGTGGACGGGCTGTTCGGGAATCCCCGGGTCCCCGGGTACTCCGCCTCCAAGGGCGGTCTGATCCCCCTCACCCACGTGATGGCCTTCGAGTTCGCCAAGTATCCCGTCCGGGTGAATCTGGTCGGCCGGGTGGCGAGCACCGAGAGTCGGCCGGCGGAGGCCGACCCCGACACCAGCGCCTACTTCGACCAGTTGCAGGCGGCCACCCCGCTCGGTCGCTTCGGGAGGCCGGAGGAGACCGCCGCCGCCGTGGCCTTCCTGGCCGCCGAGGAGGCGTCCTACATCACCGGGGCGGTCCTCGTCGTCGACGGGGGACGCACCGTCCTCACCGCCGGGACCCAGTGACGGTGGGCGGTCGGTTGGTGCGGAACGACGGGATCTGGCTCATCGCCTGGCGGCGACATGTCCTGCAGTGGATGTTCGAGACGGTGCCGAGCATGGTCCGTCCCCGGTGATGCCGCCGGCGGGCGAGGCCGATCACGGGCGACGGTCCGCCCAGCGCATCCGCCAGCGTTGGTATGAACAGGGTTACTACGGGGCCGCCACCCTGGCCGAGCTGATGGCCAACGGGGCCGCCATCCACGGCCAGACGGCCCTCAACTTTCGGGCGGCGGGCGAAACCACCACGACCAACCTGGCCGAGATCCAAGCCCAAGCCGCCGCAATGGCCTCCTCCATGTATCGGATCGGACTCCGACCCGGCGATGCCGTCTGCGTCCAGCTCCCCAACGTCCCCCAGCAATCGGTGGTCTACAGCGCCGCCTTCCTCCTCGGACTGGTGGTGGTCCCGGTGGTGCAGATCTATGGCCCGGCGGAGCTCGGTTTCATCATCGAACAGACCGCCGCCCGAGCACTGGTGACACCCGACCGGTGGCGCCAGGTCGACTGCCTGGCCCGGGTGGCGGCGCTGACCTCCGCGCCGGCCCTCGAGCACCTCATCGTCGTCGGGGACCATGTCCCTCGTGGCGCCCACCGTTTCGAGGAGCTGGTCGGTGCCGGTTCTCGGGCGTCGCTGCCGCCGACGCCTCCGGGGTCCTCCGACGATGTCTGCATGGCCCTCTACACGTCAGGGACCACCGGGGTTCCGAAGGGGGTGCTCCGGACCCACAACCAACTGGCCGCCTGCGTGCGGACCGGACCGGCGGTCATGTCCGGCGAAGCGAGCCCCGCCAGCCTGTTCGGCTCGCCGGCCGGACACATCGGCGCGGTGATCGGAGTGCTGGCCCCCTTCTTGACCGGGACGCCGGGGACCTACCTCGACTCCTGGGACGCCGAGGAGGCGGTCCGGATGGTGGCCGAGCATCGCCTCACCCGATCGACCGGCGCCCCGCTCCATCTCTTGACCCTGATCGAGGCGGCCGAAGCCTCCGACCTCGATGTCTCCTCGTTCCACTACTACCACTGCGGCGGCGCCCCGGTGCCCCACTCGACCGTCGTGCGGGCGGAACGGCTGGGTTGGACCGCCGCCCGGTCCTACGGCTGCACCGAACACCCCAGCATGTTCGGCAGCTCCGATCTCGAGCCATTGGAGTGGCGGGCCGGCTCGGACGGTGACCCGGCGCCCGGGGTCGTCGTCCGTCTGGTGGACGACAACGACCGCGACGTTGCCCCGGGGACCGCCGGCGAGATCCTCTCCATCGGTCCGAAACAGTCGGAGGGGTACTGGGACGCCGCCCTCGACGGCGCCTCGTTCACCGACGACGGCTGGTTCCGGACCGGTGACATCGGGGTGCTGGACTCCGCCGGCCGGCTCACCATCACCGACCGCAAGAAGGATCTGGTCGTCCGGGCCGGCGAGAACATCTCCTCCCAGGAGGTGGAGCGGGCTCTTGTCGGTCACCCTGACGTGCTCGAGGCCGCGGTGGTCGGCGTTCCCGACCCGCGCTACGGCGAACGGGTCTGCGCCTTCGTCCGGCTCCGGGCCGGAAGCCAGCTCAGCCTGGAGGAGGTCGCCCACCATTTCGACGGGCTGGGCCTGGCCCGCCAGAAGACCCCCGAACGGCTGATCCCGGTCGACGACTTCCCGAGAACCGCCACCGGGAAGGTGAGGAAGGCCGACCTCCGAGCCGGTCTCGGCCGGGAGCCGGGGGGCAGCCGGGTGGATCTAATAGTAGGATGATTGAACTGTTCACCGAGGGAGGGACGCATGGCCGGACTGTCCAAAGATGACACCGCTCGTCTACGCGAACTGGAGGATCGGGCGGAGATCACCGACATCGTGAGCCGGTACGGCGACGGGGTCCGGCGGGGGGACGCGGCGGCCATCGCCGCCTGCTTCGCCGATGATGCCTCGCTCGATCACGGGCACGGGCAGTCCGTCGAAGGGATCGAGGCCATCCGCCAGTACTTCGGGGCAGTGAAGGACTCGGCGGCCAGCAAGGCGGTGATGAATTTCGACGAGAAAGTCGCCAGTACCCCGGTGATGTCCAACGTCCTCATCGACCTCGATGGGGACACCGCCCATTGCGAGAGCATGTGCCTGGCCATCCATGCCGGCTTCCGGGACGGGGACGGCTCGATCATCGTGCGGGGGACCCGCAACATCGACGACCTGGTGCGCACCCCGGAGGGTTGGAAGATCCGCAAACGTCTCCACCCGGCGGTCTGGTCCTTCGAGGTCCCGGGCACACCGATCGTGTCGGCGACGTCGTGAAGCCCTGCGCCATCGTCGGCATCGGTCGCACCGCCTACAGCCGGAACTCGGGTCGCACCACCCTCGCCATGGGGGCGGAAGCCTCCCGGGCCGCCCTGGCCGATGCCGGGTTGGATCCGGCCGATATCGACGGAATCTCCACCTTCCAGAACAACGACTCGGCGTTGGGCCACCTGGTCGCTCACGCCATTGGCATCGACGACCTGACCTGGAACTGCAGCTTCCAGGGCGGGGGGAACCAGACCGCCTCGGTGGTGGCTACCGCCGCGTCGGTCATCCAGGCCGGGCTGTGCCGGGCGGTGGTGGTCTACCGCTCGCTCAACGGCCGCTCCGGCTACCGCCACGGATCCCGCACCGGCCCGATGGAAGTTGACGGTGAGTGGCAGTTCGACGCGCCACAGGGGTATCTGGTCCCGCCCCAGTGGCTGGCCATGTTCGCCCGCCGTCATCAGATGGTCTACGGATCGACCTGCGAGGATCTCGGCCAGATCGCCATAACCCAGCGCGGGCACGCCGCCGCTAACCCGCACGCAGTGGCCCGCCAGCCCATCACCATGGACGACTATCTGGCCGGGCGCTGGGTCAACGAGCCCTTCCGGGTATACGACTGCTCCTACGAGGTGGACGGGGCGGTGGCCATCGTGCTGGCCGGGGAGGAGATGGCCCGGAAGTCAACCCGCGACCCGGTCTGGCTGGCGGCGGCGGCCGAGTCCCACGCCGGCACCGGTTGGGACCAGTGGGACGACATGACCACCATGTACTCAAGGGAGGCCGGCCCCCGGCTTTGGAAGCGGAGCGGGCTCCAACCCTCCGACGTCGATGTGGCCTGTCTCTACGACTGCTTCACCTACACGGTCATGGCCACCATGGAGGACTTCGGGTTCTGCGAGAAGGGGGAGGTGGGCGACTACTTCGCGGAGGGCCGGGCCACCTACGGCGGGGATGTGGTGGTCAACCCGCACGGGGGACTGCTCTCCGAGGGCTACATCCACGGTCTCAACCACCATTTCGAAGCCGTCCTCCAGCTACGGGGAGACGCCGGGCCCCGCCAGGTGGCGGGGGCGGGGGTGGCCCTGGTGTCCGCCGGGGCGGGGCCCTACGGCGGCGCCAACATCCTGACCGCGGAGAAGCCGTGACCGCGACCTCCGACACCGTGACCGACACCGAACCGCCGCCCCAGCCGGTTCCCGACCCCGACTCCCTCGGCTACTGGGAGGCAATGACCCGTGGCGAGCTCTGTATCCGGCGCTGCCAGGACTGCGGGCACTGGTGCCATCCGCCCCTCGAGCGCTGCCGCCTGTGCGGAGGCCCGACAGACTACGAAGCGGTCAGCGGAGAGGGAACCCTCTACAGCTTCATCACCATCCATCAGCCCGCGGTCCCCGGCTACCGGGACACGGTGCCCTACCTGGTCGGGTTGATCGACCTGGTCGAGCAGCCCGGGCTGCGGATCGCGGCTCGTCTGGAGGATGCCGAGGCCGCCGATCTCCGGGCCGGCCAGCCGATGCGGTCCCGTCTGGTACCCCACCCGGGCGGCGACTTCTGGGTGCCTCGCTTTCACCCTGCTCCCGAAGACGGCGCCTCCGAATGACGGCGTTCCGGCCGTCCGGTGGTCCCGCGGATGCGGAACCAAACGATTCCGACCCCCAGCCAGGAGGAACATCATGCCCCGATACGAGCCCATCCCGGTAGACCAGCTGTCGTCCGAGGCGCGGTCGATCATCGACGCCGGCATTGCCTCGGGCATGTACGACGACGGTGCCGGCCTCCCGCCGGCCCAGCTCCGGGTCATGGCCTACAACAGCACTGTTCTGAAGGCCACCGCCGCCCAGTCGACCGAGCTCTGGCATCGGGGTCTGGTCGACAATCGCCTGAAGGAGCTCATCCGCATCCGCAGCGCCCAGGTAAACGGCTGCGATGCCTGCGCCTCCCGCATCAAGGAGCCCGGGGTGGATGCCGACGATGTCGCCTGCATGGCCATCCCCGGCGGCGGGTCGTTGGGGGAGCCGGAGATGGCGGTGCTGTCACTCGTCGGTCAGGTGGCCAATGACCACCACTCCATCGACGAGGACACCCTGCGATCTCTGGGCCGGTGGTTCAGCCCCGCCGAAGTCGTCGAGTTGGTGTACCACGTCTGCGTGATGCTCGGACAGCATCGGTTTCATCACGTGTTCCGCTCTTACGAGGAGGGTGAACCGGTGGTGGCCTTCGATGCCGCCCTGGTGGACGGACCAATGTCCATTCGGGCCGATGAGCCGGCGACCGCTGAGGTCGACGCGTTGGTGCCGCACTGATCGGCCGGTAGCCGCCGACCGACACCCGGCTTCAACCAGGCCTTCAAATCAGGAGGAGAGAACATGGCGAGGATCGATGTCTTCGGGGTCGACTCGGCGGAATGGGTGACCGGCAAGGACTCCATGTCCGAGGCCCAAAAGGCGGAGATGGCCGACGACCAGGAGATCGAAGGGGCGGCCAAGCGGGTCCGCCATCCGGGGAGCCAGACCGCCCCCCAGCTGTTCGAGTGCCGGGTGGGTCCGAACCAGGTGGTCGATGCCCATGCCCACACGCTCGATGAGATCATCTACGTCGTCTCCGGATCCATGCAGCTCGGTGGCCGCACCCTCGAGCCGGGCGCGTCGGTCCACATTCCGGGACGGACCCTCTACTCCTTCAGCTCCGGGGCCGACGGCCTCCACTTCCTGAACTTCCGGGGCACCGCGGACTCGACCTACTTCACCAAACAGCAGTTCATGGCCATGCGGGCCACTGCCGAGACGTAGCTCTCCGGGCGGGACCTCAAAAGGCGATGGAAAGGCCCAGATCGACCGGGAGGACGATGCCGGTGATGTAGCGGGCCTCGTCCGATGCCAGATACGCGACCGCGGCGCTGATGTCCTGGGTCTCGATCCACGGCTCGCCGAGCGGGTGCATCTTGGCCATCACCGGCTTCACGTCCTCGGCGGTCGGATGCTCGAGATCGGGGCGGAAGATCCGATAGAGCCGGTCGTTGAACAAGAAGTCGGTAGGCACGCTGGTCGGGCAGACCACGTTGGCCCGGATCCGGTAGGGCGCCAGGTCGTTGGCCATCGAGCGCATCAGGCCGATCACCCCGGTCTTGGCCGCGGTGTAGGCCCCGAGGTTGGGCGCCGCCTTCAAGGCCGCCGCCGAACTGGTCATCACCACCGAGCCGCCGCGGTTCGCCTCGATCATCGCCGGCATGGCCGCCGACACCGTGTGCCACACCCCGGTCAGGTCCACGTCGATGACGTCCTTCCAATCCTCCTCCGGGACCTCCCAGAACGGCCGACCGTTGATGCCGATGCCGGCGTTGGCGATCACGATGTCGATCTGACCGAACTGCTCCAGGCCCTGGGCCACCACCGCGGCGATCTCGGCACGATCCCGCACGTCGGCGCGGCCGGCGACGATCTTGCCCCCGGCTTCTTCCACCCGGGCCACCGTCTCGTCGAGGTCCTCCTGGGTGGCCTGCGAGAACGGGACAGTGTCATAGGTGCAGAGCCCGTCGAAACCGATGATGGAGGCCCCTTCCTCCACCAGCCGGAGGGCGTGCGACCGCCCCTGGCCCCGGGCCACCCCGCTGATGAGTGCCACCTTGCCTGCCATTCGTTCGGTCATGACCGTCCTTTCAGATGGGTTGTCGGGTGCGGATCAGTCCCACCAGAGATGGTGGTCGAGGACGCCGCGGGCGATGAGGTTGAGTTGGACCTGGCTGGTGCCCTCCACGATGGTGAGCTGCTTGGCGTCCCGGTACCACTGTTCGGTGGGATGGTCTTCCATGTAGCCGGCGGCCCCGAGGAGCTGCACGGCGAGTCCGGAGGCCCGGACGGCGAGCTCGGTGGCGTAGTACTTGGCGATCGAGAGGTACGGGACCCACTCCTTGGTGTACTTGCCCTGATCGGCGAAGCTCGCCGCCCGGTAGGTCAGCAGCCGCGCCGCCTCGATATCCACCGCGCACTTGGCGATCTCCCACTGGATGCCCTGGAAGTCGGCGATGGTCTTGCCGAAGGCGGCCCGCTCCTTCACGTACTCGGTGGCATACATGAGCGCCCCTTCGGCCAGCCCGATCCCCCGGGCGGCCACGATCGGGCGCATGGCGTTGAGTCCCTCCATGGCCAACCGGAACCCGCCCACCTCACCGATCACATTGGCGGCGGGCACCTTGACGTCGGTAAGGAGCAGCTCTCCGGTGTCGATCCCGCGAACGCCCATCTTGTGGTCGGTGCGGCCCACCTCGACGCCGTCCCAACGCTTCTCCACGATGAAGGCGGTGATGGAGTCGTGGGCCCGGCTGGTCGGTTCGGAGGTCTTGGCGAACACCGTGTACCAGTCGGCCTCCCGGACGCCGGACATCCAGCACTTGGTCCCGTTGAGGATCCACCCACCGTCCGAGTCGGCCACCGCCCGGGTGCGCATCCCCATCACGTCGCTACCCGCCTGAGGTTCGGACAGCCCGAAAGCGGCCCGCTGCGAGCCGTCGGCGACGCCGGGGAGGTAGCGGTGCTTCTGGGCTTCCGACCCGGCGATCATGATCGGCCCCCCCGGGAGCCGGGTGAGGAGGAGCATCAGCGCCGCGGTGTTCGAGTACTTCGCCACCTCTTCGATGGCCAGGGTGAGACCGAGGATCCCGGCCCCGGAGCCTCCGTACGCCTCGGGGATGCACAACCCGAGCAGCCCGGCGTCGCGGAAGACCTCGAACAGGTCCTTCGGGTAGTCACCCGACCGGTCGATCTCCCGCGCCCGGGGCTTGACCTTGTCCTGGGCCAGGCGGCGCACCGTGGCCTGCAGCTCGGCCAACTCCGGGGACAGCTCGAAATCCATGCCTGGCAGCGTAGCCGGTTATAGGTAGAGTATCTAAACGATTCGACGACCAGTGGGGGAACCTATTTTGGGGGAGGAGGTGCCGACACCGATGACCGACAATGTGCTCCGGGTGGAGATCGAGGACCGGGTGGCGGTCCTGACCCTCGACCGGCCCGAGGTGCGAAACGCCCTCAATTCCAGGCTGCAAGGGGCGATCGTCGAGGCGGTGCGAACCCTGGATGACGACCCTCAGGTCCACGTCATGGTGATGACCGGCACCGACCCGGCGTTCTGCTCCGGCGCCGACCTCAAGGAGTGGGTGTCCAATCCGGTCGGATTCGCCGATCGGGAACGGACCCCGTGGCGCGGCATCCTCCCCCCGCACCGAAAGCCGGTCATCGGGGCGGTCAACGGGCCCACCGCCACCGGAGGCCTCGAGCTCGCCCTCAACTGTGACTTTCTGGTGGCCTCAGAACGCGCCGCCTTCGTCGACACCCATGCCCGGGTCGGGGTGATGCCCGGAGCCGGGCTCACCGTCCTCCTCGCCCAGCGGGTCGGCGTGGCCCGGGCCAAGGAGATGAGCCTCACCGGGACCTACATCGATGCCGAGACCGCGCTGGCGTGGGGACTGGTCAATCGGGTCGTCCCCCACGAGCTGCTGCTTCCGACGGCGCGACGCCTGGCCGCCGAATGCGCCGGCATCGAGCTGACGGCCATGCTTCGTATGCGCCAGACCTACGAGGAGAACGCCGGCGGGACCTTGGACGAGGCCTGGGAGCGGGAAGAGGCGGTGTGCCGGGCCTGGGCCCGCGATGGCTACGACGCCGGGGCCATCGATGGACAGCGTCGAGACGTGGTCCGCCGCGGCCGGGACCAGTTGGGCACCGAGACGATCGATCCCGCCACCACCTGAGGATCATGAGATGTATGCAAGCGAGAAGCAAAGGACGAATGGAATGACCGAGACCGTGACCGACCCGTTGCACCAGAATCTGGACCGGCCCTTCTGGGACGTCGCCGCCCAGACGATGCCGAGGACGGAACTGAGGGCTGTGCAGGACCAGCGCCTGCGCCAGGCGGTCACCCGCGCCTACGACCACGCCCCGTTCTTCCGGCGGCTGTTCGACGAGGCCGGGGTGGCACCCGACGACATCAAGTCGGTCGACGACATCGGCAAGCTGCCGCTCTGCAAGAAGGACGATCTCCGGCAGAGCGAGGCGGCTCACCCGCCGATCGGCGACTACCGCTGTGTGGGGATCGAGGGATCGGTACGCTTCGCCACTTCGTCAGGGACCACCGGCAAGGCCACCATCGCGTTGTGGACGGCCAACGACCTCCGGCTGGAGTTCGAGCTGTCGGCTCGGGCCAGCTGGAGGATCGGCCTTCGTCCCGGCATGGTGGTGGTCAATGCCCATCCCGGCTATCTGAACGGCGGTGAGTCCTTCATCCAGGGTGACTGCCGGCACATGGGCATGCTGCCCATCTCCCTCGGCCCCCCGGACTCGATCGACGACGCGGTCAAGGCGTTGCGGGCCGTCGAAGGCATCCACGTCGACCACTGGCGGCTGTTCCCCGCCACCCTTCACCGGATGCGGGAGGCGGCGGCCAAGGCGGGGATCGACGTGGGCCTCCCCGAGGCCGGGGACATCGGCCCGCTGCAGCAGTCGGAGAAGATGAGCGCCGGCCAGGAATGCATCAGCGTGCTCGGAGGAAGCTGCGGCCCCGGGCGTGGCGCCCATATGGCCGAGGACTACGCGGTGGTCGAGGTGCTCGACGAGCAGACCCTCTTGCCGGTGCCCGACGGCCAGCGCGGCTTGCTGGTCGTCACCTCGCTCGGTCGTGACAACCCGATGATCCGCTACAACGTCGAGGACGTGGTGCGGCTGGAGTCCGAGCCCTGCGAATGCGGGGAGACCTCCCGGCGCGGGTTCTACGAGGGTCGTCGCAAGGACATCGTGCGGGTGGCGGGAAAGATCATCCTCCCCCTCGATGTCTGGTTCGAATTGCCGGTGGATGCCGAGTACCAACTGGTGCGGCGTCCTGACGCCCAGCGTCTGACGGTTCGGATCGAGCACGAGGGGGCCCCGGATCTGGCCCAGCGCCTCGAGGCCAGGATCGGGGTGCCGGTCGACGTCGAGCAGGTCGGACCCGGCGCCCTGCCCCGGGCCGCCTTCAAGCCCGAACGGGTCATCGACGAAGGCTGACGCCTCGGTCCGCCGGGACCGGGTCAGCGCGGGCCGGGTCGGGAAGTCCGGGCGGGTGGGCCGCTGAACCGGGTGCCGGGAGGATCGGTGGCCCAGGGGGCGGGCTCTCCCCAGCCATCCTCGAAGACCACGTCGGCGAGGGGCAGCCGCCGAACCGGTCCGTGGCCGCCGACGGGCCGCCCGAGGGCGACGGTGACGAAGATGAACACCTCCGGCGGAATCGCCAGGATGGTGCGGAGCTCGTCGGCAACGAACCGTTGCCAGTGGGAGATGACCCCGCCGTAGCCGAGGGCTCGCGCCGCCAGGAGGAGGTTCTGGACCGCCGGGTAGACCGAGCCGCCGTCCCGGGGCCCCCACTGGTGGCCCTCCTCCAGCTGGCTGCACACCAGGATGAGCACCGGCACCTGCTCGAGGCCATCGACGAATCCCTGCATCACCTCGCCCATCCGGGCCGCCCGGCTCCCGGGAGGGTTCGACTCGTACCCGTAGATCCGGGGTTGCTCGGTGGCCCACTGCTCCCGGAAGCACCGGCCGAGCAGGTCGCGGGCCTGCAGGGCCCGGGGCCCCTGGCCGAGCACCAGGAAGCGGGCCGGTTGCCGGTTGGAACCGCTCGGGGCGCGGGTGGCGCCGAACAGAATCCTGACCAGGTCGGCCTCGGGTACCGGCTCGGGCCGGAACCGCCGGACGGCCCGGGTGGTGGCCAGGCCGTCGAGGAGCCCGACCTCCGGACCGTCGGCGTAGGGTGGAGGAGTCGAGGGCATATGAGCTATATTCGCACAACAATTTAGCTACATGCGCCGGCCAGACGAGCAGGGAGATAGGCATGGACCCCCAGGACTCGGGTGAGTTCGAGACGGTGCTGTTCGAGGTGGCCGACCACGTCGCCACCATCACGCTGAACCGGCCTCAGGCGCTCAATTCGTTCAACCAGAAGATGCTCGACGAGTTCAGCGCCATCTGGAGGCGGTGCCGCCGCGACGACGACATCCGGGTCATCGTGCTCCGGGCCAACGGGGATCGGGCGTTCTCCACCGGGGTCGATCGCAAAGAGGGGCGCGATCACCATCCCAACCCCTGGAGCGAGGACGATCCGGGGATCTTCCTCGGCGCCAAGCAGAACCGGGTGTGGAAGCCGCTGATCTGCGCACTGCACGGGATGGTGGCCGGCGGGGGGTTCTACTGGGTCAACGAAGCCGACGTCGTCATCTGCTCCGACGACGCCACCTTCTTCGACCCCCACACCTCCTACGGGATGACGTCCGCCCTCGAACCCATCGGGCTCCTCCGGCGGATCCCCCTCGGTGAGGTGCTCCGGATCGCGCTGTTCGGTCTCGACGAGCGCATGTCGCCGGATCGGGCCCTCCAGATCGGCCTGGTCAGCGAAGTGGTGCCCCGCCCGCAGCTGTGGGACCGGGCCCGGGAGCTGGCCCTCCGGCTGGCCGACAAGCCCCCGATCGCGGTGCAGGGAACGGTGAAGGCCATCTGGGAATCGTTGGAGATGAGCGCGGCGGGAGGGCGGACGATTCCCTACGTGTACCCGCAGATCGGCAACCCGCTGGCCAAAGAGGAGTTCTCCTCCGGCACCGAGCGGCCCCCTTACGAGCTGCGGTAACCGGCCGGACGGTTGGACGAGAGGACGGACATGAGTTGGGATTTCTCCACTGACCCCGAATACCAGAAGCTGCTGGACTGGGCGGACGGCTTCGTCCGGGATGAGGTGGAGCCGCTCGACCTCGCTTTCCCGGACCGGCACTTCGAGCGGCCCGACCCCCGACTCCACGCCGTCATCGACCCGCTCAAGCAGCAAGTCCGGGACCGGGGCCTGTGGGCGACCCATCTCGACCCCGAACTCGGCGGCCAGGGCCACGGCCAGCTGAAGCTGGCGTTGCTCAACGAGATCCTCGGCCGCTCGAACTGGGCGCCGGTCATATTCGGCACCCAGGCCCCCGACACCGGCAACGCCGAGATCCTGGCCCGGTTCGGGACCTCCGAGCAGAAAGCGCGATTCCTCCAGCCCCTCCTCGACGGGGACATCTTCTCGTCGTACTCGATGACCGAGCCGCACGGCGGGGCCGATCCCAAGGGCTTCACCACCCGCGCCCGCCGGGACGGCGAGCAGTGGGTGATCGACGGGGAGAAGTACTTCTCCAGCAACGCCCGCTACGCCGAGTTCCTCATCGTGATGGCCGTCACCGATCCCGATGTGAGCCCGTATCAGGGCATGTCGATGTTCTTGGTCCCCACCGACACCCCCGGGATCGAGATCGTCCGCAACGTAGGCACCATGTGGGAGCCGATGGACGACGGTGACCACGCCTGGATCCGGTATCACGAGGTCCGGATCCCCGCCGACCACCTCCTCGGCGAGGAGGGACGGGGGTTTGCGGTGGCCCAGGCCCGACTGGGTGGAGGACGCATCCACCACGCCATGCGGACGGTGGCCCGCTGTCGCCAGGCCTTCGACATGATGTGCGAGCGGGCGCTCTCCCGGGAGACTCAGGGCAGCCTGCTCGGGGACAAGCAACTCGTGCAGGAAGCCATCGCCGAGTCGTGGGCGCAGATCACCCAGTTCCGGCTCATGGTGCTCTACACCGCCTGGCTCATCGACCAGAACACCACCCAGGGCGTCCGCAAGGAGATCGCCGCCTGCAAGTTCGAGGCGGCCCGGATCCTGGTCGACGTCGTCTACCGGGCCATGCACGTCCACGGGGCCCTCGGCGTGTCCAACGAGCTCCCCTTGGCCCGGATGTGGATGTACGCGCCGCAGATGGGGGTGACCGACGGGCCGACCGAGGTCCACAAGATCACCCTGGCCCGCCAAGTGCTGAAGGACTACACCCCGGCCCCCGGCCCCTTCCCGACCCAGTGGCTCCCGCCCCGGATCGAGGAGGCCCGGGCCCGTTACGCCTCGGCCCTCGAACATCATCTGGGCAACTCGTGACCATTGCTGCCGCCGCCGACCCGGACACCATCGCCCCGCGGGCGGAAGCCGCCCTCCGTCAGTCGTGGTCCGGCGCCGAAGTCTCGACCGTTGCCACCCTGCCCGGCGGTGCGTCCAGCCTCACCTACGTCGCCGAGTTGACCGAGGGGACGGCACCCGCCGACCGGGTGGTGGTGAAGATGGCCCCGCCCGGTCTCGAGCCGGTGCGCAACCGTGACGTCCTGCGCCAGGCTCGGGTCCTCGACCTGCTGTCGGCCGACTCCGACGTCGCCGTCCCCTCGGTGCTCGGCACCGACCGGGGTGAACCCCCCGGCGTCCCGCCGCTGTTCGTGATGACCATGGTGGAGGGCGAGTCGTTCGAACCGACCAACGGTCCCGGCGACCCGCCACCGTTCGACATCGTCGAGGCCCGGGCCCTCAGTGCGGCCCGGATGCTTGCCCGGCTCCACGCGGTGGACCCTCTCGCCCCGGCGTTGGAGGGGGAGCGGACCTACCAGTTGTCCGATGAGGTCAACCGGTGGTCGAAGGCGTTCGCCACTGTGGAGGGGGACCTCCGGCCCGACACCGTCGACCGGTGCCGGGACGAGCTGCTCAGCTCCGCGCCCGAAGCCCAGCCCGCCGCGGTCCTCCATGGAGACTGGCGGCTCGGGAACATGCTGTGCCAGGGCCCCGCCATCAACGCGGTCATCGACTGGGAGATCTGGTCCCTGGCCGATCCCCGGATCGACCTGGCCTGGTTCCTCCTCATGGCCGACACCTCCCGGTCCCCGGGGCTGCGCTCCGGTACCGGACTCCCTGATCCCGAGCGGCTGGCGGCGGTCTACGAGCAGGAACGGGGCGTTCCGCTGGAGGCGATCGACTGGTTCTCGGCCCTGGTCCGCTACAAGCAGGCGGCGGCATCGGCGCTCATCGTGAAGAACAACCGGAAGTCGTCCGACCCCGACCCCCGGGCGCTGTCCTTCGCCGGGATCATCGCCCCTCTCCTCGACGGCGCCCTCGGCTACCTGCGCCGGGCCGAGGGCCAGATCCCATGAGCCAACCGGGGGAGCGGTTCGCCCTCACTGACCGGGTGGCCCTGGTCACCGGAGGAAGCCGCGGGCTCGGAAGGGAGATCGCCCTGGCCTTCGCCGACGCCGGGGCCGACGTCATCATCGCCAGCCGCAAGATCGACGCCTGCCGGTCGGTAGCGCAAGAGGTCGAGGACCGCACCGGGCGACAAGCCTTTGCCTATGCCTGCAACGTGAGCCGGTGGGGGGAGCTGGACGGACTGGTGGATGCCGCCTACCAGCGGTTCGGGCGGGTCGACATACTCGTCAACAACGCCGGTCTGTCCCCCCTCTACGACCAGCCGGCCGACATCACCGAAGAGCTCTGGGACAAGGTCCAGGCCATCAACCTGAAGGGGCCGTTCCGTCTCACCGCCCTCATCGGCGCCCGGATGGTGGCCGATGGCGGCGGCTCCGTCATCAATGTCAGCACCGGCGGATCCATCCGCCCCCGACCCAACATCCTCCCCTATGCGGCGGCAAAAGCGGGACTCAATGCCCTCACCGTCGGCTTCGCCCATACGTTCGGTCCGACCGTCCGGGTGAACGGGATTCTGCCCGGACCGTTCCTCACCGACATCAGCAAGGCCTGGGACATGGAGAAGGTCGACCGGCGCCAAAAGGAGTACGCCCTCGAGCGGGCCGGGAACCCGCCGGAGATCATCGGCGCCGCCCTCTACTTCGCCAGCGACGCCTCTTCCTTCACCACCGGGGCGCTGCTCCAGGTAGACGGGGGAATGCCCTGACGGCTCCGGTCACGACTCCTGCCACTTCCGTGTCCGGGAAGCCGGGCAAAGATGACAGGGAGGTGACGAAGAGGTGACGGAGCGCTCATCGGCCTGGCGAAAAGGCTTGACAGATCGCTAAATAGGTTATACGTTTCTTGAAGGCGCGAATGGCGTCGACCTGGGGATTCTGCTTGCTGGGGGGACGATATGACCGAAACAATCACACTGCCTGGGAAAACCTGATTCATGAACTCGACCAGGCCCGTCATCGAGAAGCCCATGGCCAACCATTCCACGCCAGCCGGTCCATCCACCCCCGCTGCGGCGGCCGGATCCGCCCAGAAGCTGGAACTGTCCCACCTCACCCAGATCTTCCAGCCCTCCCCGCGGAAACCCCCGCTGGTCGCCCTGGAGGACGTCTCCCTCGACGTCGAAGGGGGACAATTCATCTCGATCGTCGGGCCGACCGGCTGTGGCAAGTCGACGATGCTGTCGGCCATCAGCGGACTCCGCCCTCCCTCCAAGGGGGAGGTCCGCATCGGCGGTCAGAAGGTCGCCGGGGTGCGACGCGACGTCGGGTTCGTCTTCCAGCAGGACGCCCTGCTCCCGTGGCGCACTGCGTTGCAGAATGTCGAACTGGCCCTCCGGTTCCGCGGCGTCGACCGCAAAGAGTCGAGGGAGCGGGCCCGCGGCTGGTTGGCCCGGGTCGGGCTGGGTGCTTTCGAGAACGCCTACCCCCACCAACTCTCCGGGGGCATGCGGAAACGGACGGCGATCGCCTCCACCCTGGTCTACGACCCGTCCATCCTGTTGATGGATGAGCCGTTCTCGGCTCTCGACGTGCAGACCCGGAACCTGATGGAGAACGACCTCTTGGGCCTGTGGGAGGAGTCGGGCCATCAGACCGTCTTCTTCGTCACCCACGATCTCGAAGAGGCCATCGGCCTCTCCGATCGGATCATCGTGCTCACCGCCAGCCCCGGCAAGATCCTGGGCGACTACCGGGTGGACCTACCCCGGCCGCGCAACCTGCTCGAGGTGAAGCTGGACGAGGGCTTCATCGACCTCTACCGGAGCATCTGGGCGGACCTGGAGGGTGAGGTCATGAAGGCGAGCCGCATCGCATCGAAGGCGGAACTCTAAGCCGACGGCCCGGTGCCGGGTTTCCCGGTCCGACAGCGCGATTCCGCCGGTCAAGCAGTGTCAGTTGATGTCCAACCAAAGGAGAAGATTCATGAGGAAACCAGGCAAGATGCGCCGTTTGGCGGTGGTGGGAGGCGTGGCGATGTCCCTGACATTGCTCGCAGCCGCTTGTAGCTCGAACAGCTCCAGCAGCACCACCACCACCAGCGCCGGTGGCGCCACCACCAAGGGTGGGCCGGCTCCCGCCACCGTCAAGATCGGCATGGCCGGCGGCTTTGCCCAGGCCTTCCTCCCTGAGTACCTCGCCAGCGGCCTCGGCTACTACGCGGCAGTCGACAAGCAGTTCAATACCAACATCAGCTTCGACATCTACCCGGGTGGCACCCAGGCCGAGCCGGCCTTCCTGGGCGGGACCGATCAGCTGATGGTCATCGGCACCAACAGCTGGATTTCCCCCGTCCTTCAGGGCAAGGACCAGGTGGCGATCTTCAACAACAACGTGGGGCTCCAGATCGTGATGGGGGGCGCCTCAAAGTACAAGACCAGCCGAGGGACCAACATCAAGGCCTACGACGGCGGCACCTGGTGCCAGACCGGCCCGGTCGGCACGGCCCACACCGCCATCCAGCTCGAGATCGGCCTGAACAAGATGGACCCGGCGAAGCAGAACATCGTCTCGGTCGGTTCGGTGTCGGCCTATGCGCCGGCCCTGTCTTCCGGGCAGGCTGACATCTGCGCCGAGGACGTCGCCTCCGCCGCCACCGGCGTGATCAACGGGACCTCCTACAATGTTGCCAACCTGGCCGACCCCGCCGTCGCCCAGAAGCTGGCCGGACAGATCATCGGGATCCCGCTGACCACCAGCCGGGCCTTCGCCACCCAGTACTCGGCGTTGACCCAGGCCATCACCGACGCCACCCTGAAGGCGTTCCTCTACATCCAGGCCAACCTGGCCAACCCGACGCTCATCTACAACCACTTGAACTCGGACTACCAGAACGGCGTGCCGTTGGGGACCTTCGTCCAGGCCATGGCCCTGCTCGGCCCGGCCTACGGCACCCACTACGTGAGCGGGGAGTTCACCCAGCAGCAGGCCAACGACACCACGTCGCTGTTCTTGGGCACCGCCCTGATCCCGGCCAACTCGGTGGTTGACACCGGCAAGGTCTGGTGGAACAAGTTCGCCGTCCAGGCCTACACCGACCTCGGGAAGACGCCGCCAGCCGGTACCACCGGGCCACCGGTGCTGGCGTCGAAGCCGGGTCCGGCCTCCGCGGAGGCGGCCGCCGCCTACCAGACCCTGACCGGGCAGGCTGACCCGCTCGGCACCGCCGGCGGGGGAGCGACGACTACCACTGCCGCCGCCGCGGCCACCACCACGACGGTGGCGCCCACCACCACGACGGCCGCAAGTTAGCCGGAAGCAGCCGGCCGCTTCATGTCCATCTCAGTTGACGTCACTGCGGGGCCCGCCGAAGAGATCGGTGGGCCCCGCGGGACGCCGGCGGAAAGTCGGCGCTGGAATGTCATCCGGCGCGGCGACCCCGGGCCCGACCCCGAGACGCGGCGCCACAAGCGAGTCGTCCGGATCATCCAGATCGCCATCGTGTTGGTGGCCCTGGGGGTGTGGGAGTACCTGGGCAAGAGCAGCAAGACGCTCAACCTGACCATCAGCACCCCGTGGGACACGGCCAAATGGATCGGGCAGTGGGCGGAGGGCAAGCAGGCTCACGGGTGGAGCGACCTGGTGGTGACGCTGGAGGAGGCGGCCTACGGCATGTTCCTGG
>DATARI010000182.1:0-2065 GCA_036264255.1 Acidimicrobiales bacterium | reverse complement strand
GGGGGTTCGTACTCCTCCCTGCTCCACCAGGTTCCGGCGGTGCTGCCGGGGATGGTCCTGGTCTTCATCCTGTTCGGGATGCTGGGGGTGGGCATCGGGTCGGTCCTCACCAACCAGGTGGCCGCCATCGTGGTGACCCTGGGATGGTTCATCATCCTGGAAGGCATCCTGGTCAGCCTGGTCCACGGGGCGGCCCGGTGGGTCCCGACCGGGGCGGCCGAAGCGGCCGCCAACATCAACCGGTCTCGTAGCGGGATCTCCTCCCTGCTGTTCAACTGGTGGCAGGGATCACTGCTGATCATCGCCTACGGGCTGGTCTTCGCTGCCGTGGGGTCCTACATCCTCACCCGCCGCGACATCACCTGACCCGCGGCCATGGCTGAGGGTTTCCCCGACAACCGGCTCCCGGCTCATGGCACCGATGCGGACGCGGTCCTGGCCCGGATGGGCGAACTCCGGGCCGACGATCGCGACTGGAAGGGAGGCCGGGTCTTCAGCCTGGTCTACTCGGCCGGTGATGCCGTTCACGACCTCTTGCAGCGGGCGTCCAATCTGTACTCGGCGGAGAACGCCCTCAACACCATGGTGTTCCCGAGCCTCGGATGGATGCAGCACGACATCGTCACCATCACCGCCGGCTTGCTCGGCGCCGACCGGATGGCAGAGACGGGAGATCCGGCCGCCGACGGCGAGTCGGTCGGTTCCAACGTGCGGGGCTACCTGACCTCGGGCGGAACCGAATCGCTCCTGCAGGCGACCAAGACCGCCCGGGACTGGGGGCGGGGGCAGGCCCGGCCGGTCGAACACCCGAACATGGTGCTGGCCACCAGCGCCCACGCCGCCTTCGAAAAGGCGGCCCACTACTTCGACGTCGAGTCCCGCCGGATCCCGGTGGGAACCGACTTTCGGGCCGACCCCGACGCCATGGCCGGTGCCGTCGACGACAACACGGTGATGGTGGTGGGATCGGCGCCTTCCTATCCCCAGGGGGTCATCGACCCGATTCCGGCTCTGGCCGGGCTGGCGGCGGAACGGGGGATCCTCTGTCACGTGGACGCCTGTCTCGGCGGATTCATCCTTCCGTTCTTGGAGCAGCTGGGCCACGTAACCAAGCCGTGGGACCTTTCGGTTCCGGGCGTCACCTCCATCTCCGCCGACCTCCACAAGTACGGCTACGCGTCAAAGGGGGTGTCGGTGGTGCTCTACTCCTCCCGGGACCTGGCCCGGCTGCAGCCGTTCATCACCACCAACTGGCTGGGCGGACTGTACGGCTCCCCGTCGATGGCCGGCACCCGGCCGGCGGGCCCGATCGCGGCCGGGTGGGCGGTGCTCCAGTTCCTCGGGAACGACGGCTATCTCCGCCTGGCCGGGGACACCTGGCGGGCGGCCGCCACCATCCGGGAAGCCATCGACCGGGCGCCGGGTCTGGCCGTCCGGGGCGATCCCGACGCCACCGTCTTCGCCTTCGGCGGTTCCGGTCCATTCGAGGGCGCGACGGACGGCACGGCGCCGGTGCTGTCCAGCGGCATCGACACCTTCGCGTTGGGGGATTACCTTGCCGATCGGGGTGGCTGGTACTTCGACCGGCAGTCGCCACCGGACAGTCTCCACGCCACCGTCCACGCCGGACACGCGGCGGTGGCCGACGAGTTGGCCGCCGATATCACCGCGGTGGCCGCCGAACTGGCGCAATCGGGGGAGACGGCATCCAGCCGGGACACCACCTACGGGACCACCTAGACAAACGTCGGCGCCGGCTTGAATGGGGCCGGCGGGAATGGATCAGTAGAAGCCGAAGCGGATGGCGGAGGCGAGGCCGAAGGCGACCGAATAGATCGCGAAGGGCAACAGGGTCCGGGTCCTGAAGTACCGGGCCAGGAAGAAGACGGCAAACAGCGAGCTCGCCACCGCGGCCAGGCTCCCGGCGATGATCTCGGGCCGGATGCCGGCTCCGAGCGGGCCGACCAGGTCGGGGATCTTCAAGGCGCCGGCGGCGAGGATGACCGGGGTCGACAGCAGGAAGGAGAACCGCATGGCGTTCTGGTTGCTGAGTCCGCGGAACAGG
>DATARI010000166.1:0-11916 GCA_036264255.1 Acidimicrobiales bacterium | reverse complement strand
CCAGGAAGGAGGCGATGGTGTCGAAGGCTCGGGTGAGGGCCGGAGTGGTGGGGGCTGCACTGGAGGGTTGGGTCGCCAACGCCATGAACCCAGCATGGCCGGGGGGTGTATCAGTGGATCCCGGGGGGTCCGGCGGGGTGTGTTGGGGTGATCGGTCGGGGGCCGAAAGACGCCGGCTGGAGCCCAGAAATAATGTGGCTGGCCCGTCGGAGTTCGGGTGCCCCGGGCGATGATAGGGGTATGAGCAGTTCACCAGCGGTCGTGCCCAATCGGGGCCCGGAGTTGTTGGCTCTCTATGACCATGCCTTGCCCGAGGTTTACGGCTACCTTCTCCGCCGGTGCAGCGATTCCCCGACGGCCGAGGATCTCACTGCCGAGACCTTCCTGGCTGCCGCCGCGATGGTCCGCAATGGTAAAGAGGCAGATCTGAATGTTCCCTGGCTGATCGGAGTGGCCCGCCACAAACTGGTGGACCACTGGCGACGCCAGGAGCGCCAGCAGCGAAACCTGGTGTTGATCTCGACCGATACTGAGGTCGACGATCCATGGGACGCCACCCTCGATGCCATGCGGGCCCAGGAGGTCTTGGCCGAGTTGGGACCCCACCACCAGTCGGCGCTGACCCTGCGCTACCTCGACGGGCTCAGCGTCCCCGACACCGCCGCGGCGCTGAACCGGACCGTCCACGCCACCGAGGCCCTCCTGGTACGGGCCAAGCGCGCCTATCGAAACGCCTACGAGAGGAGCGAAGGCGATGAGTGACCCTCTCGAGATCCTTCATACCCCTGACCGGCCGGCCAGCCCGTCCCCCCGCTTCGCCGCCGAGCTCCGGGGGCGCCTCATCGACGCGCTCACGAAGCCTCCCGAACCCCAAACCACCGCCAAAGGAGCATCAATGACGACCACTGCAGTGCAATTCCGGAACGGACATCGCCACGGCGACATCTCCTACATCTCGTTCGGCATCCCCGATCCTGCCCGCGGCGCCGCCTTCTACGGGGCTCTGCTGGGCTGGTCGTCCTCTCCCAGTCAGTCTGGTGGCGGACAGGTGGACGAGGTCACGCCCGAGGTCGGCATATTCAATGGCAGACGAGCTGACGGGTCCGTCACCCTCGGGGCCGTCCTCGGCTACCGGGTCGATGATGTGGCCGCGGTGGTCGCCCGGGTGAGGGATGCGGGGGGAACCGCCACCGATCCCGAGGAGCGCCCCTACGGGATCGAATCTGCCTGTCTCGACAACCAGGGCGTGCCGTTCTATCTCCATCAGCTGTCCGACTCCCCGACGGATGAGGACGGGGACCTCAGCGTTGGCCGCCGGCATGGTGACATCGCCTACGTGTCCCTGGGGGTTCCGGACTTGACGCTGGCCGAGGAGTTCTACCGCCGAGTGCTGGGGTGGGCGTTTACCCCGGGTTCGTCTGCCCAGGGCCGCCAGATTCAAGGAGTGACCCCGATGTCAGGTCTCTGGCAGACGGATACCCCGCAAGCGGTGCTGGGCTTTCGGGTGGACGACCTTCGAGCCGCCATCGAGACGGTGGCCGAGCTGGGCGGGACCGCCAGCCCCATCGAAGAGCGCCCGTACGGACTGGCGGCGGACAACTGCGCCGACGACCAGGGCACGGTGTTCCACCTGATGCAACTCCGGGTCTAGGAGCCGGCGGCCGCGGCCACTCAGAACCGAGGCGAGTTCCGGGAACCCCCAGGAGGTGGCCGCAGTGCCCCTTCCAGGGTGCGGGCCTGACAACGAACTAGACGGCGCCTCCGCGGCGACTCTCGACGGTGACGCCGATCAGAGCCGAGAGGATGAGGGCGGCGGCAATCGGCGCCAACCAAAGGCCGAACACGAAGGTCAGCGCGGTGAAGAAGGCGCCCATGCCCAGGATGAAGGGCCAGATGCTGGAGCCGGGAAACGAGTCAACCACGCCGGCACTGTCCTCCATGGTGGCATCGGGGTTCTCCTCGGGCCGGAGTTTCATGTGATAACTCCACCAGAGGTAGTAGCTCCCGGGGAGCAGGCCGAGCCCGGTCGCCCCGATCAGCATCAGGAAGCCGGCGTCCTCATAGCTGGTGAACCAGTAGACCGCCCCGACGACGGCGAAGAAGACGCCCACCACCAGCAGCACAATCGACTCGGTTTTCATGACTGGGCTCCGACGGGTTGCTTGGTATCCCCGGAGCCGCTGGAGCCGTCCGACCCGCCCGAGCCGCCCTTCTTGTCCTTGGGTTTGTGGACGATGGTGCGGTGTTCAGGATGGTTGTAGTCCCAGGTCGGCCGTTCCGACCGGATGGGTGGCAGGTGGGTGTAGTTGTGGTGCGGCGGCGGCGAGGTGGTGAACCACTCCAACCCGTGGCCGTCCCAGGGGTTGGACCCGGACGGTACCGGCTTCCGCCATGACACCCAGAGGTTGATCAGGAAGAAGAAGAACGAGAACCCGATCACGTAGGCGCCAAGCGTCGAGATCACGTTGAGGGTCGTCCAGCCGGTGTCGGGGGCGTAGCTCGCCACCCTCCGGGGCATGCCGTGCAGCCCCACCAGGTACTGGGGCATGAAGGCCACCCAGAAGCCGATGAACAGGAACCAGAAGTGGAGCTTGCCCAGGCTCTCCCGGAGCATCCGCCCGAACATCTTCGGATACCAGAAGTAGAACCCGGCGAACCCGGCGAACACCGCGGTGCCGATGAGCACGTTGTGGAAGTGGGCGACCACGAAATAGGTGTCGTGGGTCATGAAGTCGACCGGCGGCGAAGCGAGCAACACCCCCGTCACCCCGCCGACCAGGAACACCAGCAGGAACCCGATCGAGAACAACATGGGGGTCTGGAAACTCAACTGGCCCCGCCACATGGTGCCGATCCAGTTGAAGAACTTGATGCCGGTCGGCACCGCGATCAGGTAGGAGAGAAGCGAGAAGAACGGCAGCAGCACCACCCCGGTGGTGAACATGTGGTGGGCCCACACCCCGGTGGAAAGGCCGGCGATGGACATGGTGGCGAAGACCATGCCCTTGTAGCCGAATATCGGCTTCCGCGAGAAGACCGGGAAGATGTCGGTGACCATGCCGAAGTAGGGCAAGGCAAGGATGTACACCTCCGGGTGCCCGAAGAACCAGAAGAGGTGCTGCCAGAGAATGGGTGAACCCCCTCCCTCCACCGAGAAGATGTGGGTTCCGAAGTGCCGGTCGCAGAACAGCATCACCACCGCCGCGAACAGCACCGGGAAGGCGATGAGGATCAGGATGGCGGTGACCAGCATGTTCCAGGAGAAGATCGGGATTCGGAACATGGTCATCCCCGGGGCGCGGAGATAGAAGATGGTGGCCACCAAGTTGACGCCGGTGAAGATGGCGGAGAATCCGGTGAGGGCCAGCGCCATCAACCACAGGTCGCTGCCGGCGCCGGGGGAGTTGGTGGCGTTGGAGAGGGGGGCGTAGGAGACCCAACCGAAGCTGGCCGACCCTCCCGCCACCAGGAAGCCCGACAGCATGGTGATCACACCGCTCAGGTACAGCCATTAGGAGAGGGCGTTCAGCCGGGGAAACGCCATGTCCGGCGCCCCGACCTGGAGGGGGACGATGTAGTTGGCCAGGCCGCCGAAGGCGAATGGCCCGGCGAACAGGTACATCATCAGGCTGCCGTGCATGGTGAAGAGCTCGTTGTAGGTCTGGTAGGAGACCAACGAGGTGTGGGGGTCGAGGAGCTGCGACCTGATGACCATGGCCATGATCCCGGCGATGAAGAACGTGACCAGCGAGGTGATCATGTAGGACATCCCGATGACCTTGTGGTCGGTCGAGGTCAGCCAGTTGAGGATCCCGCTCGGGCCTTCGTGGTGGCCGTGATCCCCGTCGGCGTGGCCGGCATCGCGGCCGTGCCCATCGGGCCCACCCAACTCCTCGGGAGTGATGGCTTCCGGGCGTTCAATGGTTGTCGTCATGCCGATGCCTTTGCGGTGGGAGTCGCGGACGCCGAAGAAGGTGTGGTCGAATTGGTCGAGTTGGGCGGATTGGTAACGGTGATCCGGGTGTTGGGCGGCGGATTGTTCTGGGCGCCGGAACCCGAGTTCTGCAGGGTGTGGCCGGCGGCCACCTCAGAGCTGGCCCAGGTCTCGAAGTCGGCGGGCGACACCGAGCGGATGCTGAACAGCATCTCCGAGTGGTACAGCCCGCAGAACTGGGTGCACTGGCCGTCGAAGGTTCCGGTGCGGATCATGTTGAGATCGAAGATGTTGGTCACCCCCGGCTGGGCATACCGGCTGAAGTTGAAGTCCCGGAGGTAGAAGCCGTGGATGGTGTCGTTGGAGACCAGGGTGATCTGCAGCGTCTCCCCGACCGGCACCACCATCTGGGGTCCGTGGTTGTTGGGGCCGTTGGTGGTCTCCCCGACCACCCCGACGTTCAGGCCGGTGTAGTCGAAGCGCCAACCCCACTGGAAGGCGGTCACGGTGATGTTCACCACCGGGGCACCGGGGGCGGGGCCGTCGGAAGCGACGGTGGCGTTGACCGGTTGGGTGGCATCGACGCCATTCTCGGTGACCACCGTGAAGAAGAACAGGAATCCCACGATGATGATCGGCACCACGGTGTAGAGGAACTCGACGGGCAAGTTCTCGTGGAACTGCTTGGGCATCTCGTCGGACCGCCGCCGGTAGCGGAACACGGTCCAGATGATCAGGATGGCGACGAATCCGCCGACGATGATCCCGACGGTCATCATCCCCGAGTAGAGCTTGAAGGTGTTGTGCCCCTGGACGGTGGCTCCGGGGTCGGCACCGTAGCTGGGGTACCAGTTGCACCCGGCCAGGAGCAGGGGAGCCCCGACGATCAGCGCGGTCATCCAGCGGCGGCGCACCCCGCGGACCCGGCTTGGGGACGGGTCGCTCGTGCCGGTCGGGCCGGTAGAGGGGTCGGTCACAGCGATGACACTAGCGGGGGTTGGGGCGAAATTAGAAGTTGAGAACCGCCGGGGTTCGGAGGTCGCATCCCTCCAGGTCAGAGGGGTGCCCATGCCTGGGATTCGGCCATGGTTCCGAGGCTCACCCGTGGTGATGGGGTTCGGACTCCCGGGCGGCCCACGAGAACACCCCGTGGGCCATTGTCGAGGTGGCGGCTTCGGCCCGGGCCTCGAACACCCGCTGGCGGATTCGGCTGATGCCGAGGTCGGACGGATCCACCAGCCAGGCCAGTTCGGCCAGGTGCCCGGCCAGCCGGAGGGCGGCATCGACGGGACCGTCTCCGGTGCCGGCGGACGACTCCAACAGGTCCAACGCCCGGTCGGCCAAGGCGGAGGCGCCTCCGGCCAAGCCGGCCAGCTCGGTGGCCAGGGCCCGCTCCGGCGCCGGCTTCAGGGTGGCGGGGTTGCCGTCCCACCAGCCCCCGTACAGCCGCCACACCGTCCGGACGATGAATTCGGGCTCGTCGTAGACCGGCTGGAGATAGGGGCGCTCCATGAGCTCGGACGGAGGGGTCACGGTGTGGATGATCTCGTCGAGCCGGGCACCGGCGTTCATGAGGGCCAGGGTCTGGTCGACCAGTGAATCGAGGAGGTCGGCGGTGTCGCCGAGCGCCTGACGGATCCGGGCCGCCCCCACCACCGGGAACCCGTGACCGGGAAGCAGCACTTCCGGCCCTCCGTCGGGACCGTCGTAGAGGGAGAGCATCTCCCGGAGGGCGTCGGCCCACTCCCGGGGGTAGCGCTGGACTTTCTGGGGGTTCCCGGCATTGGGGGAGGCCCAGATGAACAGGTCCCCGCAGCAGAGGATCTTGCGGTCGGGGAACCAGGTCCAGGTGTGGTCGTCGGTCTCCCCCTTGGCATGGTGGAGCTCGGCCCGCAGCCCCCCGACCTCGAGGTTGAGGTGGTCACGGTAGGTGCGGTCGGGGTAGCGGTACTCGGTCGGCCACTGCAGGTTCTTGATGTTGAACTGCCGCCGGTTGATGATCCCGTTGTAGCCGGCGGTCAGGATGTAGCGGTCGAATCGGGGGGGCAGGGCATCGTGGGCGACCACGGTGGGCGGGGCCCAGCCGTTGGCCTCCGACTCGGCCTCCCAAACCGGCACTCCGAAGACGTGGTCGATGTGGCCGTGGGAGTACACCGCGGTGTGGAGCCGGCTGGGTGACCAGGCCCGGAGGGTCCGGTGGATCTCCCCGGCCATCAGCGAACTCCCGGTGTCGACCAGGAACAGGCCGTCGTCGGTATCCAGCGCCGAGACGTTGGCGAACGACGGCGTGAAGGCCACCCCGTCGCCGACCTCGGCCAGACCGCCCCAGGTCTGCAGTGGGTGGGCCTCGGAGGTCGACAACGCTCCCGTCCACAGCCGCTCGGCGATGTCGAGCACGTCCGGTTGTTCAGCCACGGTGATCCCCCTCTTTCGCGTCGGCTGCAATGTATCGGCCGACGCCGGGCCCGGCGAGGTCCAGCGGATTCAGCCCGAGGGTGAGGGGGGAACCGGCGGATCTTCCGACCCGGACGTCGCCCGGCCGACCAACCAGCCGGCCGAACGGATGGTGCGCTTGGCCTGGGCCTTGGCGGTCGGGCCATGTTTGGCGGTGGTCCGGGAAGCCGCCGAGGTGGCTGCCCCCGCCGCCCTCCCGGCCCACCGGGCGGCGGCGCCAACCCGCTCCTCGCGGGGAAACAGGCTCCGGCCGGCCGCCGGGGGCGCCGACGGTTCGGGTTCCGTCGGGACGGAGGCGGGCGGCGTCCTGACGGTCACGGTGGCGGTGGCGTCGACCACCGGTCTGGAACCCCGGCGACCTTTCGGGCCGGCGGAACGGGGATCGGTGTTCACCAACGTCGCCAACCGGATGATGCCGACGGCGGCGATCTCGAGGATGAGGATCCCCTCGATGTCGGGGCGGATGGCGGAGACCGCCGGCGAGAGGGCCACCACGACGGCCACCACCACCACCACGACCACGTGGAGTTTGCGGCTGAAGATACGGACGATGCCGAGTGGACCGTCGGCGGTCAGGGCCAGAGCCGCAAACACGCCACCGGCCACCGTCAACACGCCACCGCGATCGACGTGGAGGGAGAGATCGGCCAGCGCCACCACCGAGAGGATCTCGGCAGCCTGGAGGACCCAGAACGGAGTGATCCGCCGGGAGTGCGGAACCGTCGGGTCGACGCCGGCAGGACCGCGGGAGCCACCGGCCCCACGGGCACTCATCCGGGGGGCGTGGGTGCCAGGGTTACGACGGGGACGGGGCCGGGCCGGCGGCGGGGTCTGGCGGGGTAGCCACCGGAGTCACGACCGGCTGGGGGACGGCCACCGGCGGGGGAGCCGGGGCAACCGTCGGTGCCGGGATGGCAGCGGCCTTCACCCCTTTGTCGTCAGGCTGACCACCCTCATCGAGGCCCTTCTTGAACTCCTTCTGAGCCGAGCCCAGCGAGCGGGCCAGCTTGGGAATCTGGGTACTCCCGAAGAGGACCAGCACGACAACGATCAGCACGATGATGCCGTCGACGCCAAAGATCTCTGCGGATGGAGCAACATGCATAACTACGCCTCCTACGTCGGCCTTGCCACCAGGTTAGACCCGTCTGTGTACGTGCGGTACTTCGGAGCCGACGGCCAGCCAGGATGGCCGAGGGGGTCAACCGGCGAGGAACACCCCCATGACCAGGGCGGCGACCGAGGCGGTGGCCCCGACCGACCCCCACACGGCCAAGCCTCGCTTGGAAGTGGACCGCTGGTGGAGGAAGACGGCGACCCCGGCGATGACCACCACCACGATCTTGACCATCAGGACTGCCTTCCAGGCGGAGGGGGCATCCTTGAAGGTGATCGTCGAGACGTTCCAGAGCCCGGTGCCCACCAGCCCCACATAGGCCGGCCACAACAGCGCGGCCAGCACCCGGGCCACCTTCTTGGAGGCGTCCTCCCCAAGCCCGCGCACGGTCGGCATCAGCCCGGCCACCGTGAATTGACCACCCACCCAGATGGTGGCGGCCAGGACGTGGAGGGTCAGCCGGATGCCATTGAGGGCCGGGCTGAGGGACGGCACGTCGGCGAAGGTGGGGGAGAGCACCGGTCGGCTCTGGTCTCTACTCGGCTACTCGGCGACTCGGCTACTTGCCGGTCCAGTTGGGCTTGCGCTTTTCGGCAAAGGCGATCGGCCCCTCCATGGCATCGGCGGAGCCGAACACCTCGGGGACGGCCTTGTTGTTGATCTCCCAACCCTGGGCGTCGGGGAGCTCCCCGGCCTGCTTCATCACCCGCTTGGATGTCCTCACTGCCAATGGGGCGTTCTCGGCGATGGTGTTGGCCAGCTCCAAGGTGGCCTCCATCAGCTTCTCCCTCGGGACCACCCGGTTGATCAAGCCCAATTCCAGCGCCCGGCGGGCGTCGATGGGGTCGCCGGTCATGGCCAGCTCGAGGGCGATGGCCGGCGGGATCCGCTTGGGCAGCCGGATCAGCCCACCGGCGGCGGCCATCAGGCCCCGCTTCACCTCGGGGATGCCGAACTTGGCCTCCTCGACGGCCACCACCAGGTCGCAGGAGAGCATGATCTCGCAGCCTCCGGCCAGCGCCGAACCGTTGACGGCGGCGATGAGCGGCTTGGCGAACTCCCGCTGAGCGATGCCGGCGAATCCTCCCTTGGCCCCCATGATGTCGCCCGCCTCGCCGGCGGTGAACGCCTTGAGGTCCATGCCGGCGCTGAACGCCTTGTCGCCGCTGCCGGTGACGATGACCACCCAGCAGTCGTCGTCGGCCTCCAGCTCGTCGAAGGCGGCGGCGAATCCCTTGGACACCGCCCCGTTGATGGCGTTCCGGGCCTCGGGCCGGTTGATGGTGAGGATCTCGATATGGCCTTGTCGCTCCCGCAGCAGTTCGTCAGACACGTGGTTGTCCCTTCGTCGGATCTCAGCGTTCGGGCAGACGGTAGCGCGGTGGGTCGCCCTCCACGACAATTGGGGTGCCCACCATCCCCGGGCTGTCGCGCCGGCCCATCTCGGAAGTCACCTCGTCGTCAGCCGGGGCTGCCGCTACCTGGCGGCCGTCGGGGAGCCGGGCGATGACCGGGGCGCCGGTGGAGGTTCCCTGATGGTCGCGGATCACGGTGACGGCCACCACGGTGGCGGCGGTCGGGTCCGGCACCTGGAGCGCGGTTTCCACCGCACTGGCATCGATGCGGGCCTGGTCGTCGACGGTGTCGCCCGGTCGGAACCCGTCACGGGGCGGCTCGGAGCCGTACAGCCCGAGGGCGTGCTTGGTGATGAACCAACCCAGGCCGGTGGCCAGGCCCAGCCGGGGGCGGCCGCCGGTGGTCACGTTGTCCTCCAGGCGGAGGCGGCTGGTCACCGAGGCGATCCCATGGGTGGTGTAGTTGTTCCCGGGTCCCCCGAAGTAGGGGAGCCCCCCGGTGGAGGTCAGGCCCCGGGGATCGTCAAGCGTGAGGCCGAGGGCGTCACAGGCCAGCTCCACCGCGGACGGGAAGCACGAGTAGATATCGAGGACGTCCACGTCATCGATCCCCAGGCCGACCGCCTCGAACAGGGCCCGACCGGCGGCGGCGATGGCAGGGGATCGGCCGGGATCGGGCCGGGCGACCGGAAACCGGACATCGATGGCGCCCGCCCCCGACCAGATGAACACCGACCGCTCAGCCACTCCGGCCCGCCGGGCCTCGGCCAGCGAGCACACCACTAGGGCGGCGCCCTGGTCGGAACCCAGGAAGGCGGTCATCCGCTTGGTGTAGGGCTCGCAGACGATGCGGTTCTCCGGGGACGGCGTGGCGATCTCGGCGGCGGTGTATTCGACCGGGAACCAGGCGAAGGGGTTCTTGGCCGCCACCCGGGTGAACGGGGCGAACATCTCGCCGATGGCCTGGCGATGTTGGTCGGCGGAGTGACCGGCCCGGGCCGCCACCACATTCTCGAACAGCGGATAGACGTGTACCGGTGCCATCAGACCGATGGCGGATTCCGCCGGGCCGACGCCGGGCAGGTCGTCCCCGACGGCGGGGTCAGGAGCCAAGCTGGTGTCCCCGTTGTCGCGGGGCTGTCCGAGTTTGTGCCGCAACCGCGACGACCGGATCGCCTCGGCGCCGGCGATCAGGGTTGCCGACAGGCGGCCGGCGGTGATCTCCCCGGCCGCCCGGCTCACCAGCCATTGGGGGGAGTTGCCGCCGATGGTGGTCGTCTCGCACACCGCCGGTTTCATCCCCAGAGCCCGGGCCAGTTCGGTGGCCGGCGCGGGACCGGCATGGGTCATGATGCTGACCACCGAGAGCCGGTCGATCCGGTGGCGCAATCCCGGCGCGTCGGCGAAGGCGGCTTCGCAGGCCCGAGCCATCAGGTCGATCGGGGTCACCGGATCGCCGTGCTCGATGGACTCCCCGGAGGCCACGACCACCGGGATCCGCTCGGCGTCCTGCTCGGAGATGCTCATCGGTTCGACTCGCTACCGCTCGGGGATGCCCCGTTCGTGGATGTCATGGTCGGAGGCGGAAGCTACCACTGCGGCCGGGATATCGACATCTTCGCCCGGCCGTTGCGCCCAGCCTGCGCATCGGGTTCGTGCGCACCGCCACCGGAAGCTGCCAGGCTGGGACGATGAGTGTGGAGTCCGCATCTTCCTCCCCGGTTGGCGCGGGCGGGATCCTGCCCGACGGTTTCCATTTCGGAGTGGCCACGGCCGGATTCCAGATCGAGGGTGGCTTCAACGGTCCGAGCGAACCCGGCAACAACTGGCTGCGTTGGGAACAAGTGGGCCGGGTCGAACCGTCGGGCAAGGCGGTCGGGTTCTGGGAGCAACCGGAAGAAGCCCTCGATCGGGCCGCCGCCCTCGGGTGCGACAGCTTCCGGCTCAGTCTCGAGTGGGCCCGGGTGGAGCCGAGGCCGGGAGAAATCGACGATGAAGCATTGGCCGGTTATGCGGCGATCATCCAGGGGTGCCTCGAGCGAGGGCTCGAGCCGCTGGTCACCCTCCACCATTTCACCCACCCGTCATGGCTCGGCGAGGACTTCTGGCTCCGGCCGGATGCTCCGGAGCGATTCCTGGGCTGGGTGGAGCTGGTGGTTGCGAGGCTGGCCGCCAACGTGAGGTTGTGGGTGACCATCAACGAGATCAACGTGCTGGCGATCGAATCCTGGTTGCTGGGTACCTTCCCACCCGGTCGTTTCATGGCCTTCCGCGACGCCGCGGTGGCTACCGACCACCTGCTCACCGCCCACGTCCTTGCCTATGGAGCCATTCACCGGGCTCGCCCCGATGCGGTGGTCACCACCAACAACGCCTGCGTGAGCGTCTACGACCTCGACCGGCGGCTCACCGACACGTTGATGGCCCCCAGCTTGGGCATCGCCCGGCACGAGCTCGACGGTTGGATCGATGAGCGACGGGCCGAGCACAATGCCCGGCTGCCGGCCCCCAGGCCCGGTGAGCGCGGCCTCCGCTGCCTCACCGCGGCAACATCGCCTTTGGCGGGGGCGCCGCAACGGGCAGCGGACGCGGTCTACGCCAGCTCCGTTGCCCGGACCCTGGATGTGGTCGGTCTCGACTACTACGACCCGCTCGTCGCCCGTCACTTCCGGGCACCCGGCCATCGGACCGCCGGCGGGCGCGGCTGGCTGCCCACCCGCGAACTGTGGGACGACATTCCCGATCCGGCCGGCCTCACCCGGTGGCTGGGTGTCCAGCACGCCGCCACCCCCGAGACCCCGTTGTGGCTGGTGGAGAACGGCCTCTGCAACCGGGTCAGGAACGGGCGCGCCTTCCCCCGGCTGGATGGCTGGAGCCGCTCCCGTTACCTCCAGGAGAACATCCGGGCCGTCGTCGCCGCCATCGACCGGGGCGTGCCGGTGGCGGGGTACTGGCACTGGTCCCTGGTCGACAACTACGAGTGGGGCTCCTATCAACCGAGATTCGGGCTCTACGGGGTCGACCGGCACCGGGGTGCCCGAGGATTCCGGTGGTTG
>DATARI010000160.1:0-48893 GCA_036264255.1 Acidimicrobiales bacterium | reverse complement strand
CGGCATCGGGCTGCGGCTGGAAACCCAACCGGCCACCCGCTCGGCCACCTCCCAGGAGATGGCTCTGGGAGACACCGGGTCTCCCAGCCGATTACCTGATGTTTGGGTCACGGGACCAGTGTAGGTACGACCCGGGGCGGGCGCGGGTCACACCTCGACGGGCAGGTGAGGGCTCGTGCGAGCCGGCGCCGAAAGGCGGGCTCAGTGACCCTGTTTGGCGTGCTCGTCCTTCAGCAGGTGGGCCACCCGTTCGAGCAGGGAATCCGGCACGTGGTCCTTGCAGCGGTTGGCGATCACCTTGCGCAGCTCGGCCTCGAAGCCGAAGGCGTCGACGCACGGACCGCAGAGGTCGAGATGACGGGAGATCTCGATCCGGCGTTCCTCGGTCAGCTCCCCGTCGAGATAGAAGTAGAGGCGTTCGACGGTTTCCTCACAGTTGACGAATCCGGATACACCGGCAACCCCGGGCATCGCCGGATTGCCTCCCCCATCCATGCTTTCGGATTTTTGCTCTCCCACGAGTCTTTCTCCCTACTTGCCGTCACCGGAAGCGCCCACGAGTCCTCGTGCGCTGCCGAATTCAAACAACGCCTTCTGCAGGGCCTTTCTTCCACGGTGGATGCGGCTCATCACCGTGCCGATGGGCACATCGGTGATTTCGGCGATCTCCTTGTAGGAGAAACCCTCGACGTCAGCCAGCAGAACCGCCAGCCGGAAGGTATCGGGCAACGACTCGATTGCCTCTTTGACCTCGGTGTCCGTGATCCGCTCCAGTGCTTCGTCCTCGGCGCTGCGGCCCAGGCCAGAGGGCTGGTCGGCCGACAGGTGACGGTAGAGGAACAGGTCCTCCACATCCTCGACATCGGAGATCTCCGGGCGGCGCTTTTTGGCCCGGTAGGAGTTGATATAGGTGTTGGTGAGGATCCGGTAGAGCCAGGCCTTCAGGTTGGTGCCGGCCTCGAAACCCCCGAATGCCCGGTAGGCCTTCAGGTACGTCTCCTGTACGAGGTCCTCGGCATCGGCGGGATTGCGCGTCATCCGGAGCGCAGCTGTGTACAGCTGCGGCATGAACTCCATGGCAAGGCTGGAGAATTCCGCCTGGTCGGCCATGAATGCACCCTACACAGCGGTAGCGACGGGGTACACACGCCCCGGTCGGGAAGGGCGGCGAACCACGGGCCGGTCTAGCCAGTTGCCGGGTGCCGCCCCGCCCAGGGGGCTGCCGCCTCCAGCTGGGCCGCCACCCGCAGCAACAAGCCGTCCTCCCAGGGCCCGGCCACCAGCTGGACCCCGACCGGGAGTCCCGACGCCGCGGTGTGCAGCGGGAGGCTGACGGCTGGTTGGCCGGTGATGTTGAAGGCGGCGGTGAAGGCGGCCATCGACATCACCTCGAGGGGAGGCATCTCCGGGGACTCATGGACGGCGGCCAAGACGCCGACCGGCGGCGGTTCGATGGCCATCGTCGGGGTGACCAGCAGGTCGAACTCGGCACCCCAGCGGCCGACGATCTGGCGGCTGAGGCGATGGAGCTCGTCCACCGCCTCGGTGAAGGTAAAGCTGTTCACTCCCTGGGCGGCGAGATACCCGGCCCGGTTGTTGGGCTCGACCTTCTCCCAGTCGATGCCCGGGTTGTCGGCCAGCCCGGCGCTGACCACGAAGAGGAACGGGGCCAACGACTCGGCAGAGAAGACATCGGTGTCCAGGCGCTCGACCTGGTGGCCGGCCTGTTCCAACAGTTTCCCGGTGGCTTCGACCGCCGCCACCGCTTCGTCGGACACCGGGAGGCCGAGGGCGGAGACGGTGTTCATCGCCACCCGCAGCCGGCCCGGGTCCTTTCCCGGTTCGGTGGCGAAGGGGGCGGCCGGGGCCGGGGCGTTCCACCAGGCACCCCGGTCGGGCTGGCTCATGACGTCGAGGAGGGCGGCGGCGTCCGCCACCGTCAGGCACAGCGCCCCGTCGGTGGTCAGTCCCTGCCAGGCGGGGATCAACGACGGCACCCGCCCCCGGCTCGGCTTCAGGCCGACCAGACCGCAGCAGGACGAGGGGATCCGGATCGACCCGCCGCCGTCGCTGGCGTGGGCGACGGAGAACATCCCCGACGACACCGCGGTCGCCGCTCCCCCACTGGATCCTCCCGAGGTGTGGTCGGGGTTCCAGGGATTGCGGGTGGGGCCGTAGCGGAGGTTCTCGGTGACGGTGATGGATCCGAACTCGGGGGCATTGGTGCGCCCGGTGAGGATGAACCCGGCCCGGCGGAAGGCGTCGACCACCAGGTCGCTGTGGTCGCACATCCCCGCCGGCGCCCCGAGGGAGCCGTAGGTCAGCGGCTGGCCCTCCACCGCGGTCAGGTCCTTGATCGGGATGGGCACCCCGGCAAAAGGCGGAAGGTCGTCAGCCCCGGCGGCGATCCGTTCGCCCAGGGCCTCGGCCTCGGCCAGGGCCACGGTGTCGTTGCGCCAGATCACCGCATTGAGCTCCGGGTTGAGCCGGTCGATCCGGGCCAGGGTGGCGTCGAGTACCTCGAGCGGGCTCACCGCCTTCGAGCGGATGGCAGCAGCGGTGTCGAGAGCCGAGGTGAATTCGTCCATGCCGCACTATTCCATGGGAGCCCGACCGGGCGCTGGGCAAGAAAAGGTCAGGCGCCCTCGTAGTCGAAGCCGAGATCCGGCGCGGTCAGCAGCGCCCGGAACGGGAGCCCCTCTTCGGCCGCCATGGCTGCGACCGTCCCACCCCGGTCCACCACCGCCACCAACAGCACCGGCTCGGCGCCGGCCTCCCGGATGGCGTGAGCCGCTTCCATCAACGAGGTGCCCCGGGTCACGGTGTCCTCGGTGACCACCACCCGGTCGCCGGGGTCGAGGGCGCCGGCGATCCGCCCGCCACCGCCGTGGTCCTTGGCAACCTTCCGGACGCTGAACGCCTTGAGCATCCGGCCGCGGCTGGCCGCCACCCCGGCGGTGATGAACGCCACCGGGTCCGCCCCCATGGTGAGGCCGCCGATGGCGGTGGCGTCCTCGGGAAGGATCGAGATGATCCCGTCGGCCACCAGCACCATCGCCTCCGGCCGGCACACCGTCTGCTTGGAGTCGATGAACCAGCTGCTCCGGCGGCCCGACTTGAGCACGAAGTCGCCCCGCTTCACCGAATGGGTCAACAGGTGCTGGCGCAGCGCCTCGAATTCGGTGGCCGGGAGGGTGGTGCTCATCCGCCCTGCGACCCCCAGGGGGCGGGACCGATGAGCTCGACACCCCGCTCACCGGCTTCCACCCAGCCCACCACCATCGCGTTCTGACCGGCGACCCGGAGGGCGTCGAGGGCGTCATCGGCGCTGTCGGGCGAGACGATGATCACCATCCCGAGGCCGAGGTTGAACACCCGCAGCATCTCGGCGTCCTCCACCTGGCCCAGCCACTGCACCTCGGAGAAGATGCGCGGCACCGTCCAGGACTCGCGCTCCACCATCGCCCGCAGGCCGTCGGGAAGCGCCCGGGGCAGGTTGCCGACAATCCCTCCCCCGGTGATGTGGGCCACCCCGTGCACCTCGGCGACGTCCATGGTGGCGAGGACCGCCGGGGTGTACAGCACCGAGGGAGCCAGGAGCTCGTCGGCCAGCGAAGTGGACGCCCCTTCCCAGGCCGGCGCGTCGAGGGACAGGCCGGCCCGCTCCAACAACACGTGGCGGGCCAGGGTGTAGCCGTTGGAGCGGAGCCCGGGGGACGGGAGCCCGATGAGGATGTCGGCGGCCCGGACCCGATCGGGACTGAGGATCTGCTCGCGCTCGACCACCCCGACGGCGAAGCCGACCAGATCGAACTCCCCCGGCCTCATGATCCCGGGGTGCTCGGCCATCTCCCCGCCCAGCAACGCCGCCCCCACCTGCCGGCAGCCCTCGGCCACCCCGCCCACCAGGGCGGCCATCTGGTCGGGGTCGACCGAGCCGGTGGAGATGTAGTCGAGGAAGAAGAGGGGCTCCGCCCCCTGGCAGACCAGGTCGTCGACGCACATCGCCACCACGTCGATGCCGATGGTGTAGTAGCGGCCGGTGGCCTGGGCCACCAGTGCCTTGGTCCCCACCCCGTCGGTGCCGGCTACCAGCACCGGCTGGTCGTACTTCTCGGTGTCGACCGCGAACAGCCCCCCGAAGTCGCCGAGCCCCCCGAGGACCTCGGGCCGGAGAGTGGAGGCAACCAGCGGACGGATCTGCTGGACGGCGGCGTCGCCGGCATCGATGTCCACCCCGGCGCCGGCGTAGGTGGCCGGGGGGGCGGCGTCCGGTTCCGTCGGGTTGGCTTCCGTCACGCGGGAGCCGCAGTGGCGACGGCACCGAGCGGGTGGTGGTGGCTCAGTTCGACGGGCACTGGGACCGGGGCCGGATAGTTCCCGGTGAGGCAGGCATCGCAGAAGCCGGCACCCGGGGCGTCGATGGCCGTCTTCAAGTTGTCGAGGGTGAGGTACTCCAGCGAGTCCACATTGAGGAACTCCACGATCTCGTCGAGGGACTTGACCGACGCCAGCAACTCATCCTTGTCGGGGGTGTCGATGCCGTAGAAGCAGGGCCACCGGAACGGCGGCGAGGAGATCCGGAGGTGGACCTCGCGGGCACCCGACTCCCGCAACATGATGACCAGGGCCCGGAGGGTGGTCCCCCGCACGATGGAGTCGTCCACCACGATGAGCCGCTTGCCGGCGATGTTGTCGCGGAGCGGGTTGAACTTGCGCCGGACCCCGTCGGCCCGCTCCAGCTGGGTGGGGGCAATGAAGGTCCGGCCGATGTAGCGGTTCTTCACCAGGCCCTGGCCGTAGGGGATACCCGACCCGAAGGCGTAGCCCTCGGCGGCCGGCACCCCGGAGTCGGGGACTCCCATGACCAGATCGGCGGCCACCGGCCGCTGGGCGGCCAGCAGCTGACCCATCCGCCGGCGGGCCCCGTGCACCTCGTTGCCGTAGAGGATGGTGTCGGGACGGGCGAAGTAGACGAACTCGAGGACGCAGAGCTTGGGGTTGAGCCGCTCGAGCGGGAAGGGGTGCACCGAGCGGACTTCCTTGCCGTCGATGATGACCATCTCCCCGGCCTCGAGCTCACGGATGAACGTGGCGCCGACCACGTCGAGGGCGGGGGACTCCGAGGCCAGCACCCAGCCTTCCTCGAACTCCTCGGTGGCTTCGAGCCAGCCGAGGCAGAGGGGACGGAAGCCGTTGGGATCGCGGACTCCGATCAGCCGCTCGGCGTCGAGCAGGACGAAGGAGAACGCCCCTTCCAGCAACGGCAGCACCGCGGTGAGGGCCGCCTCCAGATCCTGGTCGGAGTCGGCCGACGGCCGGTCGGGATCCTCGGGGGGAAACATCTGACCCAGCAGCTCGGCCACCAGGTCGCTGTCGGAATCGACCAGTCCCGGCAGCATGCCGACCGACTCGGCCAGCGCGTCGGTGTTGGTGAGGTTGCCGTTGTGGCCGAGGGCGAAGCCGGCCTGGCCCACATCCCGGAACACCGGCTGGGCATTCATCCAGTCGCGGGAGCCGGCGGTCGAGTACCGGGTGTGGCCGATGGCCAGGTCCCCCCGCAGGGCGGACAGCTTGCGCTCGTCGAAGACGGTGGTGACCAGACCCATGTCCTTCATCACCATGATGGCCTCGCCATCGCTGACGGCCATCCCGGCCGCCTCCTGGCCGCGGTGCTGCAGAGCGAAGAGACCGTCAAAGGTTATGTGTGCGACCGATCGCCCCGGGGCGTAGACCCCGAAGACTCCGCACGCTTCCTTGGCCTCCATCATCGGTTGCTCACCGTATCCACCGGGGGTCGTAAGGCAGTTGCCGGTCGCGACCTGTCCGCCAGGCGAACAAACCGCTCCCCCACAGACTAACGGCCGGAACTCCTCCCCATGGCACCCCCGAAGGCGGACTTATTCCAGAGACCCCTCGGAACCGGCCCTGAGCAGGGTTGGTAGCCTCACCAGGGATGATCGACCTGCATACCCACTCCACCGTCTCGGACGGAACCGACCCTCCCGAGCGCATCCCCGAGCTGGCGGCCAAGGCCGGCTGCCGCGCGGTGGCGTTGACCGATCATGACTCCCTGGCCGGGGTGGGCGCCGCCCGGAGCCGGGCGGCCGAGCTCGGGGTGACCCTGATCCCGGGATGCGAGGTGTCGTGCCGGTCGGTCGGCTCCGGGGGGATGCACGTGCTGGTCTACTTCGTCGAAGACGATGCCGGGCCGCTGTCCAAGGAACTGGCCCGGCTGCGTCACGACCGCCACCTCCGGAACATCCGGCTCTCCGACAAGCTCGCCACCCTCGGACTTCCCATCACCTACTCCGAGGTGGTGGCCGAGGCCGGGGGCGAGGAGGGGATCGGGCGACCCCACTTCGCCCAGGTTCTGGTGAAGGCGGGTGCGGCCGAGTCGATCCAGGATGCGTTCGACCGGTACCTGGCCAACGGCCGGCCCGGGTTCGTCCCGAAATCGCGGCTCGAAGCCCTCGATGTCGCCCGCCTGGCCAAGGCCTCCGGGGGCGTGGCGGTGCTCGCCCATCCCTACAGCCTCGAACTCCAGGGGCCGGACCTGGCCGCGGTGGTGGGCGAACTGGCCGCCGCCGGCTTCGGTGGGATCGAGGCGACCTACGGTCGCTACTCCCCCCGCCAGCGTCAGGATCTGGTCAACCTGGCCCGCCGCTTCGACCTGGTCCCGACCGGCGGGTCCGACTATCACGGCGACATCAAGCCGGACCTCACTGTCGGCACCGGCCAGGGCGACCTCAAAGTCCCCGACCAGGTGCTCACCGACCTGGAAGCCCGGCGCCCCGCCGCCTGATCCGGGAAGGAGGCGACGTTGTCCGAGCATCCCGTCTTCCGACCGTCGGGAATTTCCTACCTCCAGATCCCCGCCATCGATGCCCGAGCCTCGGCCGCCTTCTACCAGGCGGTGTTCGGCTGGAACCTGCGGGGTGATCCGGCGGATCCGAGTTTCGATGACGGCACCGGCCACGTCATCGGCACCTGGAGAACCGACCTGGCGGTGGCGGGCGAAGCAGGAATCCTCCCCTACGTGTACGTCGACAGTGTCGATGACGCGCTGCAACGGGTCACCACCCTCGGGGGGACGATCCGAACGCCCCCGTTTCCGGAAGGGGATCTCTGGGTGTCGACCTTCCAGGACCCGGCCGGCAATGTCATCGGGGTGTGGCAACAGGGCCGGCGGTAAGCGCCGGGGCGTTACCGCCCCACGAGATCAGGCCGCCTCCCCGTCGGGACTGGCCAGCACCACCGTGTAGCCGTCGGGGTCGCGGATCCACAGCTCCCGGTGGGCCGGCCCGCCCGGTTCGCCTTCCGGAGGGTTGCGATGGGACGGCACCACCACGTCGGCGGCCAGCTCTGCGGCCCGGGCCACCGCGGCGTCGTAGTCCTCCACCTCGAACCACAACAGGACGCCATTGCCGTAGGGACGGTCGTCGGGATCGCCGATCCGGCCGTGGTCGTGTTCCACCTCGAAGTTGTGCAGCTGGAGGACGAGATCGCCGCCCACTTCGAGGCGTTCGTAGTTGGGGCCACCGTGGGCGCTCTCGACCCCGAGCAGGAACTGGTACCAGCGGCTGCTGGCTTCGACATCGCCGACGGCGATCAGGGGCTGAGGGCGCATGGAAACAATCCTACGGGAGCCGGATGTCCGCTTCAGTTGGCGACGGCGGGCTCGAACGCGTCGAGCAACGTCGGCAGACGATCACGCCAGGCGGCGGTGGCGTCGTCCACGCTGACATCGACCAGGCCTTCCACCGTGATGCGGTCCCCACCCGTCGAGCCGAGCACCCGGAAGCCCACCCCGGCATCGGCCGCCCGGGACGACAACTCGGTGACCTCGGTGGTGCAGACCAGCACCCGCGAGGGTGACTCGGTGAACAGCTCGTGGTGGTCGGCGATTCCCGCCACCTGGAGCCCGATCCCCGACCGGACCGACATTTCCGCCAGCGCCACGCCGAGGCCGCCCCCCGACACGTCGTGGATACCGGCCACCAGCGCCGGGCCGCCGGCGGTCCCTTCGCCGACCAGCGCGGTGACCAGGGCCAGCAGCCGGGCGTGGCCGGCCAGATCGAGCGGCGGCAGCGCCCCGTCCCGGTGGCCGCGGATCTCCTTGGCCCAGCGCGATCCCCCCAACGACGGTGGCGCCGCCTGGTGGGAGGAGGGCCCGGGCCCGGCGTCGAGGAGGACCAGCGACGCGCCGGGTACCAGGGTGACCCCGGGTGGCCGCACCGCCAACTGTTCGATCAGCCCCAGCGCCCCGATCACCGGGGTGGGATCGATGTCGACGCCGCCGCTCTCGTTGTAGAGGCTCACGTTGCCCCCGATGACCGGAAGGCCGAGGGCGAGGCACGCCTCCGACATCCCGTCGATGGCTTCGGAGAGCTGCCACATCACCTCGGGGTGCTCGGGGTTCCCGAAGTTGAGGCAGTTGACCACCGCCATCGGGCGGGCGCCCGAGCAGGCGACGTTGAGCGCGGCTTCCGCCACCGTGGCGGCGGTGCCCTGCCGGGGATCGAGCGAGCACCAGCGGGGGTTGGAGTCGGTGGAGAGGGCCAGCCCCCGTTTCGAAACCGGCAGCCCGGGTGCCGCCAGCTTCAACACTGCGGCGTCCCCGCCCGGGGCTTCCACGGTGTTGAGGAACAACTGGTGGTCGTACTGCTGGTAGACCCAGGCCGGATCGGTGAGCAGGGCCAGCACGTCGGGCCCGCAGTCGAGGGGAGCCGGCAGTCGCCCCGGGTCGTCGGCCAGGCGGGCGTCCTGGTCGCCGGGTCGGGACAGCGGGCGGTGGTAGAGCGGGGCATCCTCGCTCAGCGCCACCGCCGGCACATCCCCCAGCACCTCGCCGTCGAACCCGTCGAGGATGCGCAACCGCCCCGGGGCGCCGTCGGGGGCATCGGTGACCCGCCCCACCACCGCCGCCCGTACTTCCCAACGCTGGCACACCGCCTGGACCCGGGGGAGGTCTTCGGGGGTGACGATGGCCAGCATCCGCTCCTGGCTCTCCGAGGTCATCACCTCGTAGGGCGCCATGCCCTCCTCCCGGCGGGGCACCGCGGAGACATCGACGTCCATCCCCACCCCGCCCCGAGCCGCGGTCTCGCTGGTGGCGCAGACCAGGCCGGCGCCCCCCAGATCCTGGATGCCGACCACCAACTTGGCGTCGAGGAGCTCGAGGCACGCCTCGATGAGGCGTTTCTCCTCATAGGGGTCGCCCACCTGCACACTCGGCCGCTTGGCATCCGCGCCGGCGTCGTCGTCGCCTCCGAAGCCGGCCGAGGCCAACACGCTGACCCCCCCGATCCCGTCCCGGCCGGTGGAGGAGCCGAGCAGCACCGCCAGGTTCCCGACCCCGGAGGCTTGGCCGAGGACCAGGCGCTCCACCGGCAGCACCCCCATGCACAGCACGTTGACCAGCGGGTTCTGCCCGTAACAGGGATCAAAGGTGAGCTCGCCGCCGACCGTCGGCACCCCCACCGAGTTCCCGTAACCGGAGATGCCCGCCACCACCCCTTCGATCAGCCACCGCTGGCGGGCTTCGGCCGGATCTCCGAAGAAGAGGGGGTCCATCACCGCGATCGGACGGGCCCCCATGGTGAAGATGTCCCGCAGGATCCCCCCCACCCCGGTGGCCGCCCCCTGGTAGGGCTCGATGGCGGAGGGATGGTTGTGGCTCTCGATGCGGATGGCCACCGCAATGCCGTCCCCGGCGTCGATCACCCCGGCGTTCTCGCCCGGACCGACCAGGACATAGGGCGCCTCGGTCGGGAGCCGCCTCAGATGGACCCGGGACGACTTGTAGGAGCAGTGCTCGCTCCACATCACTGCGAAGAGGGCCAGCTCCAGGTGGTTGGGGGCCCGGCCGAGCAGGGTCTCGATCTCGTCCCGCTCACCATCGGTGAGCCCGAGCGCCTGATGCAGCGGTGGCTGCCCATTGGAACCACTGCGCTGCGCACCCGCTGACATTGCCCACAGAGTACCGGTCCGGGGTGGGGGGTCGGCAGGCCGGGCGACGGGTTCGAGAGGTCAGAACGAGTAGACGCCGCCATCCTGGCTGGCCAGCAGGTACCCACCCGAGGATCGGGCCGCCACCTCGATGGTCGGGGCGTGGGGCAGGCCGCCCCCACTCCCTCGGAAGCCGGCGTCGCCGAAGTTGAAGATGCCACCGTCCGCGCCCACCAACCAGTAGCCGTGGCCGTCGGGAGTGGCGGCCATCCCGGTGATGGGTTGGTTGAGTGGTGTCCCTCCCATCGACCCTTCGAAGGCGGCATCCCCGAAGGCGAAGATGCCACCGTCCCGGGCCACCAACCAGTAGCCATGGCTGTCGGCGGTCGAGGCCATCCCCACGATCGGCTGGTTGAGGGTGGACGCTCCGACCGATCCGTCGAAACCGGCGCTACCGAAGCTGAAGATCCCCCCGTCCCGGGCCACCAACCAGTACCCCTGGCCATCGGCGGTGGTGGCCATCCCCACGATCGGCTGGTTGAGCGGCGTCCCCCCCATCGACCCGTCGAACGCCGCGTCCCCGAAGGCGAAGATGCCTCCGTCACTGGCCACCAACCAGTAGCCCTGGCCGTCCCGGGTGGCGGCCATCCCCACGATCGGGTTGTTCAACGCCGATCCACCCACCGACCCGTGGAAGCCGGCGTCGCCAAAGGTGAAGACGCCCCCGTCACCCGAGACCAGCCAGTAACCCTGGCCATCGGGGGTGGCGGCCAGCCCGACGATGGGTTGATTGAGGACCATCGGACCGTTGCCGAGCACCGAGTTGCCGGGCGGCGCCACCGGAGGGACGGTGGCCGGTGGGACCGGGGGCGGCGGAAAAACCGGAGTAGGGCTCGGCGGAGACGCCGGGGGAGTGGGGATGGGAGCGGTGAGGGGGCCGGCGGCATCGAGGTCGGCGGCGGTCATCGGGGTCATCACGATCGACTGCGACTGGGTCAGGTCGTCACAGATCCCCGAGATGGCCGGCACCACCGACCCGTAGTAGAGATCGAACTGGTTGGCGCTGACCGGCAGGACCGCCGAGGTGATGGCCGCACACTGTTGGACCCCGTTGACCAGGATCACCGGGGTCGAGGTCGAGCTCGACCAATTGCTCGGGGAGGAAGAACTCGTCTTCCAGACATCGAACCGGTAGGGGTCGATGCTGGTCGGCTCCAGCACATCGAAGAACATCCGCCAGGTGGTCCCGGTCTGGAAGACGTAGGGGTTGGCCATGCACTGGGTGCCCGGGCCGGTATAGACGATGGAGGCGGCCAGCACGTTCCGGTTGGCGTCGACACTGGCCATGCCGATGAGGCAGCCGCTGCCGTAATAGACCAGCCATTTCTGGGCTCCCGAGGGTTGCAGCACCACCGAAGGCGAGGCGACGCCCGAGTGGCCGGGATCGGGGATGGCCAGGGGCTGAAACGACCCCCAGGTGTTGCCGTCGGAAGAGGTCGCCGACCACAGCTGGCCGTTGGCGGCCAGCTGGAGCACGGTGCTGCAACCCGGGGTTCCGGGACGGCAGGTCAGCGAGGTGAAGAACATGGTGTACTCCACCGACCCGCCCACCGACGTGACGCTGACCGACGGATCGTTCACTTCGGTTATTTGGGAGCCAACTTGGGTGGCAATGATGTCGGCGGTCGGGTTCGACCAGGGTCCATTGGGGGTGGGGGCGGTGCGCCGGAAGATCGTGTCCAATTGACCCGAATCCACCGCCTGCTGGGTTTGCCATCCTCCGTACCACATGATGTAGCCATTGCCCCCAGGGTCCGGGACTACGTCGGGGGAATAGATGTCCCGACCGGCGATCTGTTGCGTGGCATTTGGCGGGGAGGTGATCGAGGGTCCGGCGTGGGCAGACATCGAACCGTCGGGCAGCACCAGAAGGGCGATGAGGAGGATGGCCAACAGCGGGACCACGGTGATTGCCTTCCTCAACACCGGGCAAACGATACCACCGGCCTACAAAATCGACCGGGGAGAGACAGGCGTGATTCCTGCCGTCCGGCTCGCCAACCGGCGGGTCATTGCCGGCCGGATCCGGCCGGGCGTGTCTAGGGCAGCACCGAGCCCGGCACCCGGGTGCGGGCGATGGAGGTCGACTGGGTCAGATCGTCGCAGGCACCGGTGACGCCGGGGGTCACCAGCCCGAAATAGATGTCGAACTGACCAGCCCCGGCGGGCAGGACATCGGGGGTCAGGGCTCCACAGAGGTGGCCACCCTGGACAACCACGGCCGGCGCCGGCGTGGTTGCCGGCCAACTGGTCAGCGACGTCGAAGAGGTGCTCCAGATGTCGAAGCGCACCGTGTCGGTGGCGCTCGGCTCGAGCACATTGAACAACATGTGCCATTTCGATCCCCAGCTCGACACCATCGGGTTGGACATGCAGGCGATCCCGTTCCCCCGGTAGGCGATGGAGGAGGTGAGCACCTGGCGGGAGGCGTCCACGCTGGCCATCCCGATGAGACAGCCGGTCCCGTAGAACACCACCCATTGCTGGTTCCCGGAAGGTTGGAGCACCGCCGACGGCCCGGAGACGCCCTTCCCGGAATCCGGCACCGCCAATCGCCGGAAGGATCCCCAATGGGCTCCGTCGGTAGAAGTGCCGGACCACACCTGCGAGTAGGTCGCCTGCTGGGCGGTGGTCGCACAGCCCGCGGCTCCGGGATGGCAGGCCAGCGCGGTGAAGAACATCGTGTAGGCCAGGGATCCATTCTCCGAGACAATGGTCACCGATGGGTCGTTCACTTCGGTGATCTGGGGGGCGACTTGGGTGGCGGCGATGGCGGTGGCCGCCGGCGACCACGGGCCGTCACGGGTGGGGGCGGTCCGCTCGTAGATGGTGTCGAGTTGGCCGGAATCGAGCGTCTGCTGGGTCTGCCAACCGGCGTACCACATGACGTAGCCGCTCCCCGTCGGATTGGGATGCACGTCGGGCGAATACACGTCCCGTCCGGTGAACTCTTGGGCGTTCTGGATGCCGGGGGCGGGCTGGTTCAACTGCACCACCCCGACAGTGATGGCCGCCACCAGGGCGGCGATCAGGACGATGGTGACCGCTATTCCGCGATTCCGATGTGGGTGGGTGCCACCTTCAGCCGAACTCAGCATGTCTCCTTATGAAGGATATGAGCCGGCGGCGTGTCGTGGTGATCGGCCCCATAGAGAACCCGGCCGGTGACCGGCTTCTTCAGTTTGTGGGGATGTCGATCCGGCTGTGGCCCACGCTCAAGTGGTACCCGGCCCCAGTGCCAACCAAACGGTGAGCGTTCTTCGGCCCATCGGCGGGCTATCGCCAATGCCGCCAAGTTCCCGTTGACGTAAACACCAGGCGAAAACGGTGGAAGAAGCGTTCTGATATACCGCCGCCGACCCTGGTTTTCAAGTTGGTCGGGCCGTCGCGAATTGAGCGGTTTGATCCCTATGCCGGACTCTGGAATGCTGTGTCTATGGTTACTGCGCCCCCGAAGAAAAGAACCAAAAAAGAATCGATGTCGGCCGCCCACAAGGCGGCATTGGCCAAGGGGCGTGAAGAAGGACGGATCGTCCGTCGTTATCTGGAGGGCCTGGAGGCGGCCAAGCCGCGCCGCGGCCGCAAGCGCACCCCCGATTCGATTCGCCGCCGGTTGGTAACCATTGACGCCACCATCAACGACGCCGATCCGTTGGCCCGCCTCCATCTCATCGAGGAGAAGCAACGGTTGGAAGACGAGTTGAACACCACCGGCACCACCGTCGACCTCCCCGCCTTGGAGAAGAACTTCATCAAGGTGGCCCGGGTTTATGGGGATCGCAAGGGCATTTCGTACTCGGCGTGGCGAACGGTCGGGGTCAGCGCCGCCGTCCTCCAACAGGCGAAGATCCCCCGCACCCGGAGGTAAGCCCGGGTCAGGCCACTTCGGCGCGGGCCGCGGTCAATGCCGAGGCCAGCAGCGAGCTGAGGAGTTGCGCCCCGTCGACCGATCCGGTGAGCGGGTCCGAAGCCCGTTCGGGATGGGGCATCAAGCCGACCACATTGCGGGCGGCGTTACAGACCCCGGCGATGGCGTCGACGGAGCCGTTCGGGTTGTCGACATAGCGGAGGATCACCCGGCCTTCACCCTGGAGGACCGCCAAGGTTTCGGCGTCACAGGTGAAATTGCCCTCGAAGTGATTGATGGGAATCGACAGCACCGTGCCGGGGGTGATGCCGGAAGTCAGCACCGACCGGTCGGATTCCACCCGTACATCGACGGTGGTGCACAGGAAACGCAGCCCGCGGTTCTTCTGTAGGGCGCCGGGGAGCAATCCGGCCTCGGTCAATACCTGAAATCCGTTGCAGATCCCCACCACCGGCCCGCCTTGCTCGGCGAACCGGCTGACCGCCTCCATCACCGGCGAGAAGCGGGCGATAGCCCCCGGCCTCAGGTAGTCGCCGTGGGCGAACCCACCCGGGAGGATGAGGGCGTCGAACCCGGACAGCGAGGAATCCCCGTGCCAGACCAGCTCGGCCGTGCCCCCCAGGCCGTTCACGGCCTGGACGACATCGTGCTCGCAGTTGGTCCCCGGGAACATCACCACGCCGACCCGGGCGGGCATCAGCTCGACGCCGGTTTGGTGACGGTCACCGAGGACTCCTCGATCACCGGGTTGGCCAGCACCCGATCGGCCACCACCGTGCCCTGGGCCAGAGCTTCGGCCTCACCGTCGGCGACGATGTCGAACCGGAACGCCTTCCCCGCCCGCACCCCGGCGATCCCGTGGAGGCCGAGGGCGGGAAGTGCCCGCTCGATGGTGGCGCCCTGAGGATCGGCGATCCCGGGACGGAGGCGGACCTCCACCAGGACCGAGTACGTCTCTGCCGGAGCCACGGTCAGGCACCGTACCAGTCGGTCAACTTCTTCCCGCAGATCCGCTCGTAGGCGTCCCGGTAGCGGCTGGAGGTGGCGTCGACGATCTCGGCGGGCAGGGCCGGAGGTGGCGGTTGCTTGTCCCAGGGCTGGGCCTCCAGCCAGTCCCGCAGCGGCTGCTTGTCGAACGACGGCGGGTTGGTGCCCGGCGCGCAGTTGTCGGCCGGCCAGAACCGGGACGAATCGGGCGTGAGCACCTCGTCGCAGATCGAGAGCTTCCCGTCGATGGTGCCGAGCTCGAACTTGGTGTCGCAGATCACCACGCCCTGCTCCTCCGCCCGGGTTGCCGCCCGCGAGTACGCCTCCAGGCAGAGCGCGGCGGCGGCCTCCGCGGCCTCCCGACCCACCAGATCGATGGCCTCGGCCATCCCGATGTTGAGATCGTGCCCCTCGGTCGCCTTGGTCGACGGGGTGAAGATCGGCTCCGGCAGCCGGTCGGCGTGCCGGAGCCCGGCCGGCATCGGCATGCCGTGGACGGTGCCCTGGCTCTGGTACTCCTTGTAGGCGGAACCGGCCAGGTAGCCCCGGACGATGCACTCGATGTCGAGCATCTCGGCCCGGTGGACCAGCATCGAACGCCCGGTCAGGTAGTCGAGGCCGCCATCCAGCTCGGCAGCTCCCGCCGGGAAATCGGCGGGGTCCACGCTGATGAGATGGTTGGGGGCCAGGTCAGAGAGCTCGTCGAGCCAGAAGACGGTCATCGCCGTCAGTACCCGCCCCTTGTCGGGGATCGGCTCTTTCATGATCACGTCGAAGGCGGATATCCGGTCGGAGGTCACCATCAACAAGCGCCCGTCTCCGGCGTCATAGATCTCTCGGACCTTTCCCGACAGGAGGAGAGGCAGTCCATCGGGATTCGAGGCGGTCATAGGGCTCATTCCTCCATGGTGTCGGTGCCCAATGCCCAGCACTCAATGTGCCGATCTGCGGGCGACGGGCGGGCGATCGGTACGGGTTCAGGTTACCCGCTGGGGTGCCGGAGGCTGATTGTCCCCGGCCCCGCCTGACACAAATCCGCCCGGGTCACCCGCGACCAGCGCACTGGCGAGGAGGGGGACCACGTCTTTCCAGTCGGCCACCATCCCGACGTCGACCCAGTCGAAGATCGGGGCGGTCGGATCGGGGTTGATGGCGACGATGATGCCGGCACCCTGGGCCCCGACCATGTGGTTGAACTTGCCGGAGGCCCCGATGGCCACGAAGAGGGCGGGGTCCACGCTCTGGCCGGTGAGGCCGACCTGGCGGGCCCGCGGCAACCAACCCTTGTCGGTGACCTTGCGGGTCGCCGCCAGCTCAGCACCGAGGGAGCGGAGGAGGGGCTCGAGCTTCGGATAGTCGTCGGGAGCTACCCCGTTGCCCACCGACACCACGGTGTCGGCGGCGAGCAGGGCCTCGACCTCGTCGTCACGCCCCTCCCCGGTCACCTCGACCCGTCCCCGGGGGGAGACGTCGACCCGATGGCACCCGATCTGCGTCTCGACCGGTCTCGGGGTGCGGAGGGAAAGGATGCCGGGCCGGACGGTGGCCAACTGGAGCGGGGAGAGGGCGGTGATGGCGGCCACCAACCGGCCCCCGAAGGCCGGCTTCCAGGCCACCAGTCGCCCGTCCTCGATCCCGAACCCCACCGCGTCGCCGGTCAACCCGGCATCCAGGCGGACCGCCATCCGGGAGGCGACCTCGCGCCCCCAGAGGGTGCCGGGCACCAAACCGGCCCAGGGGTGGTGCTCGTCACACCAGCCGGCCACCGCGGTCGCCACGTCCTCTTCGACCAGGGCTCCCCGCAGCTCGACGACGGCGTCGGCGCCCCACCCGGCCAGAGGTCCGGGGACCAGGGGAGCGGGCCCGATGACGGTCACCTTCCCGTCGAACTTGGAAGCCAGATGGGCAGCCTCGCCCAGCAGCTCGCGGGTGAGGCGGGAGCGACCCGGCTCGGCCACCACCAGGATGACGGGCCCGGTTCCGGCGGAGGAGGCCTCCACCGCGTCGACCCCGGGGGCCGGGAGGGCGGGATGGACATGTCCCTGGTGGCCGATGGCGGCGAGGGCGCCCCACGAGGTCAGCAGCCGGACCGCTTCGCTGACCTGATCGGCCGGGGTACCCGAGAGAACGATGCACCGGCGATCGATGTCCATCGATCGCACCGTCCCCACCTCGGTACGGCTCCCGGCCGCCCCCCAGGGTCCGGGTCCGAGGTCGGCGGCCTCCAGCCGGCGGATCCGATCGGCGGCTACCTCGGCCCGTCCCTCGGAGGGGACCTTGCACGGCTCGGTGAGGCGCTCGGCGGTCGACAGCACCGCCGGCAACTGGACCTGGCAGGTGCGCCAACCATCGTCCTGCTCGCAGGTGACCTCGACGGCTCCGTCACCCATCTTCAACTGGCGGATACCCCCGGCAAAGGGGAGCCCCAGCAGCTCGGCCACCTGGGGGCCGACCTGGCCGGTGTCGGCATCGATCGAGTTGCGGCCGACCAGGACCAGGTCCCAGGTCCCTTGGTGGCGGAGGGCGGCGGCCAACGCCCGGGACGTGGCCAGGGTGTCCGAGCCGGCGAAGGCCGGGTCGCAGACCAGCACACCTTCATCGGCCCCCCAGGCCACCGCTTCCCGGAGGACGTCTTCGGCGGCGGGAGGACCGAGGGTGAAGACGACGCACCGGCCGGGGTGGGCGGCGGCCAACTCGACTCCCTTGCTGACCGCCCGCCGGCAATAGGCGTTCATCTCCAACTCGACCCCCTCCCGCTGGAGTCGCCCCTCCGGGGAGAGCGTCATCGTCTCCGCCTTGGGCACCTGTTTCACCAGTACGGCGATATTCAACTGAAGAACCCTCTGTCGTCTCGGCCGGTCCGTGGACGCACGGACCAGCCCCGTTCCGGAATCATCTGCACCTTAAGGGGCGCCGGCGGATCGTCCGGTGGGAAGCCGCGGTCGGAGATTCAATTGGGGCTCCTGCCCGTCCGTCGCCATCCGCCTGCCGCATGGTTGCCGCCGTCCACATGGAGCGTGGTGCCGGTGACGAACCGGGCCAGATCGCTGCTGAGGTAGAGGACCGCCCCGGCGGCGTCGTCCGGGGTCCCGAAGTGGCCGAGTGGGGGGACCAGGGCGGGCTCAAAGCCCACCGAGGTGTCGAGGAGTTGATCCCGGGCCATCCTCTCCCCCCGGCTGGGGAGGGCGTCGGGGGCCACCGCGTTGACCCGTATCCCGCGGGGCGCCAGCTCGAGAGCCAGGGTGCGGGTGAGGTTGTCGACTGCCGCCTTCATGGCCGCATAGACGGCGAAGCCGGGGGCGCCCTGATGCGCCTCGATCGAGGTGACATTGACGATGGACGAACCGGGGGCCATCGCCGGCACGGTCCGGCGGACCAGATGGGCGACCTGGGTGAAGTTCTCGGCGATGAGCATGGCCTCGCCCTTGTCGGTGACCTCCAGAAACTCGGCGGCAAAGCTGCCGCCGGCGTTGTTGACCAAGATGTCGATCTTTCCGAAACGGTCGATGACATCGGCGACGAACTCGTCGACCGCCGGTGGGTCCCGCACGTCGAGAACTCTGGCCAGCACCGCGGTGCCCTCGGCGTCCGCCAGTTCGGAAAACACCGACCCGCTCTCCGGCACCCGGTCGCACAGCGCCAGGGTGGCGCCGAACCGTCCGAGGAGGGAGGCGGTGGCGGCTCCGATCCCGCGGGCGGCTCCGGTGATCAGCACGACCCGACCGTCACAGCGAAGGGGCTCGTCGGCAAAGGACATCGGCGTCAGGCTACAACTGAAACGTTCGTTTGAATTACGCCGGCTCCCGGGCCAGAGTGGGCAGCATGCCCGTCGATCCCCCTCCATCCCCCCGGCCACCGTCGCCGTCCACCGTGGTGGTCATCGGCAGCGGAGCCATCGGTGGCTATTTCGGCTTCGCCCTGGAGCGGGCCGGCCAGCGGGTCGTGCTGTGCGTCCGCCGTCCCTTCGGCCAATTGACGGTGGAGACGGAAGGGAGGCTGGAGGCCGTCACTGCACCGGTCATCACCGATCCCGGTGAGTGTCCGACCGCCGATTGGGTGGTCCTCGCCACCAAAGGCCATCAGACCTCCGGTGCCGCGCCGTGGCTGGCCGCCGCCTGCGGAGCGTCGACGTCGGCGGTCCTCGTCCTCCAGAACGGGGTCGAGCACCGCGAGCGGCTGTCCGGGCTCACCGGTGAGGTCCCGGTGGTCCCGGCCGTCGTGCTGTGCGGGGCCGAAGTGGTGGAGCCAGGCCGGGTCCGCCACCACGGCTACTCGGCCCTGACCGTCCCCGAGACCGAGCTCGGCCGCGCCGCCGCCGCGCTGTTTTCCGAGGGCCCGGCCACCGTCACCCTGTCGTCCGACTTCGAAAGGGACCTGTGGTTGAAATTGGTGCAGAACGTCACCGCCGCCCCGCTGACCGCCATCACCGGTCGTCGGCTCGAGGTGATGGCCCAACCCGAGATCGCCAGCCTGGCGGGGGAGCTGGCCGCCGAGACCGCCGCGGTGGCGCGGGCCTGTGGGGTGGCTTTGAGCGACGGGGTCGCCACCTCGGTTGTCGACGGCTTTCGATCGGTGGCCGGCACCATGGGCACCTCGATGCTCTACGACCGGATGGCGGCGCGCCCGCTGGAGTGCGAAGAGCTCACCGGGGCGGTGGTCCGGCTCGGGGCGCGCCACGGGGTCCCGACCCCCGCCAACCGCGGGATGCTGACCCTGCTCCGGAACCTCGGACCGTTGCCGGGCTGAGGCTCCCCGGCTTGCGGCGCGGGACTCGCCCTCGAGCGGGTCGGCGGTCAACTCACCGGTTGGAGCCACCCGACCGGGTCGCCACGGCCCGGGCGGCCACCGCCCGCACCTGCGAGAGGGCCTGGCCGATGGAGGCCGGATCCAGGCCGGCCACCAGGTGCTCGCCACCGGCTTCCCGCAACATCTCGGGGAGGCGGTGTTCGATCCGTTCCAGCGCCCACGGCAACATGTCGCCGTTGGCGGAGGTGTCGAAGTCGACCACGTTGTTCACCACTTCGGCTCCGGGATGGTTGTAGTGGTAATGGGGCTCCTTGTCGAAGACGTCGAACCTCAGGTACTCGTGACCGTCCTCGGCGCCACAGACATGGAGTGAGAGTCCCTCGTCGGAGAACCCACCGGCGGGTGACCGCTCGAGCAGCTCGGCCAGGTAGGCCGGGTTGTCCTGGTAGGTCTCCACCAACCCCTCGGGATCGAGGTCGCGGTACTCGACCCCGATCGAGAGATTGCCGGCTTCGAAGTACCGGGTGTGCTCGGCGACCGGGGGTTGAGGTGGAATGGCGTAGACGTTGCCGGTCATCGGTCCTCCTGGTTGGTGGGTCGGCTCACGACGGGCGGGTGAGGTCATGGAGCCGGGTGAACACGGAGCGGGCGTTCGCCTCCATCAGCAGCGCGCACACCTCGTCGGAGAGTTGAAGGGTCTCCAGCTGCTCAAGGGCCTGGCGATGCCCTACCGTCGGGAAGTTGGTCCCGAAGATCACCTTCCGCCGCCCCGGCCGGCGCAAGAAGTCGACCAGGGCGGGCGGCCAGTGTCCGGGGGGATAGGAGCCGGTGCCCAGGTAGACATTGGAGAATTTGAGGGCCATGGCCACTGCCTCCTCCACCCACGGCCAGCCGGTGTGGGAGAGGACGAAGGAGACATCGGGGAAGTACAGGGCCGGGCGGTCGATCCCGATCGGCTTGCCCGACTCGCTCGGCATCCGGCCTCCGGAGGTTCCGGCCTGCATCATCATCGGGACGCCCTGGCGGTCGCACAACGCGTAGTAGGGGAAGTGGTCGCGGTGATCGAAGGGCCGGTCGAAACTGTGGGTGTGGAGGTAGAGCCCGACCACCCAGGGGAAGGCCAGCACCTCCTCGGCCCGGCGCACTCCGGCCATCCCCAACTGGGGCTCGATGCCCCAGAGGGCGGCGAACCGCCCCGGGAAGCGATCGACCAGCCGCTGGGTCTCCTCCCACCGGGAGGTGACCGACGAGACGTCGAACTCCGAGCCGTGATGATGCACGTCGCTGGTGACCACCAACAAGGTGGCGATCCCGAGCTCGTCCATGCGAGCCACCATGGCGTCGGCATCGGCGAAGCTGTCGTCGGAGTCGCTGCGGACCTTGAGGGGGAGCCCCTGACCGGCGACTGCCGCCTCCCAAGCGGCGCGCCGCTCGGGACCGAAGGCGTTGCAGAGGGTGTCGACGATGCCAGCGGCCACGGGGGTCATCCCGAACCGGACCGCTCGTCGCGGAAGCGCTTGAGCTTGGCCGCCACATCTACCTCGGTCAAAGCATCGAGTGAGCCCGGAGGCACCACCTCGACCTGGATGCTCACCCCCAGCCGGTCCTTCAGTCGTTCGGCCACGGCGTCGGCGAGGGAGGCGTGCTGGTCCAACGCCCACTCACTCACCACCGACAGGACCAACTCGTCACGGTTGTCGCGCCGAATCGCCCGGACAAAGAAGTCGTTGGTCGTCCCGGGAACGGTCTGGGCGATGTCGCCCAGGGCTTCGGGCCAGACGTTGACCCCGCGAAGCTTCACCATGTTGTCGCCCCGTCCCGCGAACCCGGTGATCTTCCGGAGCCAACTCCCGCACCCGCACTGGCCGGGTGGTTTCAGGGAGGAGAGGTCCATGATGTTGTAGCGGAACTGCGGGCTCCCGGTCTTGTAGAGCTCCGTCACACACAGGGACCCCAACTGGCCATCGGGGACGGCCTCGCCGGTGTCGGGATCCACCACTTGCACCACGAAGGCGTCTTCGAAGATGTGAAGACCGTCGTGGGCCGGGCACTCCATGGCGACAGTCTGTACCTCGTGGAACCCGTAGGTGGCGAAGTACTCAAGGCCGAAGGTGGCCTCCAACAGTTCCTTGTCGCCGATGTTGGGGATGGCGGTCAGCTTCAGGTCGGTGCGGGGATCGAGGCCCATCTCCCGGGCCACGTCAGCCAGCCGGAGCAGGTAGTCGCCGGTGGTCATCACCGCCGCCACCTGGTAGGCGACGGCCAGTTCGACCTGCCGTTGGCTGGAGGTGACGTTCCCCGTCGAGGCGGTGAGCACCACGCAGTTGAGCCACCGATGGAGTGCCTCGTCGAAGGAGAAGGCCCCGTTGTGCAGCCCGTAGGCCCACGAGTTGAGGACAACGCTCCCGGGGCGTACGCCTTGCATGTAGAGCTGGCGGGCCAGCAGGAGGCCGCCGACCTCGCGGTCCCAGGCGGTATAGAAGGTGGGGCGGGAGACCCCGGTGGTGCCCCCGGACATGAATACCCGCATCGGCTCCCGCACGGCGTCGGCCGGCACCACTCCCTGGTAGTCCCCCCACGGAGGGTGGGCCTCGATGCTCCGGCGGATGTCCTCCACCGTGTAGGCGGGCGCCTTCCAGAGGTCCTCGAGGGTGTGCAACGCAGAGGGATGAAAGCCGGCCTCGTCCCAGCGGCGCCGGAAGAAGGGCACCCGGTAGGCCTGCCAGGCCCGTTCGCGCAGTCGGGCCAATTGTTTGCGGGCGATGGTGTCGGGGTCGTCGAACCAGGCGGTGGCGAAGTACTCCGGCGGCGGCGGGTACAGACGGGTGAGCGCTGCATAGTCGACTGCTTGCCACGGTCGGCGAATCCCTTGCGACACCTACATCCCCTCCGTCAGCCCGGCCTCAGCGCGACAGGCGCCACTCCGGACAATAACTAAGTCAATCGTTTGAATCAAGGCCGGGCGCCAACCGGCTCCGGAGCGCGCCATCGCCCACGAAGACGGGGAGGTCGTCCGGGCCGAGAAAGGACGGTCGGGTCGAAGAGCCACCGTCGACCACCACCACCTGGCCCGTCACCCAACCGGCCAGGTCCGACAACAGGTAGAGGGCAGCCCCGGCCACATCCTCGGGGCGGCCCCGGCGGCCGAGGGGAACCGCGTGGCGCTCGGCATCGGTGTCGGGTGGCTCGGAGCGATGGGCATCGCTGGCCGGCGTGCGGATGGTGCCGGCCGCCACCGCGTTGACCCGCACGCCGTGTCGGCCCCACTCGAGGGCCTCGGTTCGCATCAGACCCAACATCGCCGCCTTGGCGACGGCGTAGGCGGCACCGAACGGCAGCGCCGACAGTCCGGCGATGGAGGCGAGGTGGACGACGCTCCCCGCTCCGGCAGCGACCAGGTGGGCACCGACAGCTCGTGACGTCAGGAGGGCCGAGCGGAGGTTCAACTCGAGGACCTCGTCGAAGGACCTCGGGTCGACGTCCAGCACCGGTCCCCACTGTTCGGGTGCCATGCCGCCCGCCACATGGACCAGCCCGAAGAGGGGTCCGAGTCGGGTGGCGGCGGTCACCGCCGCTTCCACCTCCTCGGCGCGGCGCAGGTCGGCGACCAGCAGGGAGTGGGGGCCGGCGGTCCCGGCGACCGCCGTTTCGACCGCACCCAGTTGCCCGCCATCGACGTCGATGGCGGCAATCCGTCCACCCGCCTCGGCCACCAGGCGGCACACGGCAGTGCCGATCCCCCCGCCTCCGGCCCCGGCCACCACCACCACCCGCCCGCCGAGCCCGAGGCGGTCGACGGTCCCGATGCCCGGCTCCCCCTCGGTGTGCCCCTCCCGACTCATTGACACATTCAAGTGCCTATGGGAAGGTCCACGGGTTCTCGACCCCGGAGGCGATGGTGGGTCTCACCGGAAACGACGCTCCTCCCTCCCGACCCGGGAAGCCGGCCGGATCGCTTCCCGGAGGGATGCTCGAACTGAGCTCGGATGTCGATCCCGACTTGGACGACCTGTTCGCGTCCTGGTGCGATCACCACCATCGCGAGGTGGTCGCCCTTCCCGGTGTGCTCCGGGCCCGGCGCTACCTCCGGGTGGATGGGCAGCCCGGGCTCGGGCGCTATCTCACCGTCTACGACCTCGCCTCGGTGGCCGTACTCGACACTCCCGCCTTCACCGATCACGGCCGGACCGGGACGCCGATGCCGGACGCCCTCGCCCCGTCGTTGGCCTACCAGCGGACGGTCGCCGCCCTGGTCGGTCGGGCCGGCGACACTTCCGGGGCCGAGGTGGTGGTCCGGGCCACCACGGTTGGCATCCCGGAGGGGGCAGCCGCCTTCGCCGCCGGCCTCGTCGCGCCCCTCTCCGGGGAGGGCGGGGTGATCGGTGCCCGGGTGTACCGGGTCGAGGGCGAGCCCGCCTCCACTTGGCTGGTTCTGCTCGATTGTTCGGGGAGTGGCGACGAGCTCCGGGCGGTGATGACCACCAGGCCCTGGCGGGAGGCGGCCGCCTACCGGCGGGTCTTCGACCGCTCTGCCCCCTCATCGCCACCCACCGGGAATCGAGGTTGACAGCGGCTGAGGTCCTCAGTAGCCTCTCAAACAAACGTTAGAGTGACCGATGGGGAGGTGCGGCCTTGCGCGACGGCTTCAAGATCTTCGACGCGGACGCCCACGTCCTCTACCCGGTGGACCTGTGGCAGCGTTTCCTCGACCCCCGCTACGTCGACCGGGTCGGCACCCGGCAGCCGGTCCCCGGGTTCGAGACCTACAACCCGGTCACCATCGACGGTCGCTGGACCCAGCACGACACCATCCTCTACGGCCAGTTCCAGAAGTACATCGACTGGACCAAGGACGACATGATCGCCAAGTACGGCGAGGACCTGGTGATCGGAGGGTTCACCGGCGACCGGGTGGCCCGGGCGTTGGCCCAGGACGGGATCGACCTCTCGGTGATCTACGGGCCGGAGTACGACCTGTGGTTCGAAGGCATCGATCCCGACCTCCAGGCGGCGATGGTGCGTGCCTACAACCGCTGGGGGGCCGAGATGCGCGAGGCCTCGGGCGGCAGGGTCCACACCGCCGGCCCGGTACCCCTCAATGACGTCACCCGGGCCGTCAACGAGATCGAGTACGCCTATCACGAGCTCGGCATCCGGGCGTTCTGGGCCCGGCCCGACGAATTCAATCAGCGCACCCTCGGTGACCGCTACTACGACCCGGTGTGGGAGCTGCTCCAGGACCTCGACGTCCCCTTCTCCACCCACGAGTTCATGGGTCTGCGCGGCAATTCCTTCGGCAGCGATCGCTTCCGGGGCTACTCGGAGTGGCACACCGTGGTCCACCCGTTCGAAGCGATGGGGGCCATCGTGGCGATGATCTGCCACGGTGTCTACGAGCGTTTCCCTCGTCTGCGGGTCGCCTACCTGGAGGCCGGCTGCGGGTGGCTACCCAGCTGGCTCCACCGCATCGACGAACACCTCGAAATGGCGGGGGCCCGGGAGTTCCCCGAGCTCACCCTGTCGGCGTCCCAGTACTTCGCCCGCAACTGCTGGATCACCACCGAGTGCGAGGACCCCTATGTCGCCGACGTGATCCGCTGGCTCGGCGACGATCGGATCCTCTTCGAGTCCGACTTCCCCCATCCCGACTCCAAGTTCCCCCGCACCAGCGTCGAGTTCCTCGAGTTGGCTCCGGACAAGATCAGCATGGACAGCAAGAAGAAGATCCTCTGGGACAACCCGGTCGGCTTCTACGGGTTCCCCGACGGTTACCTGCCCACCGAGTTCACCGAAGGCACCGCACCGGCTCACCCGTGAACGACGAAGCGGGGGCTACCAAGGGGGCGGTGGTGGTGGTGAGCGGCCCCGGTGGCCGCCTGGCGGCAGCGGTGGCGACCCGACTGGCCGGAGACGGCTACCCGGTCGGCATCATCGGCCCGGAGGGGGCCGAGGCGACCGCGGCCGGCCTGGTCTCCGCCGGCGGGCGGGCACTCGGCGTCACCGCCGAACCCAGCGACCGGGCGGCGCTCGACGACGCGTTGGCCGGCTGTGCCGGCCTCGGCACCACCGCCGCGGTGGTCCTGGCCTTCTATCCAACCTCGGCCTCCCGGTCCCGGGAGCTGGTGACCCTCGACGATCACGAGTGGGACAGCCTTTGCGAAGCTCCCATCCGGTGGTGTCTGGTCGGTCTCCAGAGCGCATACCAGTGGCTGTCGGTATCCGGAGGGGCGATCGTGGTGATCGTCCCCACCGTTTCCCTGATCGGTGCCGAGGGCCACGTGGCGGCGACCACCTCGGGCGAGACCCAGCGGATCCTGGCCAAGTCGGCGGCACGCCGCTGGGGCACCTCGGGGATCACCGTCAATACGGTCGCCGTCCCCCTCGACACCCTGGCCGACGAGGCGCCGGGGGATCCCGGCGTCTCGGCGCCGCTCAGCCTCGGCCCGCCGGCACTGGCCGCTCCCGACCCGGCCATCGGCATCGCCTCGGTGGTGGCGTCGCTGACCGGGCCCCTGGGTGGCATGGTGACCGGGTCGACCATCTGCCTGGACGGCGGCGCGGTGATGGCACCGTGAGCGATCTTTCCGGCAAGACGGTGGTGGTGACCGGGGCGGGAAGCGGGGTGGGGCGAGGCCTCGCCCTGGCCTGTGCCGGCGCCGGCGCCCAGGTGGTCCTCGGGGTGCGGGACATGGCCAAAGGCGACGAGGTGGTCGCCCGGATCACCGAGCGCAACGGGGCGGCGGTGGCGGTGGAGTCCGATGTGACCGAGCCCGGCCACATCGAACGAGCCCTGGATCTGGCCACCGACCGCTTCGGCGGGGTGGACGCGGTGATCCACAACGCAGTCAGTGGCCAGTCGAGCCAACCGGTGGCCCTCGAGTCGGCTCCCCTCTCGTTGTGGCAGGAGCACGCCAGCGTCTCGATCACCGCTTCCTTCCACATCGCCCGCTCGGCCTTCGCCCGGTTGGCCGAACGCCAGGGCACCCTGATCTTCATGACGTCGCCGGCCGGGGTCGACGGCAGCCAGCAGCTGTCCTTCTACGCCGCGGTCAAGGCGGCCCAGCGGGGTCTGGTCAAGAGCCTGGCCCGTGAGTGGGGACCGCACCGGGTCCGGGTGAATGCCATTGCCCCGCTGGCCGCCACCCCCGCCATGGACCGGGCCTTCGCCGCCGATCCGCAACTCGAGGGCCGGATACGGGGCCTCATCCCGCTCGGGCGCCTCGGGGACAGCGAGCTCGACATCGGCCCCGCCGCGGTGTTTCTCTGCAGTGGGGACTCTCGGTACATCACCGGTCAGACTCTGGTTGTGAGTGGCGGCCGGTTCACCGCAGGTTGAGAAGGGACGTGATGAGGGGAATCGAGACAGGGGAAAGAGGGCCGTCGACCGGAAACGGGAGCCGCCCGGGGACGGAATCGGCGGCGTCGGCCGCCATCACCGCCGAGATCGTCCGGAACGCGTTGGCGGTGGCGGTGGAGGAAGCCAGCATCGTGGTGGTCCGGTCCTCCCACAGCTCCAACATCCAAGAGGGCGCCGACGCCGCCGGGGCACTCCTCGATGCCGGCGGCCGGCTGGTGGCCCAGTCGGCGGCCACCTCCGTGATGCACAGCGCCAGCCTCCGCAGCGGGCTGCGTTCGATCCTGGAGGAGATCTCCCTGGAAGAGCTGCGGCCCGGCGATGTGCTGGCCTGCAACGATCCCTACCGGGGTGGCATCCACGCCAACGACATCATGGTGCTCCGGCCCGTCTTCGCCGACGGCCGGGTCCGATGGTTCGGGGGGACCCTCATCCACGTGGCCGACATGGGCGGTTCGGCGGTGGGTGGGCTCGGGTCGCTGGCCGGCGACACCTACGCGGAGGGAGTCCTGCTCCCCCCGGTCTGGCTGTACCGGGAAGGCACGCCCAACCGCGACGTCCTCGGCATCATCGAGCGCAACAGCCGGGCCCCGAGCAAGGTCATCGGGGACGTCCAGGCACTGGTGGCCGGCGTCAACGTGGTGGCCCGCCGGATGGACGAGCTCACCGCCCGCTACGGCATCGACGAGCTCGAGCGCCAGGTCGACCACTTCATCGAGTACGCCGCCCTGCGCTTCCGGGAGGAGATCCGGCGCATCCCTGCCGGCTGCTACCGCGGGAGCTTCACCATTGACAGCGACGGCGTGTCCCCCGGTCGCACCTTCGAGGTGGTCACCGCCGTCACCGTCGCCGACGACACCATCACCGTCGACTTCACCGGCACCGCCGCCCAGTCGGCCGGTTCCATCAACTCCTCGGTCTCCCAGACCCTGTCCGGCGTGCTCTACGCCATCCGTTGCTTCGTCGACCCGTCGATCCCCATGAACGAGGGATGCTTCGAAGCCATCCGCACCGTCCTGCCGCCGGGGTCCCTGGTCAACCCCAACCCTCCCGCCGCCTGCGGGGGCCGGGTGGTGACGGTCACCGCCGGGGTCGAGGCCATCCTCCAGGCGCTGTCCCAGGCGGTGCCGGATCGGGCGGTGGCCGCCAGCGCTCTCATCCATGTGTACACGCTGACCGGACTCCACCCCGACGGCGAACGCTGGCTCACGCTCGGCTACGAGTTCGGCGGCATCGGCGCCCGCCACGGCGCCGACGGCCCGGACGCCACCGGTTCCTACTTCCTGGGCGGCCGCTCGGTCATCCCCCAGATCGAACCGCTCGAGGCTCAGCTCCCGTTCGTGGTCGAACGCTGCGCACTGGTGGCCGACTCCGGTGGAGCCGGGCAATGGCGGGGCGGCCTGGGGGTGGAGATGCGGATCCGGTTGGAGTCCCCGGCTCAGCTCACCGTGCGGGGCGACCGGATGGGCATGCCGCCCCCCGGTGCCCATGGCGGACGACCCGGGGGGGCCGGCCACTTCGCCATCGAACGGGACGGCGGCGTCATCGAGTGGCTCAACCCCAAGCAGCAGCACGTCCCCCTCGAGGCCGGGGATGTCTTTGTCATGCGCACCTCGGGGGGAGGCGGTCTCGGACTCCCCGCCGACCGCCACCCGGAGGCAGTGGCCGAGGACGTGGCCGAGGGCCGGGTGACCCCGAGTGGCGCCCGGGAGTACGCCGCCGAGCCGGGGGCGACGGTATGAGCGCGGAGCCGACCCGCTGGTTCCTCGGCGTGGACGTCGGGGGAACGTTCACCGATGTGGTGCTGGCCGACACCGCCGGCGGGGTCGACGTCATCAAGGTGAGGACGACGCCGGAAGATCAGCGGGAAGGCGTCGCCGAGGGGATCGCCGCCCTCCTCTCCGCCCACCGGGTTGATCCCGCCGGAGTCATCCGGCTGGTGCATGGCACCACCCTGGCCACCAACGTGATCCTCGAGCAGCGGGGCAGCGACATCGCCTTCGTCACCTCCCGCGGCTTCGGCGACATGCTCCGTCTCGGACGCGAGTTCCGCCAGGAGGAGGAGCGGTTCGACCTCTTCTTCCGCACCCCGGCCCCGCCGGTACCCCGGGCCCGCACCTTCGAGGTGGACGAGCGGATCGATGCCCGTGGCCGGGTCCTGGTACCGCTCGATGCCGCCCAGGTCGCTTCGGTGGCGGCGGAGGTCGGCCGGAGCGGGGCGGCGGCCGTCGCCGTCTGCCTCCTCCACTCCTATGCCCACCCCGAACACGAGGAAGCGGTGGCCGAGGCCTGCCGGTCGACGATGCCGGACAGCGCCTTCGTCGTCACCTCCGCGGAGGTCTGGCCGGAGATGCGCGAGTACGAGCGGGCCATGACCACGGTGATGTGCGCCTACGTCGGCCCGGTGATGTCCGGCTACCTGGCCGGTCTCGGGACCCGGCTCGAAGCCCTGGGCATCCGGTGCCCGATCGAGGTGATGGAGTCGAGTGGCGGGGTGATGTCGGCCGCGCTCGCCGCCCGCCGGCCCATCTCCACGGTGGAGTCGGGCGGGGCGGCCGGGGTGATCGCCGCCGGGCAGGTCGGCCAGCTCCTCGACGTCGACGAGGTCATCTCCTTCGACATGGGAGGGACCACCGCCAAGGCCGGGGTGGTCCGACAGGGCCGACCCGACATCACCCACGATTTCCACGTCGGCGGGGTCGGCAGCGCCGGCGGCGGGCGGCCGGGGTCCGGCTACCCGGTGAAGATCCCGGTGGTGGACCTGGCCGAGGTCGGGGCCGGAGGGGGGAGCATCGCCTCCGTCGACGCCGGCGGCGCCCTCCGGGTGGGACCCCGGTCGTCGGGGTCGGTTCCCGGTCCCGCCTGTTACGGCCTGGGGGGGACCGAAGCGACCGTCACCGACGCCAACCTGGTGCTCGGCTATCTCCGCCCCGGGGAGCTCTCCGGCGGGGTGTCGCTCGATCCTGACCTCAGCGAGAAGGCCATCCACCAAGCGGTGGCCGGACCTCTCGGCCTGGAGGTGGCCGAGGCTGCCCGGGCCATCCACGACGTCGCCAACGCCAGCATGGCCGCCGCCATCCGGGTGGTGACCGTCCAACGAGGAATCGACCCGCGGACGTTCACCTTGGTCGGCTTCGGCGGAGCCGGGCCCATGCATGCCGCCGAGCTGGCCGAGACGTTCGGGATCACCGCCATCGTCATCCCCCGGGCTGCCGGGGTGGCCTCGGCCGTCGGGCTGGTGACCGCCGACCTGGCCGCCGACCGGATCCTCACCCGGCTGATGCCGGCCGAAGCCGCCGACCCGGCGGAGGTGGCCGCCATCTTCTCCCGGCTCCAGGACCAGGCGGTCGGCGAATTGCCGGGTGGGGACGGCGAGCTGGTGGTGAGCCGGGCCGTCGACGTCCGCTTCCGGGGCCAGGCCCACCAACTCACCGTGCCCGCCCCCGACGGGGAGGTCTCCGCCGAGACCATCGCCGCCATCGCCACCCGGTTCGGCCGCCAGTACCACGAGACCTACGGGATCCAGATGGACGGCCCCCAGGAACTGGTGAGCTTCCGGACCCGGGTGTTGCGCAGAGTGGAGAAGTTCACGCCGGTGCCCCACCCGGCGCCGGGCCCGGTGGCCGCCGCCCCTGTTGCCAGCCGTCGGACGGTCGTGTTCGCCGGAGGGGTGGTCGACGACTGCCCGGTCTACCTCTGGGCCGACCTCCCCCCCGGCAGCGGGTTGGCCGGGCCCGCCATCATCGAGGGCACCGACACCACCGTGGCCGTCCCTCCCTCCTACCGGGCGGCGATCGACCCCTGGGACAACGTGGTACTGACCCGGCTGGCCGATGACCACCAGGAGCCGGGGTGAGGACTCCGCCCCGAGCCACCGGGTCGGACGGATCGTCACCACCGGCGTTCGCCCCCTCGGCCGCTAGTGTTCCCGTTGCATTCAGCCGTCAACCGGCGGCGCCGCGATGCGAGGAATGGCCATGACCACAACGAGCCGACCTGAGCCCTCCGACACCCGGGGGCGAACCACGGCCGTCGGTGACGCCACCCGGACCCGGTTGATGCAGGCGGCCGAGAGGCTGATCGCCGAGCGGGGGGTGGACGCGGTGTCGGTCCGGGACATCACCGCCGCCGCCGACACCAACTCGGCGTCGATCCACTACCACTTCCAGTCCAAAGAGGGCCTCATCCACGCCATCATGGAGGACCGGGCCGAACGGCTGGGCGAGCGCAGAGGCTCGTACCTCCAGGCCCTCGGCCCCGACGCCCCGTCCGTCCGAGCGGTGGCCGAGGCCATCGTGAACCCGACCTTCGAGTTCGTTTCCGGACACGAAGAGGAGAGCGACACCGCCTACGTCGGTTTCCTCGCCGCCCTCCTCGACGACCCGACCATGGTGCCGGCCCTCGAGCGGTACTTCGCCAACCAGTACGACGCCTACTTCGACGCCCTCCGGCGGGCCCGGCCCGACCTCGAGGAAGGGGCGCTGGTCAACCGGGTCTGCTTCGCCCTCCATCTGGTGCTCAATACGGTGTCCGAGCCGGCCCGGGGCTTGCGGACCTGGATCGAACGCCATTACCCACCGGCGGTGGACACCATCCGCCAGGATCTCATCGACTTCCTGACCGGGGCGTTCGAGGCTCCCTGACGCCCCCGTTTCTATCTTTCATACGTTTGATTGACTCTCGCCGGGTCCCGGCCTAGCCTGGTCGCCGGTTGCGAGAGGAAGGGGGGCGCGGTGACCACCATCAGTCAATTTCCGGTGCCACCGGAGCAGGTCGGGGCCACGGCCTGGTGGCCGTCCACCCTCGAGCCTGCCGCCTACACCCTCGAGCTCGCCGACTACCTCGACGTCGCCGAGGGTCCCGAAGGCGAGGCAGCAGGGCCCGACCAGGTGGCGCTGCGGGGCGACGTCTACGCCCCCGACCCACCCTCCGGATTCAGCCGGCTGATCGGAGACGTCGGCAACCGGCTGACCGAGGGTCCCGGGTTCGCGGTGGTGAGGGGATTTCCGGTGGGAGACCGGAGCCGGTGGGGCACCCAGCTGTTCGCCTCCTTGATGGGCGGCTTCGGGACCCTGCTGGCCCAGGACGTGCAGGGCGACCTCCTCCACCTGGTCCGCACCACCGGCGTCGGCGATGACCGCCAGTACGGGTCGAGAGGATCAGGGGAACTCCTCTTCCACACCGATCAGGCCGCCGCCCCCCGGGACCAGCTCCCGGCCGTCCTCGGCCTGTTCGCCCTCCAGCGCGCCGCCGATGGCGGCCGTACCCGCCTGGTGAGCGGGCACACCTTGCTCAATGAACTGCGGGCTTGGGACGAAGCCCTGGCGGCGGCGTTGTGCGTGCCGCTGCCGTTCGCCCGCGACGATGACGGCGTGTCGTCCGCCGACCCGGTGGAGGCTCCGGCAGTGGGAATCGGGCGGGGTGGAAGAGCCCGGATCCGGTTCAACCGCTACTTCATGGAAACCGGCGCCCGACGGATAGGCATGACCCTCGACCCCAAGGTGTCGGCGGCCCTGGATGCCATCGACGAGCTGTTCGACTCCCGGCCCCTCGACGTCGATCTCCTCCTCGAGCCCGGCGACGCCTTGGTAGCCGACAACTCGGTGATCCTCCACAACCGCACCGCCTACCTGGACGACGACCACCACCAGCGGTGTCTGGTCCGGGCCTGGGCCCACTGAGAAGGACGGGAATCCGACCATGATCGATCTGCGTATCGTCGGCGGCACGGTGATCGACGGCACCGGCGCTCCCCGGCGGCAAGCCGATGTCGGCATCGACAGTGGCCGCATCGTCTCGGTGGACGAGGACAGTGGCCCGGCTCGCCGAACCCTGTCGGCCGAGGGCATGGTGGTGGCCCCGGGCTTCGTCGACAGCCACACCCATCTGGACGCCCAGCTCGCCTGGGATCCGCTGGCCACCCCGTCCACCCTCCACGGCGTAACCACCGTGCTCGGCGGCAACTGCGGCTTCTCGATCGCCCCGCTGCAGCCCGATGCCACCGACTACGTGCGGCGGATGCTGGCCCGGGTGGAGGGGATCCCGCTGGAGGCACTGGAATCGGGGCCGGAATGGGAATGGACGTCGTTCGGTCAGTGGCTCGACCGGTTCGATGGCCGGATCGCGGTCAACGCCGGGTTCGCGGTCGGGCACTCCACCCTCCGTTACCTGGCCATGGGCCCGGCGGCGGTGGGCGGAAAACCTACGGAGGCTCAGTCGGCCGACATGGCCCGTCGGCTGCACCAGGCCCTCGACGACGGGGCCCTCGGGTTCACCTCGTCGCTCGCCTCCAGCCACAGCGACGGGAACGGCCTGCCGGTCCCCTCCCGGGCCACCGAGTCGGCCGAACTGGTGGGACTGGCCGCCGCCCTCCGTGATCATCCGGGGACCTCGCTCGGCCTGAACCCCGGGGCCGGCCCGTTCGCGTCGGGGATGATGGACACCATGGCCGACATGTCCCGGGAGGCCGACCGGGTGCTCAACTGGAATGCGCTGCTCATCTACCAACAGCGGTGGGACGAGGCGGTCCAGGAGCTGGCCGCCTCCGATCATGCCACCGCCCGTGGCGGCCACGTGGTGGCCGAGGTGGTGCCCGACCCCCGCCGGTTCTACGTGAGCTTCCTCAGCGGGTTCCTGCTCGACGCGCTGCCGGGGTGGGCGGAGCTGTTCAGCCTTCCCCTCGCCGAGCGACAGGCCTGGCTCGCCGACCGGGGACGCCGCCAGGCATTGCTGGCCGGGGTGGTCTCCGATGCGGTGCCGGCCATGCTCCGCAACCACACCGATCCGTCCCGGATGACCGTGGTCCAGACCGCCGACCCGGCGACCGGGACCCTCGCCGGGCGGCGGGTGGAGGACATCGCCAAGGAGCGAGGGATCTCGGCGTTCGACTGCTTCCTCGACATCGCGGTGGAGGACGGTCTCGGCGCCGTCTTCATGCCCGACCCGGTGGGGGACGACGATCGGAGCTGGGAGCTCCGGGGAGCCGCGATGACCGACCCCCGCACCGTGATCGGAGCTGCCGATTCCGGCGCCCACTTGGATGTCGCCTCCTCGTTCAACTACACCACGTCGGTGCTGGCCGGCTCGGTGCGCCGAAGGGGGTTGTTCAGCCTGGAGACGGCGATCCGGGAACTGACCGATGTGCCCGCCCGACTGTTCGGGGTGACGGGTCGCGGCCGGATCCGCCCGGGTTGGGGGGCCGATCTGGTGCTGTTCGATCCCGACACCGTCGGCCCGATGCCGGAGGAGATCCGCACCGATCTGCCCGGCGGGGCCCGGCGCATCTATGCCGCCGCGCGGGGTATCGCCGCGGTACTGGTGAACGGGGAACCCATCGTCGAACACGGCGAGCACACCGGTCAGCTGCCGGGAACCGTGTTGCGGTCCGGCCGGGATACGGAAACCGTCACGGTGGCCGGTGCCCAGGCACTGTCCACTTCCGCCACCGGGCACTGACCCGCCGGCCGGGAGAGGAGAGACCGGTGGCCGACGCACTCGACGGGCTCCGGGTGCTCGACCTCTCCACCTACCTGGCCGCCCCCCAGATCTCCGCCATCCTCGGAGACTTCGGGGCGGACGTGGTGAAGGTGGAACCCCCGGACGGCGATCCCATGCGCCGCCTCGGTGCCCACCGCGGGGGGACGTCGCTCCTGTGGGAGCTGGTGGCCCGCAACAAGCGCAGCGTGGTCATCGACACCGGCGCCCGCGAGGGGATCGATCGGCTCCAGCAACTGACCGCCGCCGCCGGGGTCGTGGTGGTCAACCAGCCCCCGGGCCTGCTCGAGCGCTGGGGCTGTACCCCCGCCGCCATCTCCGCCCGGAATCCCGGGGCAGTGGTGGTGAGCGTCAGCTGCTACGGGAACGACGGTCCCTACGCCGGTCGGTCGGGGGCCGGCTCGATGGCCGAGGCCTTCGCCGGACTCACCGGACTCACCGGTGATCGGGAGGGACCGCCGGTGCTCGCCGGGGTGCCGATCGGCGACACCCTGGTGGCGCTGTCCGGCGTAATCGGCACCCTGCTCGCCTGTTACCACCGCGACGCCGGTGGCGGCACCGGTCAGCACGTCGACGTCTCGATGTTCGAGCCGATCCTCACCCTGCTCGGTCCGGTCCTGGCCGGGTGGGACCCGGCCGGCCCACCCCCCGGGCGGTCCGGCAGCCGGATCGACGGCGGCGTGCCCCGCAACGTCTACCGGGCATCGGACGGCGCCTGGCTGGCCGTGTCCGGCACCACTGACGATCAGGTCGGCCGCCTCCTCCCCCTCCTCGGCCGTGACGGGGCCGAGGACCGGGCCCGCTTCGGCCGTTCGGCCGATCGCCTGCGGGCCGCTGACGAACTCGACGGGTTGGTGGCCGGCTGGATCGCGTCGATGGACGGCCCCGCCGCCCTGGCGGCACTGGCGGAAGCCAGGATCCCGGCGGCCCCCGTCAACGACCTGGCCGCGGTGATCGCCGATCCCCACGTCCGTGCCCGGCGCTCCATTCTCGAGATCGGGGAAGGGCCGGTCCTGATCCCGGGACCCAGCCCGCGACTGGGGACCACCCCCGGTCGGCTGCACGGGGCGGCTCCGGCCCTCGGGGCGGGGGAGGCCAGCGTCCTTCGAACCTGGTTGCCGGACTGAGCACCATGCACCCGCGCCTCGGACTCAACAGCCTGAGCACGGCCAGCTGGCCGCTGGAGCGGGACCTCGAGCTCTACGCCGACCTCGACGTGCACCGGGCCGGGCTCTACCTCGACAAGCTGGTGGCCTGTGGGGAGGAACGCGCGGTCGGTTTGATCGCGGCGGCCGGACTCCGGGTCGACCACCTCTTCGCCCGGGGCGCCGCCCCCGGTGACCCCGGCTCGTGGCCGGACGATCGCCGCCGACTGCTCGGTGCCCTCGAGCTGGCCGGCGAGTTGGGAGTGCCGGAGCTGACCGTCACCACTGGGGCCGCCGGGCCGCTGAGTTGGGACGAGGCCGCCGCCGGCCTGGCGCAAGCTCTCGGACCGGTGCTGGCCGAGGCTCGCCGACGGTCGATGACGGTGGCCATCGAACAGACCTTGCCGGTCCGGGTCGAAGTCGGGTTCGTCCACTCCTTCCGGGACAGTGTGGAATTGGCCGACCGCCTCGGCGTCGGGGTGGTACTGGAGGCCGGGTACTGCTTCGCCGAGCGCGATCTCGGACGTTCGGTGCGCTCGGCGGGGGAGGCCCTCACCCTTGTCCAGCTGAGCGACCTGGTGATCCCCACTGCCGCCATCCCCGACCGGGCGGTTCCCGGTGACGGGGTGATTCCCCTCGAGCGGATCGTCGGACTGGCCCTGGGGAGCGGGTATCCGGGACCGTTCGAAATCGAGTTGCTCGGGCCGCGCATCGAAGCGGAGGGTTACCCGTCGGCCTGCCGGCGAGCGGTGACCTATGTCGACGAATTGCTCACCCGGGTCGGAGCCTGAGCGGTGGGCTCATCTTGACCGGAGTCAGGATGCCCTGACCCGATACTCATCAACCGCATCACTGGGAATATGAGCGATTCCGTCGACCATCTCGTAACGGATCTCGCGGGCCTGGACGAGGCGCAAGAGATCCTTGGTAGACAGGTCCAGGCGACGTGCCGCTTCAGACGCCCTGAGCAGCTCAATGGACATCGGATCCTCCTTGGTCAAAACCAAGTCTACGGCCGAGGATTTGGATCTGATGCTCGACTTGCACGAGTACCGAGAGGTGGTCGGTATCGACGAGTACGTCACGACCGTCCTCCAACGCGGCCAGCAGATCAAGTGCCTCGTCGAGCTGGTAAACCACGTGGTCGGGTGGCTCCCGTTCGTTCCGTATCGCCACGCTTCTCCGCTCCTCCTGATCATGGGTCAAGCCCATGGACAGGCTGCCACTCGGCTGTGACCCTCGACGCCCGTTACCGGAGCCACGACAACCGGCCGACTCAGCCGGGGCGGACCACCTGGCCGGGGAGCCGACCGGTGAGCTCACCGTGGAGGACGATGGGCACGCCGTTGACCACCGTCGCCTGCACGCCGTGACCCCAGGCCTTGAAGCGGCCGACACCACCGGGGAGGTCGTGGACGAATTCCTTCTTCCACGGCCCGATGGTGTCGGGGTCGAAGACCATGATGTCGGCCCACCCTCCGGGCTTCAGCAGCCCGCGGTCGGCGATGCCCAACAGGGCGGCGGGGATCTGGGTGATCTGGCGGATGCCCTCCTCCAGGGACCACACCTCCCGGTCGCCGACCCAGGTGCGAAGGAAATACGAGCTCCAATCGGCACCGTCGTCCCGAGCCAGATGGGCGCCCCCGTCGGACACCCCGATGATCATCCGGGGATCGCGCTGGGCGATGCCGACCGCCTCCGACCATTCCGGGCTTTCGGTCCTCCACCGGAACTCGGTGGCGAAATCCTCGGCCAGGGCCAGATCGAGGAGGGCGTCGGCCGGGGCCACCCCCTGCTCGTCGGCGATGTCGCGGATGGAGCGTCCCTGGAGCTTGTCGTGTTCGGGCAGGACGACCCGGTCGACATAGACGGCGTTCCAGAGCGGGGGCGGCACGGTGGTGCCGGCCGCCGGGTCGCGGTTGTAGTGCTCGACGGCGTCGCGGAGCTCGTCCCGGGCGGCCGGGTCGCGCAGCAAGGCGGCCCGTTCGTCATCCGGCAGCCGGAGCATGTGCAGCCAGCTCGGCACGGCCAGGTAGTGGAGATTGGCCGGCCCCACCGTCAGGCCCCGGTCGAAGGGCCGGGTGATGAGCAGCGAGTACACCGGGGTGCCGGCCACCGTGGCCCGATCGAGGAACTCGACCGACGCCTCCCAGGTGGCGGTGGGGGCGTCCACCTTGTTCCGTCCGCCGAGCCCCTGGATGATCACCGGAAGGCCACTGGCGGCGCCGATGTCGACCAGGAGCTGCTTGTCGTCGTCATCCAGACCGCCGATCGAACTGGAAGGGAGGAAGGCGATCGAGCCGGTACCGGCTTGTCCGACCGCTCGGGCGAGGGCGAGGAGCTCGGCCCGATCGCTGACCCGGGAGGGCACCGGCCTCCCGTCGTTGTCGAGGTGGGTCGGCGCCGCCGACGAGGACATCCCTGCCGCCCCGGCCTCCATCGCCTCGGTCACCAGTTCCGCCATCGAGATGATCTCGGCCTCGGTGGCCGGGCGATCGCTGGCGTCCTCCCCCATCACCCACCGCCGAAGGTTGGTATGGCCGACGTAGCAGCCGAAGTTCACCCCGAGCTTGCCCGAGCGATTGGCCAGGAATTCCGGGAAGGTGGTGCACTCGTCCCAGCGCACCCCGCTGAGCGCCACCGGGTCCATGTTCTCCACCTGGGCGAAGATGCCGCCGAGAAAGTCCCGGTCCTCTGGGCGCACCGGCGCCGCGGAAAACCCGCAGTTCCCGGCGACCACCGTGGTGACGCCGTGGTAGCAGGACATGGTGGCGTAGGGGTCGAAGGTGATCTGGGGGTCGTAGTGGGTGTGGATGTCGACGATCCCGGGTGCCACCACCATCCCGGTGGCATCGATCTCCTCGTCGGCGGTGGCCCCGTCCAGCGGCCCCATGGCCGCCACCTTCCCCTCCCGCACCCCGACATCGACCCGTCGGCGAGGCAACCCGGATCCGTCGACCACGAAACCACCCCGCACGACCAGGTCGTAGTGATTGGTGTTGCCGGCCATCAGCGGCCCTCCTTTGTCCGGGGGCGTCGCCCACCGAGGTTGCCGACCAGCATCCTATCCAACCGCCGGCTTACTCTGTCAATCGTTTGATTGCCAATGGCGGAAGGAGCCGGTACGCTCCCCACAGCGGCAAAAAGGAGGGGTCGGTGGGGGTTGCCACGATGTCCATCACACCGCTCACCCCGGCCATCGGCGGCGTGGTGGGAGGGATCGAGCTGGCTCAGCCGTTCGACGACGCCACCGTCGAGGCGCTGCGGGGTGGGCTGCTGGCCCACAAGGTCCTGTTCTTCCGGTCCCAGCCCATGACCGAGGACGAGCAGGTGCGCCTGGCCAACTGCTTCGGGGAGATCGACCTTCCGCTGTTCCGCACCGCTTCGTCGGGCCGGCCCGAGGTGCTGGTGCTCGACCAGGTGGCTCCGAGGGGCGAGGGGGCCGACAGCTGGCATGCCGACAACACCTATATGGAGACGCCTCCGATGGCGTCGATCCTCCAGGCCATCCGCCTCCCCGGCACGGGGGGCGACACCTGTTTCGCCAGCATGGAGGCCGCCCACGACGCGCTGTCGCCGCCGATGCAGCAATTCCTGGCCGGCCTCACCGCGGTGCACTCCCTCGAGATCATGGCCGAGCGCACCCGGCACGTGGCCAACGCCTCGCTGCGTGACGAGGTGGCCAAGTGGCCGCCGGTGGTGCACCCGGTGGTACGGGTCCACCCCGAGACGGGCAGACGGCTCCTCAACGTCAACGCCAACTGGACATCCCACATCGTGGAGTTGAGCCGGGCGGAGGGGAATGCCCTCCTCGCCTTCCTCTACCAGCACCTGCAGGCGCCGGAGTTCCAGGTCCGGTTCCACTGGGAAGAGGGCTCGGTGGCCATCTGGGACAACCGGGCCGTCCAGCACTACGCCGTCCCCGACTACACCGAACGCCGGGTGATGCAACGGGTCACCATCACCGGCGACCGTCCCTTCGGTCCCGATCGATCCGCGCCACCGTGATCATCGACCGGAAGGTGACGATCACCCAAACCGACCCACCAACCAAGGAGCACCGCGCCATGGGACCACGGATCACCCACCTCGACGCCGGCCCGTGGCAGGAGGTGCGGGCCCTCGCCTTCGAGGACGGTCGGACCGCCTCGGTCCGGGAGCGGTGGCTCGACTTCACCCCGGGGTTCCTCGCCCTCTACGCCGAATGGGACCCGGGGATGATGATCCACGCCCACGGCCACAATTCCGACCATGTGATCTTCGTGATCGAGGGCACTATGACCTGCGGGGATCAGCAGTGCCCGAAGGGCACCCACATCGCCCTCGACAAGGGTGACACCTTCGGTCCGTTCGTGGCCGGCCCCGACGGGGTGGTGCTCTTCGAAGTCATGATGGGCGATCCCCGGTCCTTCCCGGCCGACCCCGACGGGTGGAAGCGGCTGCTCGACCAGCACGGCGCCCGTCAGCTCCCCAATCCGCCGGTGGACATGCCGGCCTGGCTCGAGGACACCCGGAGCAGCTGAGATGCAGGTCTCCTACGGACTCCCGACCCACCGGGTCGACCGCCCGGACGAATTCCTCACCGGCGACGCCATCGGGGAGTTGGCCCGGGCGGCGGAAGCGGCCGGGTTCGACGCCGTCTACACCACCGAGCACCCGTTCCCCGGCGACACCTGGCTGGCCCACGGCGGCCATCACGCCCTCGATCCGATGGTCGCCCTCAGCTTCGCCGCCGCCGCCACCACCTCGCTCCGTCTCCACACCAACCTGTTCGTGCCCGCCTACCGCAACCCGTTCCTGGCCGCCAAGGCGGTGGCGTCCCTCGACGTGCTGAGCACCGGCCGGGTGATCCTCGGGATCGGGGCCGGCTACCTGCAGCCGGAGTTCGAGGCCCTGGGTGTCCCGTTCGAGGAGCGCAACACCCGGACCGACGACGCCATCGTGGCCATGAAGGCGGCCTGGACCGGCGAGTCGGTCACCCGGGAGGGGCCCGGCTACGCCGCCCCCGGCAATACCGCCCTGCCGCGACCCGTCCAGCGGCCCCATCCCCCCATCTGGATCGGGGGCAACAGCCGCCAAGCCATCCGCCGGGCGGTGGACCTGGCCGACGGGTGGTCGCCGTTCCCCACCACCGCCAAGGCCGCCGCCCGCACCCACACCGCCCCCTTGTCGGGCCCGGACGAGTTGGCCGACCGGATCGGCTACCTCCGCGAGTACGCCACCGGTGTCGGGCGGACCGCCCCGCTGGACGTGATCTTCATCCCCGAGGGCCTCGGCATGGGTGAGGCCGACTACGACCCGGGGGTGGCGGTGGCCTCGTGCAAGGCCCTGGCCGAAGTCGGGGTCACCTGGGTGGCGGTGATGCTCCCCGGCGACACCCGGGACGACCAGCTTGCCGGCCTCCAACGATGCGCCCGCGAGTTGATCCCCGAGGTTCACCCCCTCTGAACTGGGATTTCCCCCCAGCGCTGTCCGAATCGCGATTGTGGCTGAAACTCTTGCAAACGTTAGACTGACATGTTACGTTGCTCGCAGATAGCTCCCGGGGGGGACCAGCGCCGATGCGCCAGCGCATCTCCTTAGAGGGTTCAAAGGCCGGGTTGCCAGAGCGCAAACAGGGAGGAAAGTGCCGATGCACAGGACCTTGCGGAGGATGGGCGGCACCGCTGCAGTGCTGGTGATAGGGGCGACGATGCTGGCGGCCTGCAGCAGCAACAACAGCTCGTCGAGCACCACCACCGGGGCGGGCGGGAACATCAACTCCTCGGCCAACAGCGGCCCGAACACCCCGGCCCCCAAGCCGCTCCCCACCATGACCAGTGTGACCCTCACCGTCCCGGCCAAGGTCGAGAGCTTCGCCACCCCCGTCGTGGCCCAGATGAACGGTGAGTTCACCAAAGAGAACCTGAACGTCACCATCGAGCTCGACCCGGGCGGGGCGGCCTCCGAACCCCAGGAACTGGCCCAGGGAACCGCCCAGATCACCGAGACCGGCCTCAACGCCGGCACCCTCAACGCCATGTCCCAGGGAGTGGGACTGCGCTATGTCGGCTACCCCTACACCTACCAGACCGGGGACAAGGAAGGGTTCTGGGTCAACAAGACCTACCTGAACAAGAACGGCACCCTCAACAAGTCGATGCTCTCCACCTTCAAGATCACCCTCGGCACCGCCGGGGTGGCCTCGTCGTCGGCCCTCCCGGTCCAGCAGTGGCTGCAGAAGTCGGGAGTCAGTCTCTCCCAGGTCTCGATCTCCAACCTGTCGGGGGCGGCTCTGGTGACCGCGCTGCAGAACGGTGCCGTACAGGGGGCTTACGCGCTGTCCCCCTACTACCAGCCGCTGCTCACCGACAGCCGGTTCGCGCTGGTCACCCCGACCCCGCTGGCCACCGGGGTCTATGAGATGAGCACCCAGTTCATCAGCCAGCAGCCGTTGGTGGCCCAGGCCATCATGCGGGCACTGATCCGCACCGACCGCACCGATCTCACCCCGAACTACCGGAACAACCCGGCGGTGATGCAGACCATCTCCACCTGGTTGGGTATCCCGGTCGCCACCATCAGCAACAATCCACCGGTCGTCTTCAGCACCGACATGAACACCGCGGCGCTCGGCCCGCTGCTGACCGGGGTCCAGAAGATGTGGCTCACCGTCGGCGGGGTGCTGTCGTTCACCAAGCCCCTGACCGTGAAACAAGCAGTCGATCCGTCAGTGGTCAACGCCGTCCTGAAGGCCAAGTCGTAGCGGGGCCACCCCTCGTCGCGCGAACGAGATGATGCCTGCCGCCGGGAGCGTTCTGTGGACACGGTGATGTTGAATGGTCATGTGAGCGAGGTGACCGGCCGGCCGCGGATCAGTTTCGAAGGCGTCGAGCGGGTCTTCGCCGACCGCCACCGGGAGGTCAAAGCCCTCGGACCCCTCGACCTCACCATCGGGGAGGGCGAATTCCTCAGCGTGGTGGGTCCGTCCGGTTGTGGCAAGTCGACCCTCCTCCGACTGGTCGGAGGCCTGCTCCCTCCCAGCGCCGGACGCATCGACATCGTCCACCGGGACCCGGCCCGCCACCTGGTGGCCATGGTGTTCCAGGACCACAGCGTGTTCCCCTGGCGGACGGTGGCGGAGAACGTCCAGATGGGCCTCGACATCGCCACCGACCTTCCGAAGGCCGAAAAGGAGGCGCGGGTCCGGCACTGGCTCGACCGGCTCGGGCTCACCGACGTCGCCGACGCCCACCCCGCCACCCTGTCGGGCGGGATGCGCCAGCGGGTGTCCATCGCCCGGGCCCTCGCCGTCGACCCCGAGATCCTGCTGATGGACGAGCCCTTCGCCTCCCTCGACGCCCAGCTCCGGATGCTCCTCCAGGACGAGCTGCTGCGCTTGTGGGAAGAGGACCGCCGCACGGTGGTCTTCATCACCCACAGCATCGACGAGGCGGTGGTGCTCGGGGACCGGGTGGTGATCATGGGCGCGCGGCCCGGCACCATCAAGGCGTCGTTCGAGGTGCCGTTCGCCCGCCCCCGGGACCTGAGCCTCCGGGGGAGCGCCGAGTTCGGTGAAGTGGTCCAGCGCATCTGGGAGTTGCTCCGCCAGGAGGTCATCACCGAGCTGGCCGAGAGCCGGCAGGAAGCGGCAAGCCACTGATGGCCCCCGAAGGGGCGAAAGCCGTCGACCGCCCCGACGTCGGGACCGACCGCCCCGCGGCTCCCTCCCCGTCGGACGGCCTCACCTTCCCCACCGCCGCCGGCCCGGGCGGTGCCGGTCGGGCGGGGGGTCCGAGCATCGTCACCCGCCAGCCCGGCGCCCAGGAGTCCGACCCCCGGCGGTACCGCAACCGCCGGCGCCGGCTCGAGGTGGGGTTGGGGATCGCCATCCCCGTGCTGTTGTTCGCGGGCTGGCAATGGGCCTCGAAGACCGGCGCCCTCGATCCCCGGTTCTTCCCGGCTCCCTCCGACCTCTGGTCCACCGCGGTGCGGCTGTTCCAGTCCGGGGTGATGGGCCACGAGATCGTCACCAGCTTCCGCCGGGTGTTCGAAGGCTTCTTCATGGGGGTGATCGCCGCCCTCATCCTCGGGGTGGCCATCGGCGCCTCCCACATCGCCCGGTCCGCCCTCCAGCCGGTGATCTACGGATTCTGGGCCATCCCCAAGCTGGCCATCCTCCCCCTCCTGCTGCTGTTCTTCGGCCTCAGCGAGTTCCCGATCATCCTCCTCATCGCCATCGAGTGCTTCTTTCTGGTGCTCATCCCCACCATCGCGGCGGTGTCGACGGTGAGCGAGTCCTACCGGGAGGTGGCGACCTCCTTCAACGCCGGCCGGCTCCAGATGCTGCGCTATGTCCTGATTCCCGGGGCCATGCCGCTCATCGTGGTCGCCCTCCGGCTGGCCGCCGGCGCCTCGGTGCTGGTGATGGTGGCCGGCGAGTACATCGACGGCAAGGAGGGGCTGGGGTTCTTCATCTTCAACTCCTGGCAGCTGTTCGAGCCGAAGCAGATGTATGTGGGCATCATCGTGGTCTCGATCCTCGGGACCATCTGGACCCTGGTGGTGCAGGCGGTGGGCCGCTACCTCACCCGCTGGCAGCGGGAGACATGACCGGGGTCGGCACCCGCCGACTCGGGAGCCAAGGCCTGGTCACCTCCGCACAGGGCCTCGGGTGCCTGGGGATGGGCGGCGCCTACGGTCCGGTCGACGAGACCGAGGCGGTGGCCACCATCCACCGGGCCATCGATCTCGGGGTCACCTTGTTGGACATGGCCGATGTCTACGGGCCCTACGTGGTGGAGGAGCTGGTGGGTCGGGCCATCGCCGGGCGGCGCGACCAGGTGGTGGTCGCCACCAAGTTCGGGAGCCGGTGCCGGCCGGACGGGACCTGGTTGGGACTCGACGGCCGCCCCGAGTACGTGGGCCAGGCGGTGCAGGCGTCCCTCACCCGGCTGGGGATGGACCACGTCGATCTCTACTATCAGCACCGGGTCGACCCCGATGTCCCCATCGAGGAGACCTGGGGGGCGTTGGCCGAGCTGGTCCACCAGGGTCTGGTCGGCTACCTCGGTCTCTGCGAGGCGGCCCCCTCGACCATCAGAAAAGCCCACGCCGTCCACCCGGTCACCGCCGTCCAATCGGAGTACTCGCTGTTCTCCCGGGAGCCGGAGGCCGAGGTCCTGGCGACGGTGCGGGAGTTGGGCATCGGGTTCGTGGCCTATTGCCCGCTCGGACGCGGCCTGCTCACCGGCACCCTCTCGCCCGATGACCGCTTCCAGCCCGGCGACAGCCGCCACGCCAGTCCCCGCTTCGAGGGGGCCAACCTCGAACAGAACCTGGTCCGGGCGGGCGAGGTGGCCGACCTGGCCCGGCGGCTCGCCATCTCCCCCGCCCAGCTCGCCCTGGCCTGGCTGTCGAGCCGCGGTGACGACGTGGTCGCCATCCCCGGCAGTACCACCCGTGCGTTCCTGGAAGAGAACGCCGCTGCCCTCTCGATCCACCTCGATGACGGGATCCTCGCCGAGCTCGACCGGCTGGCCCCGCCCAATGCCACCGCCGGCGCCCGCTTCGCCCCCGCCCTGGCCGCCACCGTGGACCGATGACCGCCGACATCCCGATCCTGTCGGTTGACGACCACGTGATCGAGCCGCCCGACGCCTACGTCGACCGGGTGCCCGCCGGGTTGGTGGAGCGGGCCCCCCGGGTGGTCGAGGTCGCGGAGTCGGAGCTGACCAGCGCGCTCGGGGACGCCTTCGAGAAGTGGGATCCGGAGCTCAACCCGGTGGTGGGCACGCGACTGGCCGGGGCCGACACCGCCCCCCGGCAGGCCTGGCTGGTCGACGGCCAGCTCCACCCGCTCTACGGCATGGACTCGTGCATGGGCCGGCCCGCCGAGGAGTGGGGGATGCGTCCGCTGCGCTTCGACGAGATGACCCCGGGAAGCTGGGACGTCAAGGCCCGGGTGGCCGACATGGACCGGGCCGGCGTCTACGCCTCGGTCAACTTCCCGGCCATGTGGGTCGGCTTCTGCGGCTCCACCTTTTCCGGGCTGGCCGACAAGGAGCTGGCCCTGGCCCTGGTGCGAGCCTGGAACTCGTGGCATCTCGAGGCATGGGCCGGCGCCTATCCCGACCGGTTCGTGGCCCTCCAGCTGCCCTGCCTCTGGGATCCGGCCCTGGCCGCCGACGAGGTCCGGGCCAATGCCGCCGCCGGGTTCCGGGCGGTGAGCTTCTCGGAGAACCCGACCGGGCAGGGGCAGCCATCCATCCACAGCGGGCACTGGGACCCCTTCCTGGCTGCCTGCGAGGAGACCGGCACCGTGGTGTGCCTGCATGCCGGCTCGTCCGGCCACACCCTGGACACCTCGGTCGACGCGCCGCTCGAAGTCGCCCAGACCCTGTTCCCGGCGTCGGCCTTCATCACCGCGGCGGACTGGGTCTGGTCACAGATCCCGGTCCGGTTCCCCGATATCCGCATCGCCCTGTCGGAAGGGGGCATCGGATGGCTGCCGCTGGCCATGGACTGGATGGACCACACCGCCCGGACCCACCGGCCCTGGACGGGATGCTGGAAGGGGATCGACCTGCTTCCGAGCGAGGTGCTGCGGCGGAACTTCTGGTTCTGCACCATCGAGGAGCCGCTCGGGCTCCAGGCGGTGGCCTCCACCGTCGGGGTCGACCACGTGAGCATGGAGGTCGACTACCCGCACGCCGATTCCAGCTGGCCGGCCAGCCAGCAGATCCTCCGTCACTGCGGGTCGAGTCTCACTCCCGAACAGCTGGAGGCGGTGGCCTTCGCCAATGCCTGCGACCTGTTCAACCACCCCCTGCCGGGTTCCCGGTAACGTGCAGCGGGAGGCGACGATGGACGAGCAGGCGGTAGCCGAGGCGGTCGACGAGGTCGGTGACCTGATGCGGGCCGACGGCGCCGTCCTCACCCTGGTCGCCGCCGACCCGAAGACCGCCCGGATCGAAGTCAGCCTCGACCTCAGCGCGGTCGACTGCCTCGACTGCATCCTGCCCCCGGCCATGTTGCGCGACGTGCTGGAGTCCGCCATCCAGCGGCGGCTCCCCACCGAGTTCGAGGTGAAGGTGCGCGACCCCCGGCTGACACTCCCGGGCTGAATCCGCCGCTCAGCCGGCGAGTGGGTTCAGGGCGTCACCAGTTGGATGGTGGCGCAGGGGAAGGCGATCACCCGGATCGACCCGGTGTGCCGGGACTCGAGCCACGCCACCGAGTCGTCCCACCGGTCGAAGAGGACGGTGTCGTCGGCGACTTCCGGGGCCAGTTCTCCCCGTTCGAGGTTTGGGCAGAAAAAGGCCAGGTGTCGCCCGGACAGTCGGGTGGCGGCCGGGGCGGCGAGGGACATGCCCGGCCCAAACAGGGAGTGGAACCCGAGCCCCTCGGAACCGGCCAGGGCCACCACCACCGATCCTCCCCGGCGGACCAGCGGCTCCGGGGAGGTCCGGTAGGGGGCGAAGGCGGTGAGGTGCTGCAGGAACTCGGAGTCCTTCGGATAGAGGGAGAGCAAGCAGACGTCGGCGGCCGGGCCGGCCGGGGTGGCGAACACCCTCCGGGCGATGTCGACCCCGGCCCGGTGGGCGGAAACCAGGTCGCCCACCGCCAACCCGGCGATCCCCATGTCCGGGGTCGGGACCGAGTTGACGATGAAGTCCACCCCGGCCAGCCGGGCGGCCTCCTCCGCCTCCCGCCGACCCGGGCTGTCGACGTCGCCGTAGTGGCCCTCCAATGCGCTGCCCCGGTGAAAGGCTTCGGCGGAGGAGATGCTGGCCACCCCCGGCATCACCAGCTTGGCTCCCCCGGAGAAGCCGGTGGCGGCGTGGGGGATGATCGATCCCACCAGGATGCGGAGATCGGACCGGAGGAATTCGGCATTCAGCTCCACCGGGGTGCCCCGGCTCGTCGACCCGACGGGTTGGCAGCCTGACCAGGAGAAGTGGCTGGAGACCCGGCACCGGGCCAGCACCTCGGGACCCAACTTCTTGAGGAGGTCGTCCCGGGTGAGGGGCCGGTGGTTCGCCACCCCCATGAGCACATGGACGTCGGCGGCGGGGATCCCGGCCGATTCCAGCTCGGCCAACAGCGGCGGCAGCAGCCGACGCCCGAGGGTGGGGCGGGTGAGATCGTCGACCACCACGCACGTGGCCCGGCGACCCCGGGCCAGCTCCCGGAGCCGGACGGTGCCCACTGGATGGGCGAACGCCTCGGCGATCCCAGCGGCCCCGATGTCGTCGGCCCCGGCCGGCGCGCGGGTCTCAACCGTCCATCCCGGCGGGAAGGGCAACTCCAGCTCCCGGTCGTCGTACCAGGCCCCGACCCGGATACGGGCGGTCGGCGCGGTGACTGCGGTTCCGGTCATGTCAGCGGTCGTCCCGGAACCGCTTGGCCTTGGCCCGGGAGGCCACTTCCGTGAGCAGATCGAGACCGCCGGGGGCCGCCACCTCGGCATCGATTCTGACCCCGAACTTCCGGTGGAGGACCGCCTCGACCTCGGCGGCCAGCTCCGGCCACCGACCGGGGTCGAGGTCGCTGACCACCATCACCACCACCCGGTCGCGGTCATCGTGGCGCTCGGCCCGGACGAAGTAGTCAGTGGTGGTCCCCGGCACCGCGGTGGCGATCTGGCCGATGCCCTCGGGCCAGATGTTGACCCCCCGCAGCTTGATCATGTTGTCGCCCCGGCCGGCGAAGCGGCCCATCCGCCGGAGCCAGCTGCCACAGGCGCAGCGGGTGCGGGGATGCAGGAAGGACAGGTCCATGATGTTGTAGCGGAACTGCGGGCTGCCGGTCTTGTAGAGCTCGGTGACCACCAGGGCCCCGGTGGTCCCGTCGGGGACCGGCGCCCCGGTCTCGGGATCGACCACCTCGACGTGGAAGGCGTCCTCGAAGATGTGGAGGCCCTCCTTGGCCGGGCACTCGACGGCCACATACCCGACCTCATGGAACCCATAGGTGGCGAAGGCGGGGACGCCGAAGGTCTCCTCCAGCAGTTCCTCGTTGCCGATGTTGGTGGCCAGCGAGCGGATGCCCAGGTCGGTCCGGGGGTCGAGCCCGGCCTCTCGGGCCGCCTCGGCCAGCCGCAGCAGATAGTCGCCGGTGCCGAGGATGGCGGCCGGCCGGTACTGGCGGGCCAACTCCAGTTGGCGGGCGGTGCTGGTGACGGTGCCGGTACTGGTGGTCAGCACCACACAGTTGAGCCACCGGTAGAGGGCGTCGTCGAACGCGAAGGCCCCGTTGTGCAGCCCGTAGGACCAACTGTTGAAGACCACGTCTCCGGGGCGGAGTC
>DATARI010000153.1:0-6662 GCA_036264255.1 Acidimicrobiales bacterium | reverse complement strand
GCCCGCCACGACGCCGACGGCAGCGTTGGCGGGAACGTCGGTGGAGCCATGAGCATCGCCGCCCACGACCAGATGATCGCCGGTTACCGGGCCCTGCGCGATTCGGTAGGCGCCCACCGGATCCGGCGCGACGCCCTGTCGGTGTCCGGACCCGATGCCGTCACCTACCTCCAGGGCCAGTGCAGCCAGGACCTGGCCGGGCTGGCGGTGGGGGAGACGACCGAGTCGTTGCTCCTCAGCCCGCAGGGGAAGCTGGATGCCTTCGTGCGGGTGACCCGCACCGGGCCGGACACCTTCGTCCTCGACACCGACCCCGGATTCGGCCAGGTGGTGCAGGCCCGCCTTCTGCGGTTCCGCCTCCGGGTGAAAGTGGAGATCGAACCGCTCGACTGGCAGGGCATGGCGGTGCGCGGGCCCGACGCCGATCGAGCCGGAGTGATCCCCGCCGAGGTCGCCTCCGACCCGTCCGTGCTGCGACTCCCGGTCGACTGGCCCGGATGCAGTGGCTTTGATCTGCTGGGGCCGGGCGGCGGGGGAGAAGGGTTCGAATCCTGGGTGGACCCGTCGGTCCTCCGGGTAGGCGAAGGCGCCTGGGAGGCCGCCCGGATCGAGGCCGGGCTGCCGGTCAACGGGCGGGAGCTCACCGAGGCGACCATCGCCGCCGAAGCCGGGTTGGTGGAGCGGACGGTGTCGTTCACCAAGGGGTGCTTCACCGGCCAGGAGCTGGTCGCCCGCCTCGACTCCCGCGGCTCCAAGGTGGCCCGGAAGCTGGCCGGACTGGTCATCGCCGAGGACGGAGACGGCCTTCCGCCGGTGGGGGCGGCGGTGTGGACCGCCGACGGCGAGCACGAGGTGGGCCAGCTCACCTCGGTGGCCTGGTCCCCGGGCTTCGATGCCCCAGTGGCCCTCGCCACCCTCCATCGTCGGGTCAGCCCCCCCGAGCCGGTCACGGTGCGGTGGGAAGCCGACGGCGCCAGCCGGCAACTCGACGCCGACGCCAGGCCGTTGCCCCTGGTCAGCTGAGCATCGGGGTTGTCGTCGGCCCCCCGGGCGCCCATAATGACGGCAGTGGAGGCTGGGGCTGGAGCGGTGGAGGGGGAAGCAGAGGACGCCGGCGGTCGGTCGCCGGACGGGTTCGTGTTTCCCCACGATCCCCGCGACGGTTGGGAGCCGGGAGCCCCGTCCTTGAAGGCGGTGGGGCCGAGCGCCATCTTCGGCGCCCTCATCCCCCTCGGGGTCTACTACCTGGTCCGTAGCCACGTCGGTGGCGATGCCCCCGCCCTGGCCATCGCCGGGATCCCCGCCGCCCTGTGGGTGACGATCGAATTCATACGCCAGCGGAGGATCGACCCCATCGGTGCCATCGTGCTGTTCGGCTTCGTCGCCGGTCTGCTGGCGTCCTACGCCCTCGGCGGGAGCGCCTTCGTCCTCAAGGTGCGGGACTCGGCCTTTACCTCCCTGTTCGGGTTGGCGTGTCTGCTCTCGCAACTTGGCGGGCGCCGGCCGATCATCTTCTACATCGGTCGGGCCCTGTCCGCCGGGGACGACCCCGTCCGCCGGGAGGCGTTCGACGGACTCTGGGAGATGGCCCCGGCCCGGGTCCTGTTCGGGATGATCAACACCGCCTGGGGTGTCGGGCTCATCTGCGACGCCGCCGCTCGGGTCCTGTTGGCGCTGGTCCTTCCGACCGGGCCATTCCTGGCCGTATCCCCGGTGGTAGGCGGGGTGTTCATCGGTGGTCTGCTGGCCTTCACCCTCTGGATCGCCAAGTGGGGACGGGGCCGGGCGGAGTCGGCCATGGATGCCGACTTCCCGGAGGGTGCGGGAACCCTGCGCGGGATGCTGCACTACCGCCGAACCAACGCCGCCGCCACCGCGGCGGCGGCGCTCAACGTCTCGGTGGAGAATCCCGACTGATCCCTGGGGGAAGGCAAATCCCGGGAGAACCCGTGGCCTTGCCTATAGTTGGCGGAGGCGAGGTCCCCAAGCCGGCGATGGATCGGGGGACGACGACACCGGAGGAGGATCGTGACCCCAGGCCGTAAGGACAACGACAAGGGCACCGGGCGGGTCCAGGCCCTCGGGGGTGAGACCCTGCAGTTGGTCGTCGATTACGTCAAGCAGGAGACCCTCCAGCCGCTGAAGGGACTCGGGCGGTTCATCGTCTTCGGAGTGGCCGGATCGGTGGCGCTCGGCATCGGGCTGGTCATCGCGGCCATCGGGCTGCTCCGGGTGCTGCAGGCGGAGACCGGCAGCACCTTCACCGGCAACTGGTCCTGGGCCCCCTACCTGATCTGCATGGTGGCGGTGGTGGCGGTGGCCGCCCTGGCGATCACCGCCGTCAGCCGGGGTCAGGGACGGCGACAAGTCGAACGAGACAAGGAGACAGCATGAGCCCGGCTTCGGGAACCATCACCCGTGACGACATCGAGGCCCGCTTCCGCGAGCTCAACGGCGAGGTCGTCACCGAGGTGGAGTCGGCCCGATCCAAGCTGTTGGTGGCCGGGGCGGCGGCGGCGGTGCTGGTGATCACCATCGCGTTCTTGGCCGGCCGTCGACGCGGGCGGAGCCGCTCGACGGTGGTCGAGGTCCGGCGGATCTGAGCCGTGGAGCGCCTCCTCCGCTACCTCTTGAAGAACGGGTTCCGCCGCGGCTTCCGCGGCGAGCATCCCATCTGGTTCGTGGTCGGGGCCTCGGCCTGGCTGCTCATCCGGGCCCGCCGCCACGACGACGACGTCGTGTACCGGACGGTCCTTCGCCCCGGCGAACGGCTGGTGGTGGCGACCAGGGATCCTGGTCCTCCCGATCCGTCCGGCGATTGACACCGGTGGGAGACGACGTCGATCGAGCCATCCTCCGTGACGGTGAACGGGTCCTGTTGGTCGACGCCAAGGAGCGCCAGTACCTCATCACCCTGAGGGCCGGTTCCAACTTCCACACCCACATGGGCATCGTCGGCCATGATGACCTGATCGGCAGTCCCGAGGGCTCCACCGTCCTCGGCAGCACCGGCCGGCGGTTTCTGGTGGTCCGCCCCACCCTCACCGACGTGGTGTTGAAGATGCCCCGGGGGGCCCAGGTCATCTACCCGAAGGACCTGGCCGCCATCATGGTGCTGGCCGACATCGCTCCGGGGGTGTCGGTGCTGGAAGCCGGGGTGGGATCGGGCGCCCTGTCGATGGCCCTGCTGCGGGCCGGGGCCGAGGTGGTCGGCTACGAGTTGCGGGAGGACTTCGCCGAGCGGGCCAAAGCCAATGTGGCGGCCCTGGTGGGGGAGGACCCCCGGTACCGGGTCGAGCTGCGCGACGTCTACGAGGGCATCGAGGAGCGGGGACTCGACCGGATCGTGCTCGATCTCCCCGAGCCCTGGCGGGTGCTGCCTCACGCGGAGCTGTCCATGCGCCCGGGTGGCATTCTCTGCGCCTATCTCCCCACCATCAACCAGACATCGGAGCTGCGCACCGCCCTCGCCCGTTCCGCCTTCGGGATGGCGTCCACCGTCGAGGTCCTCTACCGGACCTGGCATGTGGAGTCCCGCTCGGTCCGTCCCGACCACCGCATGGTGGGGCACACCGGCTTCCTCACCACCGCCCGGCTCCTGGTGCCGGAGCCCGGCGCGGTTCCCTACAACGCCAAGAAGTACGGATTCGAAGAACCGGATGCGGACTCCGGGGACGACGCGGGCATGGTCCCCGACCCGGTCTGAGCGACGGGGACGGCGGGACCGTCAGCCGGCGGGAGGGCTCAGCTCTGCTCGATGAAGATGCACTCGCCGGGACATTCCTCCGAGGCCTCCACCACCGCGTCCTCGAGGTCACTCGGGACGCTGGCCATCCCGGCCGAGCCGCCGGGCTCGTTCTTGACGTCAGCGCCTTCCTTCACGTAGGCCAGGCCGTCGTCGAGCAGCGTGAAGACGGCGGGAGCGATCTCCTCGCAGAGACCATCCCCGGTGCAGAGATCCTGGTCGATCCAGACCTTCATCAGTGACAACTCTCCTAGGTGCATTCCGGTCCACGCGGGCGTGGACGGCCGACAACGGCAGTTCCAGCGGGCAAACAGCGCCAAACGCCCGCTGTCGCCCCGAAGGGCCTCCAACCCGTCAGCCCATGCTATCCCGAACCGCGCCAGGCCCAAGTTGACGCCTGGCCGGGTACCCTCCTGGGCGTCAGGGTGGTGCTCGATCCGAGTAGGTGCCGGTGTATGGTCGCCATTGAAGAGCCCAGCCATGAGAGGTGATTCCGACGACTGATCCTGAGAACGCAGAGGACCGGCGGCAGCCGGGCGATGGGATGGAGAGTGACGACCTCGCCACCTTGCGCATCCGCGCCCAGGAGGCGGAGGAAGAGGTCACCCTGCTCCGGCGCCGGCTCCAGGAGAGCCCGCTGCGCGTTCAGACCCTCGAGGAGCGACTGCTCGAGACCAAGGGGCAGTTGGCCCAGGCGGTGTCCCAGAACGAGAAACTCACCTTCACCCTGCAGACGGCCAAGGAGCACATCACCAACCTCCGCGAAGAGGTGGAGAAGCTCACCCAGCCACCGGCCGCCTACGGCACCTTCCTCGGCACCAACGACGACGGGTCGGTCGACGTCTTTTCCGGTGGCCGCAAGATGCGGGTGTCGCTCCACCCCGAGATCGCCCTCGGCGAGTTGCAACGGGGGGACGAAGTCGTCCTCAACGAGTCGCTCAATGTCATCCTGGCCCGGGAAGGCGAAGGTTCCGGCGAGGTGGTGGTGCTGAAAGAGGTGCTCGACGGCGGCACCCGGGCACTCGTCTACTGCCGCGCCGACGAGGAGCGGGTGGTGGAGCTGGCCGACGCCCTGATCGGGGTGAAGCTCCGCTCGGGCGACACCGTGCTGATGGAGTCCCGCACCGGCCTGTTGGTGGAGAAGCTGGCCCGTCCCGAGGTCGAAGAGCTCGTCCTCGAGGAGGTGCCCGACGTCACCTACGCCGACGTCGGCGGACTCGACGCTCAGATCGAGGCGATCACCGATGCCGTCGAACTTCCGTATCTCCACCGCGAGCTGTTCGCCGAGCACAAGCTGCCCGCCCCCAAGGGGATCCTGCTCTACGGGCCGCCGGGCTGCGGGAAGACCCTGATCGCCAAGGCGGTGGCCAATTCGCTGGCCAAGAAAGTCGCCCAGGTGACCGGCAACACCAACACCCGCAGCTACTTCTTGAACATCAAGGGCCCCGAGCTCCTCAACAAGTACGTGGGGGAGACCGAGCGCCAGATCCGGCTTGTCTTCCAGCGGGCCCGGGAGAAGTCGGAGGAGGGGGTGCCGGTCATCGTCTTCTTCGACGAGATGGACTCGCTGTTCCGGACCCGGGGCACCGGCATCAGCTCGGACATGGAATCGACCATCGTGCCCCAGCTGCTGGCGGAGATCGACGGGGTCGAGACCCTGCGGGATGTCATCGTCATCGGGGCGTCGAACCGGGAGGACCTGATCGACCCGGCCATCCTCCGCCCCGGCCGGTTGGACGTGAAGATCCGCATCGAGCGCCCCAACGAGGTGGCCGCCACCCAGATCTTCTCCCGCTATCTGACCCCGGACCTCCCCCTCGACGCCGACGAGGTCAAAGTCAAAGGCGGCGGGGATCCGGCCAAAGCCACCCAGGCCATGATCGAGGCCACCGTCACCGAGATGTACCGGGAGGACGAGGAGAACCGGTTCTTGGAGGTGACCTACCAGAACGGTGACAAGGAGATCCTCTACTACCGCGACTTCTCCTCGGGGGCCATGATCGAGAACATCGTCCGCCGGGCCAAGAAGCTGGCCATCAAGCGGGCCATTGCCGGGACCGGTCGGGGGATCCGCACCGACGACCTGCTGGAGTCGATCCGCCAGGAGTACAAGGAGAACGAGGATCTCCCCAACACCACCAACCCCGACGACTGGGCGAAGATCTCCGGGAAGAAGGGCGAGCGGATCGTCTACATCCGCACGCTCATCAGCGAAGACCTGGGCACCAAGGGTGGCCGGTCCATCGAACGGGTGGGCACCGGTCAGTATCTTTGAGCTGAAGCGAGGGTAGGGTCAGCGCGTGGCCATCCCCAAGGTCTGCGGTATCGAAACCGAGTATGGCATTCACGTCGAAAACGGCGATCCCAATCCGATCGCCGCTTCGTCGGTGCTCATCAACGCCTATGCCCAGGACATTGTCCGCCAGCAGACCGGATGGGACTTCGAGGACGAGTCGCCCGGCAATGACGCCCGCGGCTTCGCCCGGGAGGGCTCGATGCCGCCGGAGGTGGAGACCCACCTGCTGAACACCGTGCTCACCAACGGTGCCCGCTTCTACGTCGACCACGCCCACCCGGAGTTCTCCACCCCCGAGTGCGCCGACGCCCTCGAGTGTGTGCGCTACGACCGGGCCGGGGAGCAGATCCTCATCCGGTCGATGGTGGCGGCCAACGCCTCGGTGCCGGACGGCCGACGCTTCGTGGTCTACAAGAACAACTCCGACCGGAAGAGCAACTCCTACGGGACCCACGAGAACTATCTGATGGACCGGGCGGCGCCGTTCGACCGGATCATCTTCGGGATCACCCCCCATTTCGTCACCCGGGCCATCTACACCGGAGCCGGCAAGGTGGGCTCGGAGACCTCCACCCACGACGACCGGAAGGCCGACTTCCAACTCACCCAGCGGGCGGAGTT
>DATARI010000079.1:0-2029 GCA_036264255.1 Acidimicrobiales bacterium | reverse complement strand
GGTTCTCGAAACCCAACGACAGCCAGACCGAGATCAGGATGATCGCCCCGAACAGCCAGAGCCGGCGGTCCCGTCGCCACACCCCAAAGCCGGCGATCAGCATGGCCAACAGGCCGATCCCGAAGTACTGCCCCGACAGGGTATTCCCCTGATACCAACCGGATCGGTGGGACAGGGCGGCGAAACTCGCAGACGGCGCCAGCGGGAGCACGTAGTTCTTGAAGGTGACGCCGCCGAAGCCGACGTAGAGGCCCGTCCAGAGGGCACCGGAAAAATGGGCCGGACCGTCGACGGCGAACCACAGCGGATAGGCCAACAGGACGACGGCGGTGACGACTCCGGCCATCAGACCCACCACCGCGTGGTCGCGGCGCCGGCGTACCTCGAGGCGGTGCCAGAGCCCGTAGAGCAGGACCACCCCCACCCCGAGGACACCGCAGATGATCGTCAAGGTCAGCACTTCGGTCCCGATGAAGAACTGGACAGCCACCAGCGCGCCAAGCACCACGCCGACCGGGACCGCCCGGCGCCGTTGACGGATCAGCAACTCGTCGAGGCAGCCGACGATCAACGGTGGAACCACCAAGGTGGCCACCATCAGATGGGCGTCGCTGAGGCTGACCAGGACGAGCGGTGAGAAGCCGTAGAGCAGGCCTCCGACGAAGGCCGCCGGCTGCCACCCCACCCACCGGCGCAGCAGCACGAACATCGCCAACGCTGACAGGAACGGGCTCAGGGTCAGGGCCACGTTCAAGGTGGCGATGGGGCCGAAGATCCAGGTGACCGGGGCGAGGACCACCCCGTAGGCCAATTCGCTGGTGTTGGCCAGCAAGTTGACGCCGGTGGGATGGAAGAGGTCCGTCGAGTAGAGCGGGTTGAGGCCGTGGGCGATGGCGTGCGCCGGCCAGGCCAGGAACCAGGTGAACAGCGAACTGTCGCCGCACCCGCAGGTGGTGGTCGAGGTGGGGTGGCCCGACCAGACGTTCCACCACACGATCACCGACAGCGCCAGGTAGGCGGCCGCCGCGATGAGCAGCGTCCGGAACCGGTTCGCCGTGGGCGAGTCGGCGGCCGGCCCCCATGGGTCGGGCCGGGGGCCGTCGTCAACGTCCGGCGCCTCCATCGGACGGGATCGGGGCGGGTCGAGCGTCACGGAATCAGTCACCCGTTACCGCCTGTCACCGCGCTGCAGAGGCCGCCAGCAGGCAACCGGGGATGTCGGCGGTGGGGGTGGGCGCATCGGCGGGACCGACCAGGCACGCCTGGTACGCCTTCATCGTCGGGACCCCCGAAGGCGCGGCGTTGTCCACCCCGGTCCACACCCAGGCCTCGGCCTGGTGAACGGGTGGGGCACCGATGGCGGCGGTCATCAGGGCGACGCTGGACGGCACTGAACGGACCTGTTCATAGGTGGGGAGACCGGGCTGGTCGGGTATCACCACCATGGTCACGCCCCACCCCTGCAACGCCTGCCGGGTGGCCTCGATGTCGGCCGGGGTCTCCACCCGACGGTCCGGCGACAACGAGTTGATGGTGATGGCCAGTTGGCCCTCGCGCTCCTTCCCGGCTCGGGTGAGGACGCCCCCGGGGCCGCCCCCTCCCACCATCGCATAGTGCATCCCGTCGACCGCCTGCCAGGTCATCGAGCTCTGGACGAGGGTGAAAGGCGCCGGATAGACGAGCAGCACCGGGTGACCGGTCAAGTGGGGCGCCACCGTCCGGAACCAGGTGGGGAGCACCACCGGCTGGGTGACCATCGGGACGGTACCGGCCAGGTAGACGGCGATCGGGACCAGGGCGATCCCGGCCACGATGAACGCGGCGAGCGCCGCCGCCCACCGCTCCCGGAGCGGTCCGAGTCGCAGCCCGGCGGTGAACCGTTGCCGGACGGTCGCGTAGGTGCGGTCGATGATCACCGCCAGCATGACGGCGACGGCCAGATAGGTGACGCTGACGAACCGGCCGGGGATGATGTTCTGGATGAGCGGGAGTTTCACCAGCAGGTGCCACGGCACACAGTAGTGGTTCT